>SHVY01000039.1 GCA_009694045.1 Alphaproteobacteria bacterium | reverse complement strand
CAATCGTCGCCTCGTTCGCGACTTCGAGCGTCACGCCAGGATCGCGGTCGCCTTCATCCGCCTCGCCATAATCCGCCTCATGCTCCGCAGGCTCACCAGGCCACAACCATGTTCCTGACTCCAAACTTCCCGGATGGGCTCTGAGGAATGGTGACACAATTGGCGCCTCGAGATTTGCGTGGTTCCCGCAAGCGGTCGTGGAACGTTCGCCCGTGCGGCAAAGGGCCGCTGCGCAAGGCCTGCCGCGCCGTGGTGCTTCATTGGCAGTCCCCGCCCGGCTGTGGTACGAATGCCGCGGAACAACCACAAGATCATGGGCTGGACCATGGCCGGGGGACGCATCGCAATCGGTTCGGACCATGCGGGACTGGGCCTGAAGGCTGTTCTCGTCACCGAGATGTCGAATCTTGGCTACAAAGTCGACGACCTCGGGACCAGCGGCGCCGGTTCGGTTGATTATCCCGACTACGCCGATCGCGTGGCGGAGGCGCTGGCGGCGGGATGGGCCGATCGCGGGGTCCTCGTCTGCGGTACCGGCATCGGCATGAGCATGGCGGCCAACCGCCACCGCCACGTCCGCGCCGCGGTTTGTCACGATGCGGTCTCCGCCCGGCTGACACGCGCCCACAACGACGCCAATGTCCTGTGCCTCGGCGCGCGGCTCATCGGCGAGGAGGTTGCCAAGGATTGCCTGCGGGTCTTCCTCGCAACGCCGTTCGAGGGTGGCAGGCACGCCGCCCGTGTCGCCAAGTTCGCCTAACCCCGGGGAGATCGATGCGCTGTCCGTTTTGCGGCCATGACGACACCCAAGTAAAGGATTCCCGCCCCAGCGACGACAACGCCGCGATCCGCCGCCGCCGGCACTGTCCGGGTTGCGGCATGCGCTTCACGACGTTCGAGCGCGTGCAGTTGCGCGAACTGACGATCATCAAGCGCGGCGGGGCGAGGGCACCCTTCGACCGCGACAAGCTGCACCGCTCGATCGCCATCGCCGTGCGCAAGCGCCCGGTGGATCCGGACCGGATCGAACGGCTGGTCAACGGCATCCAGCGTCGACTGGAGAGCATGGGCGAGCCGGAAATCCAGAGCCACGTGGTGGGAGAGCTGGTGATGGAAGGGCTTGCCTCGCTCGATCCCGTCGCCTACGTGCGCTTTGCGTCGGTGTACCGCAATTTCCGCGAGGCGAAGGACTTCGAGGACTTCATCGGCAAGATCGGTGGCGAGCGCAACGACGGCTGATCCCCGCGATCGCGAGCACATGATCGCGGCGCTCGGGCTCGCGCGCCGCGGACTGGGGCGGGTTTGGCCCAACCCCGCGGTTGGTTGCGTGCTGGTGCGGGGTGGCCGCATCGTCGGGCGCGGCTGGACCCAGCCGGGCGGGCGGCCGCACGCCGAAGCCGAGGCGCTGACCCGTGCCGGGGATGGAGCGCGCGGCGCGACGGCCTACGTGACCCTAGAGCCGTGCTCCCACCACGAGCAAACGCCGCCCTGTGCCGATGCGCTGATCGCTGCGGGAATCGTCCGCGCCGTGGTCGCGATGGAGGATCCCGATGCGCGGGTTTCGGGTCGGGGCGTCGCCCAGCTACGCCAATCCGCCGTCGCGGTCGCGGTCGGGCTCTGCGCCGAGGAAGCGGAGGAACTCAACCTCGGATTTCTCATTCATCGTCGCCATCGGCGCCCGGCGGTGACGCTCAAGGTCGCCGCGACCCTCGATGGGCGGATCGCCACCGCCGGCGGCGAAAGTCGCTGGATCACCGGCGAACCCGCGCGGGAAAGGGCCCACCTGATGCGGGCACAGCACGACGCCGTGGCCGTGGGGCTGCACACGGCGCTCAAGGACGACCCGGACCTGACCTGCCGGCTGCCGGGGATGGAGTCGCGTTCGCCCGTCCGCGTCGTGTTCGACAGCCGGCTGGGTCTATCGCCCACGAGTCGGCTGGCGCGAAGTGCTCGCGAGGTTCCGCTCTGGGTCATCCATGGCGAGAGGGCGGACCCGGACCGCATCGCGCGGTTGGCCGCGCAGGGCGCAATCCCCATCGCCGTGGCGACCGACGCGGGCAGGCCCGGTATCGCCCTGGCCCTTGCCGCCCTGGCCCAACGTGGCATCACGCGCCTGCTGGTCGAAGGCGGCGCGTCGCTCGCGGCCGCGTTTCTCAGGGTGAAGCTCGTCGATCGCCTGTGCTGGTTCCGTGCGGCGAGCCTGCTCGGCGGTGACGGGGTCTCCGCGATCGCCGCGCTCGAGGCCAAGTTCCTCGCCGAAAGCATCCGACTGCGGTTGTTGGATCGAACCCACACCGGCGACGACATGCTGGAAACCTACCGCGTGCTGCCTTAAGCAGGAACCATGTTCACCGGCATCGTCACCGACCTGGGTCGGGTCCGTGCGATCGAGCGTCGCGGGGACACACGCATCGTCATCGCAACGACGTATGACACCCGGACCATCGACCTCGGGGCCTCGATTGCTTGCTCCGGCTGCTGCCTTACGGTCGTGGCCAAGGATGGCGGCTGGTTCGCGATCGACGCGTCGGCGGAGACCCTGGCGCGGACCACGATGGGAGACTGGGCGATCGGCACGAAGGTCAATCTCGAACGCTCGCTGCGGGCCGGCGACGAGATCGGCGGGCATCTGGTCAGCGGGCACGTGGATGCCGTGGCTCGGGTCGTCGATCGCCGCGCGGAGGGCGATTCGGCTCGGTTCACCTTCGCGATTCCAGGAGAGTTCGCGCACTACATCGCGCCCAAGGGATCGGTTGCCCTGGATGGTGTGTCGCTGACGGTCAACGAGGTCGATGGTGCGCAGTTCGGCGTCAACATCATTCCGCACACGCAGCGGGTGACGACATTCGGCGACCTCGCGCCGGGCGGGCGCTTGAACTTCGAAGTCGATACCCTGGCCCGCTACGTTGCCCGCATGATGGAGGGCCGATGAAGAAGAAGCCGCCGCATATCCTGGTCGTCGAGGCGCGGTACTACAACGATATCGGGGATCAACTCGCGTCCGGGGCGATCGCGGCGCTCAAGGCCGCGGGCGCGACCCACGAGCGGCTGGTCGTACCGGGGGCCTTCGAGCTTCCGGCGGCGGTGGCGATGGCGATCGCCGGCGGCCGCTACGATGGCTACGTGGCCCTGGGCTGCGTCATCCGTGGCGAGACCAGCCACTATGACCTCGTGTGCAACGAGGCGGCCCGAGGGCTCAATGACCTGGCCGTCCGCCACTTGGCGCCCCTGGGGTTCGGAATCCTCACATGCGAGAACGGGGATCAGGCCCGCCAGCGCGCGGACCCGAAGGGCAAAAACAAGGGCGGCGAGGCGGCGCGCGCCTGCCTGGCCATGATCGCCCTCGCGCGCGAACTCGGACCGAGCCGGTCGTGACCGAGCAGCAGCCATCGCGCGGCGGCACCGCGACCGCCGCCAGGCTTGCCGCCGTCCAGACCCTATATCGCATCGACATGGGCGCGGTCAGGCCCGACCTGGCCATCCATGCCGGCATCGTCGCCGAACTCGATGAGCAACAGCGGCTCACGGTCGACGCCGCGGTTCTGGGCGACATCGTTCGCGGCGTGGTTGAGCGCCAGCCGCAGATCGACGCCATGATCGAGGGTTCCCTCGACGCCAAGTGGCGCCTCGAACGGCTGGAGGTGGTGCTGCGCGCCATCCTTCGCGCCGGAGCCTTCGAGCTGCTGGCGCGACCGCAGGTTCCGGCGAAGGTGGTAATCAACGAGTACGTCGACGTCGCCCACGCGTTCTTCCTGCAGGGCGAACCCGGATTGGTCAACGCCGTGCTCGACCGGCTGGCGCGGGTGTTGCGGGCCGACGAGTTCACCGGCGTCGCCACGACCAAGGTCTGAGTTGAACGAGTTCGCCGCGATTGCCCGCCTGTTCGCCCCCCTGGCCGCCGCCGAGCCGGGCGCGCTCGGCCTCCTGGACGACGCGGCGCTGGTTACGGTGGCGCCGGGCACGCAGTTGGTGATCACCAAGGATGTGATCGTTTCCGGCGTCCATTATCTGCCCGATGACCCGGCATCCCTGATCGCGCGGAAACTTCTGCGGGTCAACCTGTCCGACCTCGCGGCCATGGGCGCGCGGCCCCGCGCCTACCTTCTGGGCCTCGCCCTGACGAAACCCGTCTCGGAGTCGTGGATGGAGGGGTTCGCCGCCGGGTTGGCCGAGGATCAGGAGTCGTTCGGCGTCACCCTGATTGGCGGCGACACGACGGCCTATGACGGACCCACAGTCCTGTCTCTCACCGCGCTCGGCGAGGTCGACCTGGGCCGGGAGCTCCGTCGCGGTAGCGCGGCGGTCGGCGACCGCATTTGGGTGTCGGGCACGATCGGCGACTCGGCACTCGGTCTGCGCGCGCTGCGCGGAGGCCTGGCGTCGTCGAGCGATGCCGATCGCGCGATCTTGGCGGATCGCTACCACCTGCCGCGGCCGCGGGTTGATCTGGGACAGCGCCTGGCGGGGATGGCCCATACCGCGATCGACGTGTCCGACGGGCTGCTCGCCGACCTCGGCCATATCTGCGCGACGTCCGGACTTGGCGCGGCGGTGCGGATTCAGGCAATCCCCCTGTCGGCGCCCGCGCACACGGCCGTGGCGTTGGATTCCGCCCTGATGGACGATGTCCTTGCGGGGGGCGACGATTATGAGTTGCTGTTCACGGCCCCGGCCGATGCCGACGTCGAACTGCAGGCTCTATCGCGGTCGCTCGACTTGGCCCTCACGCCGATCGGGATCATGCAGGCCGGCCGGACGCTCCGGTTGCTCGATCGGGACGGCACCCCGTGCCCCTTGCCCAAGCGGACGGGTTGGACCCATTTCTGAGCCTTGTTGCACGGCCGGGGCTTCTAGGGCATCTTCCGCCACGATTCCAGGGCCGCTCGGGCGGGGGTTTGTTGCGGCCCGTATCCTTATAACCTGCAAGGAACTTTGCCATGACCGGGGCCCATTGGTTGACCATCGCGTGCGGTGTCATCGCGTTGCTGTACGGTGCCTTGACCGCCCGGTCGGTACTGGCGGCACCGGCGGGTAACGCACGCATGCAGGAGATTGCGGCCGCGATCCAGGAGGGCGCCCGCGCCTATCTCAATCGGCAGTACCTGACGATCGCCATGGTTGGCGCCGTGGTCTGCATCGTGCTTGGGGCGCTGCTTGGCCTGCATGTCGCCATCGGCTTCCTGATCGGTGCCATCCTGTCCGGCGTCGCCGGCTATGTCGGCATGAACGTTTCGGTGCGGGCGAACGTTCGCACGGCGGAAGCGGCGCGCGAGGGCTTGGCGAAGGCCCTGAGCCTGGCTTTCAGGTCGGGTGCGGTCACCGGCATGCTGGTCGTCGGCCTCGGGCTCCTCGGCGTCGCCATTTACTACGCGGTTCTCCTCGGCTGGAAGGATGCCTCGACCGCCGAAGGGCTGCGAGAGATCCTGGAAGCCCTCGTGGGCCTGAGTTTCGGGGCCTCGTTGATCTCGATTTTTGCCCGGCTCGGCGGCGGCATCTTCACCAAGGGGGCCGACGTCGGCGGCGATCTGGTCGGCAAGATCGAAGCCGGAATCCCCGAGGATGACCCGCGCAACGCGGCGGTAATCGCCGACAACGTGGGTGACAACGTCGGCGACTGCGCCGGGATGGCCGCCGACCTGTTCGAGACCTACGCGGTGACCGTGGTCGCCACCATGCTGTTGGCCGGCATCTACTTTGTCGGCGCCGCCCGCGACCTGCTCATGATGCTGCCGCTGGTGATCGGCGGCGTGTGCATCCTGGGGTCCGTAGCCGGCACCTACTTCGTCAGGCTGGGGGCCGACAATGGGATCATGAGGGCGCTCTACAAGGGTTTCGTGGCATCCGCCGTTATCTCTGCGGTGCTGATCGGGATCGTGGTCGGGGTGCTGATCGGATTCTCGACCGAATTCAACTCGGGGGCGACCGTCTTCCAGGGACGCCACCTGCTGTATTGTGCCTTCTACGGCCTGACTGTGACCGGGCTGCTGGTGTGGATCACCGAGTACTACACGTCGACCGCGTACCGCCCGGTGCGCAGCGTCGCCGAATCCTCGAACACCGGAAGCGCGACCAACATCATCCAGGGACTCGCCGTGTCCATGGAGGCGACGGCCCTGCCGGTGCTCGTGATCTGCGCCGGCATCATCGCGGCCTATTTGACCGCCGGCCTGTTTGGCCTGTCGATCGCCGCCACGACCATGCTGGCCCTGGCGGGCATGGTGGTGGCACTCGATGCCTACGGCCCGGTCACCGACAATGCCGGGGGCATCGCCGAGATGGCGGATTTGCCGCGTGAAGTGCGCAAGACCACCGACGCGCTCGACGCCGTCGGCAACACCACCAAGGCGGTCACCAAGGGCTATGCCATCGGCTCGGCGGGCCTTGCCGCCCTGGTGCTGTTCACTGCCTATACGGAAGACCTGCGCCACTTCTTCGGCGACCTTCAGGTCGACTTCTCGCTGGCCAATCCGTTCGTGGTGATCGGCTTGTTCATCGGCGGCCTGCTGCCCTACCTGTTCGGCGCCATGGGCATGAAGGCCGTCGGCCGGGCAGGGGGGGCCATCGTCGTCGAGGTGCGCCGCCAGTTCCGCGAGATTCCGGGGATCATGGAAGGCACGGCCAAGCCGGAATACGGCAAGGCCGTCGACCTGCTGACCAAGGCCGCGATCAAGGAGATGATTCTGCCGTCGCTGCTGCCGGTCGTTGCGCCGATCGTCCTCTATGTCGTGATTTGGGGAATTGCCGGCCAATCCGCGGCCTTCGCGGCCCTTGGCGCGGCCCTGCTCGGCACCATCGTGACCGGTCTGTTCGTAGCCATCTCGATGACGTCTGGCGGCGGTGCGTGGGACAACGCCAAGAAGTACATCGAAGACGGCCACCACGGCGGCAAGGGGTCCGATGCGCACAAGGCGGCGGTGACCGGGGATACCGTGGGCGACCCCTACAAGGACACGTCCGGCCCGGCGGTGAACCCGATGATCAAGATCATCAACATCGTGGCCCTGCTGTTGCTCGCCGTGCTCGCCTGAACCAGCGAGCCTATTCGGCGCCGTTGGCCGTCTTGTTGAAGCGGCCGAGGTTGCCGAGGAGTTGCTGCAGGAGCCCGAGTTGCTTGCCGAACGTGGGTGTCGTCCGCGCGACCGGCTCGATCTCCTGCCGGTCGTCCAGTTCGTAGCGTTTGACGTCCTTCACAGTCCCGTCCTCGGCGAAGGCGATGGCCACGACCCGCTGATCGAGCACCTCGGGCTTGAAGAACGCGAACACTTCGGACCGGCCGTAGATGTAGTACCAGGTCTCGGAACCGAAGGCGTTGACCGATGACGGCGATCCGAGCGAATCGAGCACATCGTCACGGGTCGTGGCGCCGGGTTCCAGGCTTGCCACCGCGTCGTCGTCCAGGATATGCCCTCGGACATGGACGACCGGCTGACAGGCTCCGAGAACAAAGGCGACCGCCAGGGCGACGCACGGTGCTACGATCGAAGTAATTGCGCTCGGCATGGTGCTCCTTCGGGCGCAATGTGGGGGCCGGAAGTGTCGCAAGTCAACGCCGGTGGAGCTACCACGTGGGGCTGATTGCTCGTGTCCGTGCCGCCAGCCGACGGCGCGACGCGGCGCACGCGATCTACACCACCCTGGTCGAGCGGGCCCGCAGCCCGGGGTTCTACCGGGATATGGGCGTGCCCGATTCCCTCGATGGCCGGTTCGACATGATCATCCTGCACGTGATCCTGGCCATGTGGCGGCTGCGCGCGATGGGAGGCGAGGGTGAGAAGCTTGCCCGCGGCCTGGTCGACACCTTGTTCGCCGACATGGATCGTTCCCTGCGCGAGATGGGCGTGGGCGACCTGGGTGTCGGCCGCAGGGTGAAGGCCATGGCCCGGGCATTCCACGGCCGGATCCTGGCCTACGAAACCGCCCTGGCCGAAGGCCAGGACTCGCTAGCCGCCGCCTTGACGCGCAATGTCCTCGCGTCCACGGGCGCCGCACCGGGTGTGGCGGGTCTGCTCGCGGACGTGGCGAGGCTTCGGGCCGCGCTCGCCGATGCCCCCGACGGGGACTTGCTGGCCGGTACGCTCTCTCTGCCAGGGCCTGCGGCGTGGCAACGACCGTAGCGCCCCGTCGCTGGCCGCGGCTGCGGTTCGAGCCGTTATCCTGCGCCACCCTGGCGATTGCCGGTCTGGTGGCCCTGCCGGTCCTGGTCGTCATCGGCCATGTGTTCCTGCCCTGGGGCGCCATCTGGGCACACTTGGCGGCGACGGTTCTCGGGGACTACGTGACGACGACCCTCGGCCTCATGGCCGGGGTCGCGCTCGGCGTCGTCGTGATCGGCCTGGGATGCGCCTGGCTCGTGGTGATGTGCGAGTTTCCCGGCCGCTCCTGGTTTGAGTGGGCGCTGGTCCTGCCGATGGCCGTGCCGGGCTATGTGATCGCCTATACCTACGCCGATCTGCTGCAGTTCGCGGGCCCCGTTCAGACTTGGATCAGGGACCTGACGGGTTGGTTGCGCGGAGACTATTGGTTTCCCCCGGTGCGGTCTCCGGGCGGTGCCATCGCGCTTCTGACCCTGGTTCTCTACCCCTATGTCTATCTCCTGGCGCGCGCGGCCTTCCTGCAGCAATCGGCCGTGGTGCTCGATGCCAGTCGTACCCTGGGGGCGGGGCCATGGCGGTCGTTCGCGCGGGTGGCGCTGCCGATGGCCCGGCCGGCGATCGTCGCCGGAACGGCTCTTGCCTTGATGGAGACGGTGGCCGACTACGGCACCGTGGCCTACTTCGGTGTGCCGACCTTCACGGTCGGGATCTACAAGGTTTGGTTCGGCATGGGCGACCGAACTGCGGCGACGCAACTCGCGGCCATGCTGCTGATTTTCGTCCTCGCGATCCTCGTCATCGAGCGCGGGAGTCGCCGGGGCGGGCGCACCGATCAGGAGTCACGGCCGTTCCGACCCCTGCGACGCTACGTTTTGCGGGGTTCGCGCCGGGGCTTGGCTTTCGCGGCCTGTGCCCTGCCATTGATTCTGGGATTTCTCATACCGGCGGGGGTCCTTCTGCACTGGTCCGTGATCGGGGGCGATCAGCAGTTCGGCCCCCGGTTCCTGCGACTTGCGACCAACAGCTTCGGGCTTGCGGCGGTGGCGGCGCTCGTGACCGTTGCCGTGGCCACCGCGCTGGCGGCGGGGATCCGCATGGGCCGGGGCTCGCTCATCAGGATCGCCGGCCACATCGCCCCACTCGGGTACGCGGTCCCTGGTTCGGTGATCGCCCTGGGTATCCTCATTCCCCTGGGTGCCGTCGACAACGCGCTCGACTCCTTGGCCGAAAGGCTCCTCGGCGTCGACCTCGGACTGTTGCTGACGGGCGGGATCGCCGCCTTGGTGTTCGCGTACCTGGTCCGCTTTCTCGCGGTCGCCTTGCAGTCGGTGGATGCGGGCTTGGCCAAAGTCAGCCCGTCGATGGACGGGGCGGCGCGCTGCCTCGGCCTCGGCCCTTGGGGCGTGGTACGCCGTGTGCATCTGCCGATGGCCTGGGGCAGTGCGCTCACGGCCGCGCTCCTGGTCTTCGTCGAGGTCCTGAAGGAGTTGCCGGCGACCCTCATCATGCGGCCGTTCGGCTTCGATACCTTGGCGATCCAGGCGCACAACCTGGCCGCCGACGAACGCCTGGTCGAAGCGTCCTCGGCCGCCCTGACGATCGTCGGGGTCGGGTTGATTCCGCTGATCCTGTTGTCGCGCGCGATCGCGCGGTCGCGCCCGGGTCGCGACCAGGGGGCGTGATCGGCTATTCCCAGCCGACCCGATCGAAGATCATCTGCGCCTCCGGCTGCGCTTCCGCGAGCGTCGCGACAAACAGCTCGTCCGCCCGGAACGTGCCGAGGGATTCGAGTTCCGGATTGTCCAAGGGCACCGGGACGACCGGGTACTCGTTGTTCCCGCTGGTGAACAGGGCCTGGGCCTCGTCGCTGGCCAGGAACTCGAGGAAACGAACGGCCTCCTCGGGATGCGGCGCCGTCTTGATCATGGCGGCGCCGGAGATGTTGACGTGCGTTCCCGTGGTTCCCTGGTTGGGCCAAATCAGCGCGATTTTCGCCCCGATCGCCCGCTCTTCGGGGTCGTCGGAGCGCAGAAGTCGCACGAAATAATAGGTGTTGGCGATGGCGACGTCACACTCCCCGGCGGCCAGGGCCTTGAGCTGATCCGTGTCGCCCCCCTGGGGCGGCCGCGCCATGTTCGCGACCACGCCGGCCGCCCAGTCCTCGGCCGCGCGGCTGCCCTCATGGGCGATCATCGAGCCCAGAAGCGACAGGTTGTAGACGCTGCTGCTCGATCGTACGCAGACCTTGCCCCGCCAGATCGGGTCGGCGAGATCGGCATAGTCGGCGATCGCTCCGGGAATGACGCGATCCTTGGCCACGAAGATGACACGGGCGCGGGTCGAGAACCCGAACCAGCGGCTATCGGGATGGCGCAGATGGGCGGGGATGCGCGCGTCCAAGACGTCGGAGTTCACCGTGCCCAGGATTCCAGCCTGGTCGGCGCGCCACAGGCGACCGGCATCGACGGTGATCAGCACGTCGGCCGGGCTGTTCGCGCCCTCGGCGATGATGCGTTCGAGGAGGGGGTCCTCCTTGTCCTCGAGCCGATTGACCGTGATCCCGGTGAGCTCGGTGAACCGGGCGTACAGCGCATCATCGGACTGATAGTGGCGCGCCGAGTAGACGTTCAAGTCGTTAGCCAACACTGGGCCCGATGCCAATCCGAGCAAGGTCAAGCCCAGCAACCAGGCGGGCAGAGCGTAGCGGCGTCGACGTCCCATGTGCGGGCACCGCAATGACTTCATCGGTGTGTCGTCCTCTTTATAGATGCGCATGCGAACAATTCGCATTTGCATAACGTAATAACCCTTGGCTGCCATCGTCAAGGGTCGGCGCGCGCCTGGCCTTGCGCTGGGTCAATCGACATTGCAATCAGGGTTGCGGCCCGCCAAATTGCGTACGCATGTCCACGCCAGCAGCCATGGCCCGCGCGAACCCAACCCCCGAGATCCCCGAGTTGCATCGGCCGATCGACGTTTCCGAGATGCGGAGCGGCGACGAGCGGTCGCTCGAAATCCGCGCGACCGACGCCGAGCGGCGGGCACTGGCCCAACGTTTCGGGCTTCTCGACCTGGCGTGCCTCGAGGCATCGGTGCGGCTCGAGCGGTCCGCGGAGGGGGTGCGGGTCAGCCTCGACATTCAAGCGGACGCCACCCAGTCCTGTGTCGTATCGCTCGAACCCGTGGACGCGCACGTCGTCGACCATGTGGATCTGGTCTTTGCCGAACACGCGGAGGCGCCAGAGGTACGCGAGGTGTTCACCGACCTCGTCGAGCAGGATCCGCCGGAACTCTTGATCGACGGCACGATCGACGTCGGCGAGGCGGTGGCCGAGTATTTCGGCTTGGCGCTGGATCCCTATCCGCGACGGCCGGGCGCGTCGTTCACTGGACTGGAAGGCGATGGGGACCAACCCGGCGGGGGAGCTTTCGCCGCGCTGCGCCGCCTGAAATCCTGAAGCAGCCTTGCCCTTGCCCGCGCAGGGATTAATTGATAAGTCTCGCGCTCAATCGTCGTCACTCGAGGCCAAGTTCATGGCAGTACCTAAGAAGAAAACTTCCAAATCCCGCAGGGACATGCGCCGAGCGCATGATGCTCTGACTCACCCGCAGATCGGCGAATGCCCCAATTGCGGCGAGACGAAGCGTCCCCATCACGTTTGCGGGTCGTGCGGCTACTACGACGGTCGCGAAGTTGTCGTCGCGGCGAGCGCGGCGGCGACCTAGCCGGCGACGCGCGTAGGAGAGCGTCGCATGGCCGGACCCACCGTCATCGCACTTGACGCAATGGGCGGTGACCGGGCGCCTGAAATGGTGGTGGCTGGGGCGAACGTCGCCCGCGAACGCTACCCGGATGTCCGGTTCCTCTTGTTCGGCGATGAGGCCCGCTTGGCGAAGCTTCTGGGCAAGTTCCCGAAGCTTGCGGCGGTGAGCCAGATTCGGCCGAGCGAAAGTGTCGTCGGTCCCAACGATCGCCCATCGGTGGCGCTGCGGCAGAGTCGAAATTCCAGCATGCGCCTGGCGATCGACGCGGTACGCAGCGGCGATGCGGGCGGGGTGGTTTCCGCCGGGAACACCGGTGCCCTGATGGCGATGGCCAAGATGGTCCTGAAGACGCTTCCGGGGATCAAGCGCCCGGCGCTCGCCTCGATGATGCCGACGGGGCGGGGCGAGATCGTTCTGCTCGACCTCGGCGCGAACGTCGAATGCGATGCGGAGAACCTGATCCAGTTCGCGCTCATGGGTGCCCTGTTCGCCCGCGACGTCGTGGGAGTTCCCCGGCCGACGGTCGGCCTCCTCAACGTCGGTCACGAGGAGGTCAAGGGCCACGACGACCTGCGTATCGCCTACGAAAACCTGCGGGCGGCACAGGACCTGCCGATGCACTTCCACGGGTTCATCGAGGGCAACGACATCGGGGCCGGGACGGTGGACGTGGTGGTGACCGACGGCTTCACCGGCAACATCGCCCTCAAGACGATCGAGGGCACGGCCCGGTTGTACAGCGAGTTCCTGCGCGCCACGTTTCGCCGATCGGTGATTTCGAAACTCGGCTATCTGCTGGCCAGGCCGGCGTTGAACGCGCTCAAGAATCGGGTGGATCCGCGCCGCTACAACGGCGGAATGTTCCTGGGTCTGCGCGGCGTCGCCGTGAAAAGCCATGGCGGCACCGATGCCTTCGGCTTCGCCAACGCCATCGGCTTCGCGGTCGACATGATCGCCCATGGCTTCAATGCGAAGGTCAAGGCCGAGATCGAGCGCTGGCAAACTCTTCCCCTCGATACGCCGAAGACGGCCGCCTTGTGAGCGTGCGACGCTCGGTCGTCGCCGGGTGGGGAGGGTACCTTCCGCGCCGGGTCGTCACCAACGAAGAGCTGGCGCGGCGCGTCGACACGTCGGACGCGTGGATCGTCGAGCGGACGGGCATTCGCGAACGCCGTCTGGCCGAGGATGGAGAGCTGACCTCCGATCTTGCCGTTCACGCCGCGCGTGAGGCCCTGCGAGTGGCCGGGATGGCGCCGGACCAGATCGACCTGGTCATCGTCGCGACCACCACGCCCGACGAGACGTTCCCCGCCACGGCGACCAAGGTCCAGCATGGCCTGGGCATGACCCGGGGGGCCGCGTTCGATATTCAGGCGGTTTGCGCCGGCTTCGTGTTTGCGCTGGCGACGGCGGACAATTTCATTCGGGCAGGCCAAGCCAACGGCGCGCTGGTCATCGGCGCCGAGACCTTTTCCCGCATCCTCGATTGGGCGGATCGTGGAACCTGCGTCCTGTTCGGTGACGGCGCGGGCGCCGTCGTGTTACGCGCCGAGCCGGGGGACGGAACGAACCGCGATCGCGGGGTGCTGTCGACCCATCTGCACTCGGATGGGCGCCATCACGACCTGCTTTACGTGGATGGTGGCGTGTCCTCGACCGGGCGATCCGGCCACGTCCGCATGGCAGGGCGCGAGGTGTTCCGCCACGCGGTCGCCAACCTGTCGGCCGTCCTCAACGAGGCCCTGGCCGCCAATGGATTTGTGGCCGACGATATCGATTGGTTGGTGCCGCATCAGGCCAACCGACGGATCCTCGACGCGACCCTCAGGAAACTTGCACTACCCGAGCGCAAACTCGTGTCGACGGTGGACCATCACGCCAACACCTCCGCCGCTTCCATTCCGCTCGCCTTAGCGGAGGCCGCATCGGACGGGCGCATTCAGCGAGGCCATCTGGTGATGATCGAGGCAATCGGCGGCGGCCTCAGTTGGGGAGCCAGCGCGATTCGATGGTAGGATCGGTGTTTGACCCAACCTCTTCGAGATCTGAGCCATTTGCGTCATCTTACTGATGTTGACGGATTTTTACGGTCAAGATAACCTGACCTATCAGCTTATCGAGGAGCTTGAACATGGCTGGGAAGACGATTACGCGCGCGGATCTGTCCGAGGCCATCTACCGGGAAGTCGGTCTGTCCCGGAACGAATCCGCGGCCCTGGTGGAGATGGTTCTCGGCGAGATCACCAACGCCCTGTCCAAGGGCCAGCCGGTCAAGATCTCATCCTTCGGTAGTTTCTCGGTGCGCGAGAAGGCACAGCGGGTTGGCCGGAACCTGAAGACCGGCGAGGCGGTACCCATTCTTCCCCGTCGGGTCCTGGTGTTTCGCGCCTCCCACGTCCTCAAGGGTCAGGTCAACGATGCCGGCAGCAAGGCACAGACCGAATCGTGACCACCGAGCTACCGTTTCCGCCCGCCGCCGGGGCTGACCGCGGCGACAAGGCCGCGTCCGCCTTTCGCACCATCAGCGAGGTCGCCGAGGACCTGTCGGTGCCGCAGCACGTGCTGCGGTTCTGGGAGACCAAGTTCACCCAGGTTCGGCCGCTGAAGCGTGGTGGCGGGCGGCGCTACTACCGACCCGAGGATGTCGAGATGTTGCGCCGGGTGAAGGCGCTCCTGTACTCGGAGGGCTACACGATCAAGGGCGTGCAGAAGCTGTTGCGGCAAGGCGCCTCCCGGCAACGTCCGGCGGCGGCGGCGCCACGGAACACGGCACCCAGCATCGATCCCGATGTCCGCGCTCGGCTGGTTGGCGTGATGGATCAATTGGCGGCGATCCGGCGCGCGCTAGACGATCATGCCTGAGCCTTGCGGCATCAGGGCCTTCATGTTAAGCGCCTCAAGGAACGGTGACCGGAGCGTGGCGCAGCCTGGTAGCGCACCAGTCTGGGGGACTGGGGGTCGGTGGTTCAAATCCACTCGCTCCGACCATCGTCTTCCCGCGGGTGCCATGGAGTTGGGGGGCGAACGATGAGCGCGGCGGGACTTGACTACGATCTGAGCGGGGTCGAGTTGTTGGCCGACCTTTCCCCGGCGGAGTGGTCCAAGATCGACGCCCTGTGCACGTGGCAGGACGTCCCATCGGGCGATCATGTCTTTCGCCGCGGCGAGAAGTCCGATTCCTTCTATTTCCTCGTCAAGGGAAAACTGCGCGCGATCAGCTATCGCAGCGGCGAACAAGAGGTCGCGTTCGCGGATGTCACGCGCGGCGGATCGTTCGGAGAACTTTCGGCGATCGATGGCGAAGCACGATCGGCCGACATGGTGGCGGTCGAGGACTCGGTGGTCGGCGCGATCACCCGGCAACAGTTCCGCGACCTGTTGGCACGCCATCCGAGCGTGGCGTTGCGCATGCTGTCGCTGTTCACCCGCGTCGTTCGACAGGCAAACGATCGCGTCGTCGACCTCAGCACCCGCTCGCCGGTGCAGCGGGTCTACAGCGAGCTCTTGCGCGAGAGCCAGCCCGATCCATCGGGTAGTGGTGCCTGGATGATCGATCCGATGCCGCGCCACGAGGAAATCGCGAGCTGGGCGGGAACCACGACGGAGACGGTCGCGCGCGCCGTGGGTCAGCTCATGAAGCTCGGGATGGTCAAGCGGCAAGGCAAGGCAAGGCAAGGCAAGGCACTCTTCCTCATCGATCGGACGCACATCCAGAAGCTGGCCACAGTGTCGTAGCCCTGGTGACCCAATTCTGAAAATTGTCCGACCTCGCGGCAACCCTCGGAGCGAATTTCAGAATCGAAGGGACACTAGAAAATTATTGATCTTAGAGCGGAGTCCGTTCAGCTTGGTCCGCGGGAGACGCCATCATGCTTCGACAGGCTCAGCATGAGGGCTGATTTCTCGCCCTCACCCTGAGCCTGTCGAAGGACGAGGCCGTCGCACGGTGATTCAATCCGAACTGATTTTTCTCTAGTGTCGTCTTTGGTTTCTAAGTTCGCATCCGAGGTACAGCCGCGTGATAGGGCGAACTTCGAAACCACGACACTATGGCTCTATTGGGCCGTGGCTTGCGAGTTCTTGAGGAGTTTGGCATTTCTGGCGAACGCCTTCTTGCGGGCCGAGCATGAGCAGCTCATGACCTTCCGCCACTTTTCGGGATCCATGAAGTCGCCGCTCCACAGGCCGCGACGTGCATCACGGGCCGAACTCTCGGCTTGGGCGTAGCCCTCGTTGTCGATCGCCCGGTTCACGGCGAGCCCCGCCGCCAGGATCGCCAGGGCCAGATCCTTGCCAGCGACTTCGCAGCGCGCTTCGACCGTGTCGCTGCCGACGCTCTGCTCGTCGTGGCACACGATGCCCCCTTGTTCGACCAAGGCGGTCAAAGCCGCGGTCGCTTCGACACCGCAAGGCCAGCTTGCCTCGCCCCGCTGGCAAGTCTGATCGAATTCGGGCGCGTCGATCGCGTTCAGCCGCACGAGGGTTTGGTCGATGACCAGAGCATCGCCGGCTATGGCGCGGCCCTCGCCGGCGATCTCCGCCGATGCGGGCATGACGAAAAGGAGAAGAGCGAAGAACGGGATAAGGCGCACCATGCGATCCTCGGAGTTCGCCGAATTGTTTCATGACATCGTGGCGGAATCCAGACCCTGCGATGTGCTAGATTGCAATGCAAAGATCTCTCCCTCTGGACCCAGGCCATGCCACCGATTGATCTCGGGGAAGCATTTGATATCGATGTCGTAGGCCGTCTGGTATCGCCGATCGCGGATCTGAAGCTCGTCGACATCGGTTGCGGTAGGGGGGACTTGGCGCGGGCCCTGGTGGGTCGTGGCGCCCGCGTGCTGGGGGTCGAGCCCAATCTGGCCCAGGCGGCCGCGCACCGGACCGCCGCGCTCGTCACCGGCCTCCGATTCGTTGAAAACCGGGCCGAATCGTTGCCGGTCGATAGCGGTTCGCTGGACGGCGCGATCTTCGGACGATCGCTGCACCATGTGCCCATCGCATCCATGTCGGCCGCGGTCAACGAAGCGATGCGGGTCATCGATCCCGAAGGCGGATTTCTCCTTGTCCTCGAGCCCTCTCTCGCGGGTCCCTATACGAGGGTGATGCTCCCGTTCCACAACGAGACCGAGGTTCGCAAGGCGGCGCAGGCGATGGTGCTCGAGCGCGTCGTGCCGCATTTCAGACTGAGCGTGTCGTTCACCTATCGTACCAGCCATCGCTTTGACAACTTCGCGAGTTTCGTGGAGGACATGGTCGGCTCGACCTTCACCCCGTATCGCCGCGCGGACGTCGAGATGCCGAAAGTGCGGGCGTTGTTCAAGGAGAACCGGGCCAAGGACGGTTACCTCATCCAGGACGACACGCGGGTGGACATGTTCCGCGGCCCCAAGGGCATGGTTTGAACGGCATCGCGAAAGCGCCGGGCGCCGAGATCCTGAGCGTCGCCGACGCCTATACCGCGGACCGGGCGGCGCAATCCTCGGGTGTGGCGCTCGAATCCCTGATCGAAGCCGCCGGCCGGTCGGTCGCCGCCACCATTCGGTCGCGTTGGTCCAAGCGCCCGGTCGCGGTGCTGTGCGGCCCCGGCAACAACGGCGCGGATGGTCTGGTCACGGCTCGCGCCCTGGCGGCCGTGGGATGGCCGGTGCGGGTGGGGAGGATCGGAGGCGGGGGCGAGGCGCCCACGCCCGCCCTGCTGGACGACGCGGCCTTGGTCGTGGATGCGTTGTTCGGCGTGGGTTTGTCGAGGCCCATCGCGGGTCCGGCCGCCGCTTTGCTCGACGCGGCTCGGACCCGGGGACTGCCCGGTATTGCGGTCGATGTGCCGAGCGGGGTGGACGGCGACAGCGGCGAGGCGAGGGGACCCGTTCTTCCCGCTTGCCTCACCGTCACCTTCTTTCGGCGGAAACCCGCGCACCTCCTGGAGCCGGGCCGCGGCCTGTGCGGCGAGATCGTCGTCGCCGATATCGGGATCCCCGCCCGGGCCCTCGATCGCATCCCCGTCGCAACTTGGGCGAATGGCCCCGCCCTGTGGGAATCGTCGTTTCCTTGGCCTGGCCCCGGCGACCACAAGCACAGCCGCGGCCACGCGGTCGTCATGGGCGGCGGACCTCTCACCTCGGGCGCGGGTCGGCTGGCGGCGCGATCCGCGCTGCGTGTGGGGGCGGGTCTCGCCACCGTCGCGGTCATGCCCGAGGCGGCCGCGGTTCACGCTGCGCAACAGACCGCGGTGATGATCGCGAACGTCTTGGATACCGCGGCATTCCACGCGCTGCTGGCGGACCGCCGGCGGACCGCCGTGCTGATCGGCCCCGGTGCGGGCGTGTCCGAAGGCACCCGGGCGCGGGTCTTGGCCATCCTCGACTCCAAACGTCCTTGCGTCCTCGACGCCGACGCCCTGACCGTCTTCCAGGCTGACCCGGACGTGTTGTTGGACAGGTTGCACGGGGACTGCCTCCTTACACCGCACGAAGGGGAGTTCGCGCGGTTGTTCGCGATGCAGGGAGACAAGCTGGCACGGGCTCGCGCTGCCGCGCGGCGAAGCGGCGCGGTCGTCTTGTTAAAGGGCTCCGACACGGTGATCGCGGCCCCGGACGGCCAGGCCCTGATCTGCGAGCAGGCGCCGGCGGCGTTGGCGACGGCGGGATCCGGCGATGTCCTTGCCGGCCTGGCGCTCGGGTTGATGGCGCAAGGGACGGGGGCGATGGCGGCGGCGGGCGCCGCATGCTGGCTGCATGCCGCCGCCGCCGAAGCGCATGGACCGGGTTTGATCAGCGAGGACCTGGTTGAAGCGTTGCCCACGGCGCTTCACCGCCTGAGGCTTCGGCGGAAAGCCGACCATGGCTGACATCAGGACGACGACCCAGGCCGGGCGCCTGTTCGACCGGACCCTGCGCAACCTGCGCGGGACCTGGCGCGAGATCGCCAGGTCGGCGCGGATCAGGTTCGCCGGCGGGAGCTTGCGCGCCGACTTGCCGGACGACGATCTCACGCGATTGCGGGAGCGCATGCAGGCCTGCATCACAGGCCGCGGCGGCGAGGTTTCGGCGCGGGCGCGCGCCGCCGACCTCGGCCGGTCCTATCTCGGCCTCAGCGAGGCGCGCCTGCGGGATGCCTTGGTCGCGCCGGCGACACGGCTGCTGACCCAGTTCACCACCTTGCCGGATGGCGTGAAGTTCCTGGTCGACCTCAGGGCCGACGTTATGGATCAGAAGGGCGATCCCGCCATGGCGGCCCTCGACGGCGAGTTGCGCCGACTGCTGGCGTCGTGGTTCGACATCGGGTTCCTGGACCTGCAGCGGATCACCTGGCCGGCCCGGCCTCCCTGCTCGAGAAGCTGATCGCCTACGAGGCCGTGCACGAAATCCGGTCCTGGCAGGATCTGAAGAACCGCCTCGATTCGGACCGGCGCTGCTTCGCCTTCTTCCACCCGGGATGCCGGACGAGCCGCTGATCTTCGTCGAGGTGACGCTGGTCAGGGACATGGCGGGCAATGTGCAAGCCCTGCCCGATGAGCACGCCACGCCGCTTGACCCGGCGCGGGCCGATACGGCCATCTTCTATTCCATCTCCAACGCCCAGCGGGGGCTGGCCGGAATCAGCTTCGGCAACTTCCTGATCAAGCGGGTGGTCGAAGTGCTGGCGAAGGAACTTCCGAACCTGGAAACCTTCGCCACCCTGTCGCCCATTCCCGGATTTCGCGCCTGGCTCGATCCGCTCCTGGCGCGGGGGACCGAGGACCTTTTCACCCCAGGAGACGCCCAGGCGCTGATGCGGCTCGCCGGGGCCCAGAGGTGGCGCGGAATCACTTGCCCGGCTGCTGGCCGAGGGCTGGCCGGAAAGGCCCGAGGCCGCGCGAGCCATGGAGGCGCCCCTGCGCCGCCTATGCGCCCGCTACCTGGTGAAGGAGTCGCGCAACGGCCGGCGCTCGATCCCGTGGCCCGCTTTCACCTGGCCAACGGGGCCCGGATCGAACGGATCAACCCCTTGGCGGATACGTCGCCGAAGGGCCTGCGCGAAGCGGCGGGCATGATGGTCAACTACCTGTACAAGCAGAGCGAGATCGAGGACAACCACGAGGCCTTCCGCCGGCGAAGGACGGGTCGCCACGTCAGCCTCGGTGGCCGCGCTGTTGCGCCGATGACGGGTTCCCCGGCGATCGACTTGCTTGAACTCCGGGCCGGTGGCTTGGTGCTGCGCTGGACCGACGGCGTGGCGACGACCCTCGCCTTCCCGTGGCTCCGGGATGCTTGCGTGTGCGAGCGCTGCGTCGACCCGCGCAACGGGCAACGTCTGTTCGATCCCGCCGATCTGCCCGAGGACGCCCATCCGCTGGCCGTCGATGTCGGGGCCGATGGCTTGTTGCATGTCCCCTGGGCACCGGATGGTCACGCGGGCCGCCACGATCTCGCGGACGCGCGGCGTTCGCGATGCGGCGTGGTTCACCGCCCCGCCCGGTGCACTGGGGCAAGGAGCTGGCGGGCTACATTCCGACGGCCGAGCACGGCGACGTCGTCGCCGATCCGCGGGCCAAGTACCGCTGGCTCGCCCAGATCCGCGACTACGGTTTTTCGGTGCTACGCGGCGTGCCGCGCCGTGACGGCGAGGTCGAGCGGGTCGCCGAGCTGTTCTGGCACGTGCATGAGACCAACTACGGCCGCCATTTCGAGGTGATCTCGGTCCCCAATCCCGAAAACCTGGCCTATACGGCCCGGGCGCTCGGGGTGCACACGGACAACCCCTACGCCGAGCCGGTGCCGGGACTGCAGCTTCTGCACTGCCTGGAACAGAGCACCGAAGGGGGCGACAACCTGCTGGTGGACGGGTTCGACGTGGCGGAGCGGTTGCGGTGCGAGGACCCGGAGGCGTTCGCGGTCCTGGTCCGGGTTCCCGCCAGCTACCGCTATCGCCACGGGACGGTGGACCTGCGGGCGCGGCGCCCGATCATCGCTCTGGGGCATGAGGAGGAGGTGACGGCGGTCAATCTCAACGACCGGTCCCTGCGGCCGCCGCAAGCGACGCCGACATCGCCGCGTACTATCCGGCCTATCGCGCGCTGCTTCGACTGATCCGGGACCCGGCCGCGAACTTGCGCCTGAAGCTCGCGGCTGGCGAGCTCCTGATCTTCGACAACCAGCGGGTTCTGCATGGCCGCGAAGGCTACGACGCGCGCACCGCCAGGCGGCACCTGCAGGGCTGCTACATGGACCGGGGCGGGCTCGCGAGCCGGCTGCGCAGCCTGGGCGGTAGAGTTGGGGCTCGACCGCGTGGATGCCGGCCGCGCCGGCGCCGATGTCGACCAGCAGGCGATCGACCGATTGTTCGACGCCCTGGTCCGGCGAGGCGGGGAAGCCTATCTCGGCGAGCCCATGTCGCAAGTCGAGCACGCGCTGCAGGCGGCGACCGCGGCGGAGTGGGCAGGGGCATCCCCGGCCTTGATCACGGAGGCCCTGTTCCACGACATCGGCCACTTCTTCCATGATTTTCCCGAGGATTGCGCCGAGCGGGGCATCGACAGCCGGCACGAGGACGCGAGTGCCGCGATCCTGGCCCGGCATTTCGGGCCGGCGATCGTCGAGCCCGTGCGACTGCACGTCGCCGCCAAGCGCTACCTGGCGGCCACCGAGCCCGGCTACCATGATTGGCTGTCGCCAGCCTCGATCCTCAGCCTTAAGCTGCAAGGAGGACCCTTCGACCCGGCGTCATCGGCGGCCTTTCGCGCGACGGCCTTCGCCGAGGGCGCCGTTCGTCTGCGGCGCTGGGACGAGGCGGCCAAGGCGCCAGGCACGTGGAACCCCCAGCCTCGATCACTTCCGCCGCTACGTCGCCCGAGCCCTGGGATAACCCAGGGCCCCGTGCCGCGCTGGACATCCCGCGTCCGTTCCCGTTTCATGACGTCCGCGACGTCGCGGGCGTGGCGGAACTGGCAGACGCGCCAGACTTAGGATCTGGTTCTGAGAGGATTGGGAGTTCGAGTCTCCCCGCCCGCACCACTATGAAAATAAAGGATAAATTATCTTCATCGGCAGATCGAAAATTCAGAGGTAGGGGGGTCAGGTAAGCAGAGGGTAAGCAACGGTTGCCGGGCAACATGAAGCCCCGCCCCACCCGACGCCAGCCGCTACCGCCTGCCGTCGAGCAGGACGCCGATCTCGCCCGCGCGACCATAGGCAGGCCGGTGTCCCGGGCCGCGTCCGGGCCTCGCAACCGTCCCCTCCCGTGCGTACCATGACCGGATGGGCGATCCCGTCACCCGTGACGATCTGGTCTTCGACGTGGCCTATGCCCTGGGCTTCGTGGCGACCCTGCCGCGCGGTCGCCGGCTCACCGAGGAAGAGCGCCGCTTGATCGCGGGGCGGATCGTGGATCACCTATTCCAGTGCCGGCTCGTGGTTGAACGGTTGCCGCCACCGACGCTGCACGCGACGTTCGCGCCGGGGCGGCCGGTCGGCTAGTGCCTCGGTCCAATTCGGCGTCGTGTCGGTCAGCGTGTCGATCGCCTGCGAATGTGCGGCCATGTTCGCTTATTGAGCTAGAGCCGCCGCTCTCGTGCCCCTGATGGCACTTCGGTTCCTAGCCAAAAGGAGTCGTGGCTGCGTCCTGTAGCCACCTCGGCTCGTCATTGATCTGAAGGTTTTCCGACCGCGCATCCTCGACCAGCTCCGCCGATTGGCCGTTGCTCCATCGGCGCGTGCGCGCCATTCTCAACCACGGACTCTGGCCGCAAATGGATGGTAGACGGGGGTGGTGGGCCGCTGTTTGAGCATGATCTTTTCCCAATACTGGTACCCGCTTTTCGGAATCATGATCTGACATTCGGTCCAGACCACTCGGTGGAGCCAATCAGGTCCGGTGGCGGATCATTGAAAAACAGAGTGAAAAAAGGCAGGCGACATGAACATGGACCGCGAATCGGTAGTGCTGCCGCCGGCAGTGACGGTGCTCACTGATCTCGTCACGGCCATGGCGGAGGCATTCCGAAGCTGTGGCGGCACAGCCACTCGACGCGCAGCCATGGCGGCCTCGGTGGCCAACAGGCTTGGTGGCCTCAATCCGAGCGCGGGCCGGCCTAACGTCGAGCGCTGCGCGATGCCGAGCGGCATCGCGATGGACGACATCATGGAAGAAGCGGAGGCGGGGCCGATGGGAGCGGTCGCCCGCGCACTGCGGCCTGTGCTCGATGACGTCTCCTGGGAGGAGACCTATCGGGAAGAGGAGATCGGGCGAGACTGGATCATGCGATCGGGCTACTTCGACATCGCGAGCCCGGCGCGTGGGTTGGTCCGATCTAACGATGTCGCCTCGGGTTTCATGATCATGGGACCCGAGCTCGTCTATCCCGAGCATTTCCATCCGGCGGAGGAGTTGTACTTCGTTCTGTCGGGCCAGGCCGAGTGGCGCTACGACGACGGGCCTTGGCAAAACCATGGAGCGGGCGACTTGCTGTTCACGCCGTCCATGGCCGTGCACACAATCCGCACGACGAGAGTTTCGCTGTTCTTGATGTACGCCTGGATTGGCGACCTCGGCGTAAGTGCGCGACTGGGTCGACCCTAACGCAATGGCTGGCGACACCGTACCAGCCAGGCGAAGACGTGATACTGGCCGTGAACCGCGCCGGGTTTGCCGACGGGCCGTAGGCATGGACTGCATCAACCTATGGCCAACCTTGATTTTTGTCCGAGTAGCAGCGGCATTGGTTAGCCGTTAAGGTCGACGGCCATGCCGGTTCACCCGCTTACCCCGTTATTCGCTCCGCGGTCCGTTGCCATTATTGGTGCCAGTGCTCGGTCGGGCCGGCCAGGCCGTCTGGCTCTCGACTCCATCGCGGCGATCGGGTTCGACGGCTCGGTCTACCCGGTCACACCCAGTTACCCCACGATTGGCCCCCACGCCTGCTACCCTGTCATCGCGGCCTTGCCTGGGCCAGTCGATCTCGCCGTCCTCGCCGGCGCCGCCGATCGCCTGGAGGTGGATGCGGCCCAGGCGCTGAAGGGGTGGGGCCCGCGCCCTTGTGGCTTTCGCCCAGGCGAGCGTGGAGCAGGCCGAAAGCGTTGCCGCACTCGCCCACGAGGCAGGTGTACCGCTGCTCGGTCCCAACAGCATAGGATTCGTCAACTACGCGCGGAGTTCCGCCGGCACCTGGTCGGTCCCCGCCCGCTGCGATACGGGTGGGATCGCGCTGGTGATTCAGTCCGGCGCGACCTACGCGGTCGCCAACTCGATCGAGCCCCGTGCGCGGTTCAGCCTCACGGTCCACCCCGGCCAGGAGATAGGGGTCACCGTTGCGACCATCGCCGACTACGCCCTGTCACTTCCTGGCACTAGGGTCCTCGGCCTGTTTCTCGAGACGATCCGCGATCCGGAATCCTTCGACGCCATGCTCGCGGCGGCGGCTGCGCGGAACGTGGCTGTCGTGGCTCTCAAGGTTGGCCGCACCGAATCAGGCGCCCGCCACGTTGTCAGTCATGCCGGACGCCTGGCCGGTGGAGAGGCGGCGTTCGCGGCCGTTTGCCGCCGCCACGGCGTCGTCCGGGTCGACGACATGGACGAATGGTGGGCGACTCTTCTGGTACTCGGGGCCCTACCGAAGCTTGGGCCCGGGGGTCTCGTGGCGATTACCGACTCGGGCGGCCAGCGGGCCCTGCTGGCAGACCATGCCGAGACCATCGGCCTTGCCTGGGCGGACATCGGTGAGGCAACCCGCGGCAACCTCGCTGCGAGCCTGCCATCGGATCTTCCGCCGGTGAATCCACTTGATGCCTGGGCCGGGCAGCCGAATTGGATCGACGTGTTCGCCAACTGCCTCGACGCTATGGTTGCGGATCCTGTGGCCGCCCTGGGTGTCGTCGTCACCGAGTTCGGCGCCGCGATCACCGACCCCCTCCCCCAGGGTATGGCTGAGGTCTGTCGCCGAGTCGCGGCAGCACGTCCAAGCCGATCGTCGCCGCCACCTCCACCAGCCGCCAATTCCACCCGGAGGTCAGCTTGCCCTGGCAGCTGACGGTGTCGTGGTTCTCGATGGCGGCTTCACGGCCTTGAAGGCCCTGAAGCATGCGCTCGACCGTCGCGATGCCGCACTTCATGGACCCGATCCCCTACCCCCCACTCCATCAAACTTCATCCTCGACGGTTGGCGCTCGCGGCTCGGGACCGGCGCTTTGCTCGACGAGGCCGAGGGTCTTCGCCTGCTTGCAGACTTCGGCATTCCTGTGACTGCGTTCGCTTTCGCCGCGGGCGCAGAGGAGGCAGCCGTTGCCGCAGCCGCGATCGGCTTTCCCGTCGCTCTCAAGACGGCCATGGGCATCGCCCACAAGACCGAGGCGGACGGCGTGCGCCTGGGGCTCCGCGACGCCGGCGCGGTTGCGGCCGCCTATGCCGATCTCGCACACCGCCTGGGGCCCCAGGTCCTGGTGCAGCCATGGCGCCCAAGGGCACCGAGGTCGCGTTCGGCCTGGTCCGCGATCCGCAGTTCGGCGCCATCGTCATGGCAAGTGCCGGCGGCGAGCTTGTCGAGGTGTTGCGGGACGTGGCGTTCGCCCTGCCGCCATTCGGTCCGGCGACCGCCCGCCGGCTCCTTGGCGAGCTTGGGATCGCCAAGGTCCTGGCCGGCGTTCGTGGCCGCCCGCCTGTCAACTGGAACGCTCTCGCCGATGCTCTCGCGCGCTTCGCGGTCCTCGCCGCGTTGCTCGGCGATGGGCTCGCCGAGGCGGATGTGAACCCGCTGATCGCAGGCCCCCACGGCGTGATCGCCGTCGACGCCCTGATCCGACCCGCTTCGGGCACCGGGGGATGACCGCGGCGCGGTGAACAGGGGAATTCACGATCTGTCGTGCTGGCCGCCAGCACGAGATCACGGGACGGCCTCTGCGTCCGGAAGTTCGGCTGCAGCCGCAGCATAGGCCCGGAGCATATCCCGAACCTCGAGGAAACTCCTTGGCGGGCCTACACCGGCCTAGCCTTTTCAAAGTTTAGCCTCGGCGCCCAGTCGGCATCGGGGGACATCCAGGAAGAAGCCTTGTCGGCGGCCATGAAAGCAGTCGAAACCGGCGATGCTGACGAGGAGACCTACGCCATCATCGCCGCGCACCATGCGTGGCGCAAGGAAGTGGACGAGATGGACGCCTGGATCGCGAAGGCGCTGGCCGTCAACCCCAACAACCCGATGGTGATCTACTGGTACCCTGGATTCTGCTCCAAAAAGGCGATTTGATCGGCGCTTACAGAGCGGCCGTGACCGGGGTTCCACAGCGGACTCCCTCCCAAGCCACATTGGACTACAATCCCGCCTTCGTGAGAGGGAGGCCCGCACTTGGGACGAGACGAGCGAAGGCTCGCGGCGATCCTTGCTGCCGATGTCGCAGGTTATTCGCGGCTGATGAGTGCGGACGAGTCCGGCACGCCCGCCAGGTTCAACGCTCTCCGCCCTGAGCTTCTTGATTCCAAGATCGCCCAGTTCAAGGGCCGGATTGTCGGTTCGGCCGGGGGCAGCCACCGAGACGCTGCGCTTCACCTGCCAAACACGTCCCCAACTCGTTCTACCCGCTCGAGAGCCAGCCCCGGGCTGCTGCAGATCGAGCGGAACCTGACAGTCTCGCAGGATGAGCAGGAGAAGCGCCGCCACAGGATCCAGGTTTGGTCCTTGCGGAATCGGCGGCCCGACGGAGTCTGTGCCATCCTGTGCTACCCCGCGACGGGTTTCCGTCTCGCCGGGGCCGACCCGCGGCGCGAGTGCTATGCCCTGGACTAGTAACTACGAGACCCTCTTTCCGTGAGCCCGCCTATCGCCGTCGTGGGTGCGGGCATTGTCGGCCTCTGCACCGCACTCTCGCTGCAACGCGATGGGCAGGACGTCGTGCTCATCGACCGTGATGAGCCCGGGCGGGGCACATCCTTCGGCAACGCTGGCATCATCTGCTCGCGCGATTCCTCGGTACCCATGCCGTCCTACGCGCTACTCCGCGAGGTGCCCAGCATGCTGCTGGACCGCGACGCGTCGCTGGTGCTGCGCTGGCGCCACCTGCCGCGCATGGTGCCGTGGATCGCGGCCTTCCTGCGCGCCTGCGACCCTGAGCGTCGGAAGACCAACGCCGGCGCTATGGCGGCGCTGCTGGGTGGCACATTGAAGGCCTACGATGATCTGGTGCGCGGAACGCCGGCCGATACCTTGATCGTGCGGCGCGGCTTCCTGACCGTGCACGAAACCGCGGCTAACGGGCACAGCATGAGGGACCACGAGCTTCTGCTCCAACTCGGCTGCCGCGTGGACCGGCTGGACGGCGACGAGACGCGGCAGCTCGAGCCCTCACTGCCGCACACGGTGGTGCGCGCGGACTATTTTCCGGATGCCTACAGCGTGACAAACCCGTATGGGTTGTCGCGTGCGCTTACCGAGCTCTACACGAGCCGCGGCGGTACGCTGCAGCGTTGCGAGGTGACGGGCGTGACGATGCGCGACAGGCAGCCGCGGTCGCTCGCGACGAAAGCGGGCGAGATTGCCGTGGATGGTCTGGTTGTGGCGGCCGGCGCCTGGTCGCACCGCATCGCCGCCATGATGGGCATGCGCATCCCGCTCGACACCGAGCGCGGCTATCACGTGCACTTCGATGGCGTTAAGACGTCGCTGTCGCGGCCGGTGCTGCACGGCGAGCATCACTTCGGCATCACGCAGTTCACCGACGGGCTGCGCATGGCTGGGACGGTGGAGTTCGCAGGGGTAGACACCCCGCCCAACTACGATCGAGCGGGGACAATCAGGCGGCGGGGCATTGCCTTTTTGGGCGAGACGATCGCGGCGGGCGGCAAGCCGCCAACCCTCTGGATGGGGCGGCGGCCCACACTGCCCGATTTTCTACCGGCGATCGGCCCAGTGCCGGGCTACGAGCGGATCTGGCTCGCCTTCGGGCATCAACACCTGGGACTGAGCTTGGCCGCCCGCACGGGCGCGATCGTAGCCGACCTGGCTGCGGGGCGGGACCCGGGGTTGGACCTGACGGCCTTCCGGGGGGACCGATTCTAGGGGGACCGATTCATCCCACCTGTCTTGGTCGGAGCAGCCAGAACGGTGCGTCCAGGATTACCTGACATTCCCATATGAATCCCCTGGACCCACCGCACGGCGGCCTTGGCCCCCAAAGGCCGATGACGTGGATACAGCGCGGGGAGACCAGGGGCAAGTCAGCCTGCACGAGGGTCGGCGCCTTCGGCACCGGCGCATCGCGGGGAAGGGGTGGATCGGCGACCATTGGGTCCCATCCGCGTGAGATGTTCCATTCCGACGGGGCGCAGGTCCGCGGCAAGGGGGGGTGACGCCCTACTGCTGCAGCAGCAGGGCTGGACCACCGCATTCAGCAGCTCAGTTTGTCGGCGCCGTCGATCCAATGCTCGTGGACGGGCTGACGGCCGCTGCGTGGCCGGACCTGGGGGTGGAGGACATCGGTGCCAGGATGTCGGCAGTACCCCCGAGAACGGCCGTTACCGGCAGGTAGGTCCGAGGGGCGAGTCTAGCCAGGAGCAGCCTTACGCGCACTTTCGGTTCGACCGCCGGCCCGTTATAGATTGGGGCCGCATCGGGTCGCGGGCGACGGAGGCTTCATGGCTGAGCGAAAGAGCTACGACTACATCGTGATCGGTGCCGGCTCGGCCGGTTGCGTTGTGGCAAACCGGCTGACGGAAGATCCGGGCATCCGGGTTCTGCTGCTCGAAGCCGGCGGCAAGGACCGCAACATGTTCATCCACATGCCGGCCTCCGCCGCGATCGCCGCGCGCAATCCGAGCATCATCTGGAGCTATATGACCGATCCCGAGCCCGGGCTCGACGATCGCGAGATTTTCGAGCAGCGCGGCCGCGTGCTCGGCGGCTCGTCCTCGATCAACGGCATGGTCGCCAATCGCGGAAATCCGCGCGATTACGACGGCTGGGCGGCGCAGGGCCTGCGCGACTGGTCGTTTGCGCATTGCCTGCCCTATTTCCGCAAGTTGGAAACGTTCGACCGCGGCGCCAGCGACTATCGCGGCGGCGACGGCCCGCAGCATATCGAGACATGCCCCGCGACCAACCCGCTCGACCAGGCCTTCATCGCCGCCGGCAGGGAGGCCGGGCATCCCTTCACCGAGGATCAGAACGGCAAGCAGCACGAAGGCTTCCATATCGCGCAGAAATTCACCCGCAAGGGCGTGCGCTGGAGCGCGGCCAAGGGCTATCTGCGGCCGGCGCTGGCGCGCCCGAACCTGACGCTGGTCACGGGCGCGCAGGTGCACCGGATCGTGTTCGACGGCAGGCGCGCGGTCGGCATCGAGTATGGCCGCCACGGTGCGACCCAGCGCGGCGAGGCGGAGCGTGAGGTGATCCTGTGCGGCGGCGCGATCGCCTCGCCGCATGTGCTGCTGCTCTCCGGCGTCGGCGATGCGCAGCATCTGGCCGAGCACGACGTGAAGCTGGTCGCGCATGTGCCGGCCGTCGGCCGCCACATGGAGGATCATCTGATCGTTCCGATCCAATACAGCACCGACAAACCGGTCTCGGTCGCGCGACAGGTCAACAGCCGTGTCAGGCGCTGGCGCGTCGGCCTGCGATGGTTGCTGCTGCGCGACGGTCTCGGCGCCTCGAATTTCTGCGAGACGGGTTGTTTCTTCCGTAGTTCGGACAGGGTCGATTATGCCGACCTGCAGCACGAGTTCTATCCGCTCTGTGCCTATCTCGGCGCCTCGGAGAGCAATTTTGCCGACGGGTTCATGTTCTCGATGGGCAACATGCGGCCGGCCAGCCGCGGCTGGGTCAAGCTCAAGTCCACCAATCCGACCGAGTATCCCGCGATCCGCTTCAACTATCTCGAGACGGAGAGCGACCGGCGGCAGATGATCGATGGCGTCCGCCGCACGCGCGAGATGGTGCGGCAGCGCGCCTGGGACGAGCTGCGTGGCAAGGAGCTGACGCCCGGCCCGGAGGCGAAGACCGACGAGGAGATCCTCGCCTGGATCCGCTCGATCGGCTCGACTGAGTACCACCCCTGCTCGTCATGCCGCATGGGCACCGACGAATCATCCGTCACCGACGGCGCCGGGCGCGTGCATGGCCTGGAGGCGCTGCGGGTGATCGATGCCTCGATCATGCCGAACAACGTGACGGGGAACCTGAATGCGCCCGTCACCATGATCGCGGAGAAGCTTGCCGACGCGATACGGGGCCGGTCGCTGCCGCCCTCGACGGCGCCGGTCCACTGAGCGCCGCGCACGGACATCGGCGCGGTGATGTCTGCTTGACCCCCGACAACGGCCGAAACGGGCAGGTGGGTCGAACGTGCGAGTCAAGCCTACAGCGGACTCGCTTCGAAACGACACTCGTCTAGAATCCCGCCATTGCGGGAGGACTTAACGTGGCGCGGCAAGAGCGTAGGCTCGCGGCGATCTTCGCGGCGGACGTGGTGTCAACGCCGGAGTATAAAGTGCGTCACGTCTGATGGCATGGAGGCGCCCCGCGGGGGGGGCTGCCTGCGTTCTGGGTCATGGCTCGGGTGGGTTGGTTGGGCAGGTTTTGCGGCTTTGGCACCACGCTGTCGGCGCTTGCTCTGCTTGAGCCGATAGCTGTCGCCGTTCATCTCCAGGATATGGACGTGGTGGGTGAGGCGGTCGAGCA
>SHVY01000038.1 GCA_009694045.1 Alphaproteobacteria bacterium | reverse complement strand
GCCAGGCTTGCGGCCGCTGTCACGCTCGGCCTTGTCCAGCCATCCGTGCAGCGTCTGTCCCGTGCAGCCGATCTTGCCCGCAATCGATACAGTCGCCGCCCAGTGCGAAGAATGCTCATGTTCGTGATCGAGGACCAGCCCCACCGCGCGGGACCGGATCTCCGGTGAAAACCTGTTCGCTGTCTTGATCATCATCGCTCCAGTCTCTCAAGAGATGGAGCCTCCGATAAACCCGGCGCGGTTCAGGACGCTTGCGTGTTTCACATTTGGTCACTTCCTTCGAAAACGCTCATCGAACGCACGGTCGCGGAGATCGCCAATCATATTCCTCTCGATCACGGGTCCGGAGCCTGGCAGCAGGTTCAGAACAAAATTTTTTAGCGCAGAAAAGTGGCCTGATCGGGGACATGGCAAACCACGGTTCGGCGTGACACATGGTAGCCCACCCGTTAAAAGCGGCCACTTGGCGGGGTGTGCGTAAGCTTCCACGCCCTGCCCGGAGACCCCGATGCAGACCGCGAACGATATCCGCACCGCGTTCTTGGAGTACTTCCGGCGCCATGGGCATGATGTCGTGGCGTCGGGGCCGTTGGTGCCGCACAACGATCCGACGTTGCTGTTCACCAACGCCGGCATGGTGCAGTTCAAGAACGTCTTCACCGGCATCGAGGGGCGCCCCTACAAGAGGGCCGCGACGGCGCAGAAGTGCGTGCGCGCGGGAGGCAAGCACAATGACCTGGACAACGTCGGCTACACCGCCCGGCACCACACGTTCTTCGAGATGCTCGGCAACTTCTCGTTCGGCGACTACTTCAAGGACGTGGCGATCGAGCTGGCCTGGAACCTGGTGACTCTCGAGTACGGCCTAGCCAAGGATCGCTTGCTGGTGACCGTCTACCACGAGGACGACGAGGCGCATGCGCTGTGGCGCAAGATCGCCGGCCTGCCCGACAAGCGGATCATCCGCATCGCGACCAAGGATAACTTCTGGGCGATGGGCGATACCGGGCCGTCCGGCCCGTGTTCGGAGATATTCTACGATCACGGTTCGGCGATTCCCGGCGGACCTCCCGGCAGCGCCGACGCCGATGGCGATCGTTTCATCGAGATCTGGAACCTGGTCTTCATGCAGTTCGAGCAGGTGACGCCCGAGAAGCGGATCGACCTGCCGAAACCCTCGATCGACACCGGCATGGGGCTCGAACGGATCGCGGCGGTCATGCAGGGCGAGCATGACAACTACGACACCGATCTGCTCAAGTCCCTGATCGCGGCGTCGGAGCAGGCTTCGGGGGTGGCGGCAAGCGGTCCGCACCGCGTCTCGCACCGGGTCGTCGCCGATCACCTGCGGGCGTCGAGCTTCCTGATCGCCGATGGGGTGTCGCCGAGCAGCGAGGGCCGCGGCTACGTGCTGCGCCGCATCATGCGACGCGCCATGCGGCACGCCCACGTCATGGGGTGCCGGGAACCGCTGATGTGGCGGCTAGTGCCCGCGCTCGTCGGCGAGATGGGTGCGGCATACCCCGAGCTCATCCGAGCTCAGCCGCTGATCGTCGAAACCTTGAAGCTGGAGGAGACGCGGTTCCGCGAAACCCTGGAACGCGGAATTCGTCATTTGGATGAGGCCGTGGCCGCTTTGCCGGCGGGCGGGGATCTGCCCGGCGAGGTCGCGTTCAAGCTGTACGATACGTTCGGCTTCCCGCTCGACCTGACCGAGGATGCCCTGCGTTTCCAGGGCCGCAAGGTCGAGCATGCCGGCTTCAAACGCGCCATGGACCGGCAGCGCGCCGCCGCCCGCGCCAACTGGTCGGGCTCGGGCGATCAGGCAACCGAGACCCTGTGGTTCGACCTTCGCGATCGCGTCGGTGCGACCGAGTTTCTCGGATACGAGGTCGAACATGCCGAAGCCAAGGTGGCGGCTCTAGTCAAGGGTGGTACGGAAGTGCTCGAGGCCGGTGCCGATGCCGATGCCGAGGTGGCGATCGTCGTCAACCAGACGCCGTTCTACGCCGAATCCGGCGGGCAGATGGGGGACGTCGGCGCGATCACGCTCGCCGATGGCACGCGGATCACGATCACCAACACCCAGAAGAAGCTGGGCAGCCTGCACGTGCATCTCGGCCGGGTCGACGGGGGGCGGATTCGGGTCAACGACGACGTACGACTCGCGATCGATGGGGAACGGCGTCGCCGGCTCCGCGTCAACCACTCGGCGACCCATCTCCTGCATGAAGCCCTGCGCGCACGACTTGGACCCCACGTGGTGCAGAAGGGCTCGCTCGTGGCGCCCGACCGGCTGCGGTTCGACTTCAGCCATCCGAAGCCGGTGACCGATGACGAGCTGCGGGCGGTCGAGGACGACGTGAACCGGCAAATCCTGGCGAACGCCGAGGTCGCCACCAGGCTGATGGCGCCCGAGGAGGCGATCAAGGCCGGGGCGCTCGCGCTGTTCGGCGAGAAGTATGGCGACGAGGTGCGGGTCGTCGCCATGGGTACCGGCGCGACCCGTGCCTACTCCGTCGAACTGTGCGGCGGTACCCATGTCGGACGAACCGGCGACATCGGGCTGCTTCACATCGTCGGCGAGGGTGCGGTAGCCGCCGGTGTGCGGCGGGTCGAGGCCGTGACGGCCGATGGGGCCCGCACCTATTTCGTCGAGCAAGAAGCGGCGCTCGCCGGGGCGGCGGCCCTGCTCAAGGTCCGGGGAGCCGACGTGACGGCACGGATCGCCCAACTCCTGGACGAGCGCCGGACCCTGGAGCGCGAGCTGACCGACGTGCGGCGCAAGCTCGCGCTGGGCGGCGGCGGCTCCGCGTCGGCCGATGAGGACGTGCGAGAGGTCGCCGGTATCAGACTCGCGGCCCAGCAGCTCAGCGGCGTGCCCGCGAAGGACCTGAAGGGCCTGGTCGATGCGTGGAAGCAGAAGCTCGGGTCGGGGGTCGTGGCGATTGTCTCGGTGGCGGACGACAAGGCGGCGCTCATCGTCGGCGTGACCGACGACCTCATCGGGCGTTGCGACGCGGTCGCGCTGGTCAGGGCGGGCGCGGCCGAGCTTGGCGGCAAGGGCGGCGGCGGCCGACCGGACATGGCCCAGGCAGGCGGACCCGACGTGGGCCGCGCCGGGCATGCGTTGGCCGCCATCGAGCACGCGCTGGCCAAGGCCGCGGGTCAGTAGGGGAGGGGACCGTGCATCGCGACCGCGCCGGTGGGTTCATCATCGATCGCCAGACCGATGATCGCGATGGCCCCGGTGCGTTCCGGAGCCAGGCGCTCGGCCCCACGACACGTTGGGGCTAGGGTCAGCGTGACGGCCGACCTGATCGCCGTCGACTGGGGTACGAGCCGATTTCGCGCCTATCTTCTGGGCGGCGACAAGATGCTCGCGCAGGTCGCCACCGATGACGGCGTTGCGGGACTCGAGGCGGCGGACTTCGCCGCCGTGCTGGCGCGGCATTGCGGCGTCTGGCGCACCGCCGCACCCCGGATTCCCGTGCTGATGGCCGGCATGATCGGCAGCCGTAACGGCTGGCGCGAGGTGCCCTATGTCACCGCCCCCTGCAACGCCGCTTCGATCGCGGCGGGGATCGCCACGATCGCCGAAGGCGTTCGCATCGTTCCAGGGGTCATCCAGCGCGGCGTGAACGGGGCCGTGGACGTGATGCGGGGCGAGGAAACCCTGGCGCTCGGCGCCGGGGTTGGGGACGGTGTCGTCTGCATGCCTGGCACGCACGCCAAGTGGGTGGCGATGCGGGACGGGGCGATCCAGGGGTTCGCGACCTTCGTGACCGGCGAGCTGTACGGGCTCGTGAGGTCGCACGCCTTCGTCGCCAGGTTGGCGGAAGATGACGAGGATCCGCGGGGGTTTGCCACGGGTCTAGCGGCGGCCGAGGCACCCAGCGGATTGCTGCACGGATTGTTCGGCATGCGGGCGCGGGTGCTGGGCGGTACACTCTCGGGCAGGGCGGCGCGGCCGTACCTTTCCGGCCTGTTGGTCGGGGCGGAAGTGCGGGCGGCCTTGGAGCTTCACCCTGGAACCACCCAGGTCCGGCTGGTGGCGGACGCGCCGCTGATCGAGCCTTATCGCCAAGCGTTGGAGCACCGTGGATGTGCGGTCAGCAGCGTCTCGACCGAGGCCACGCTCATCGCCGGACTGCGCCGGCTCACGACGTGAAGCGCAGCACCCGAGCGTCGATCCGATGCAGCACGGTGAAGTGATCGCCGACCATGGCCGTGAGCAGGTCGGCGTGGTCGTGGTCGAACACCGCGACCTCGGCCTCGCTCAGGCTGGCGCCGACGCCCCGGCAGGCGCGGATGCGGCCGCGCCAGGATTCGGGGGTGAAGGGGATCGCCTCGTCGTAGACGAATCCGCCGATGTAGGACAGCTCCGGGCCGGCCCAGGGTGGATGCAGGGTCACGGCACCATCCCAGCGTGCGCCGGTCCAGCCGGGGCTGTAGCGCAGCACCAGAGCCTCGGTGGCGCGAGCCACGGGGTCGGCGTCGGGCAACCAGGAAAAGTGGCTGGTCGACAGCAGGCCGCCGGGTCCGACGACCCGGCGGGCCTCCGCGACGGTCCGCGCGGCGTCGAAATACAGCCAGCACTGGTTCGCCGTGACCGCGTCGAACGAGCTGGCGGCGAAGGGCATGGCCTCGGCGCGAGCGACCGCATAGCCCAGCATGCCGCCGCCCCGGTCTGCCGCCGTGCCGCGGCGATCTGGTTGCTGGCGATGTCGATGCCGACTACAGTGGCGCCCTGCCGAGCCAAACCGCGGGGCATCACGCCGGTTCCGGTGGCGAGGTCCAAAATGCGCTGACCTGGCCGACCCACGCCGAGCTCGGCCAGCCGCCGAAACAGGCTATCCGGCGGACCCGGCCGGTAGGTCGCGTAATCGTCGCTGGTCCGGCCCCAATCGAACGGCTTGCCGCCGTCGATGACGTCCTGGGGCTTCATGCGGCGTCAGGCCATGGCGGACCGGGTCTGTTCCTCGATCTTGGCGAGGAACTGGCTCGTGGTCATCCACGCCTGCTCGGGGCCGATCAGGAGAGCGAGGTCCTTGGTCATGAAGCCGGACTCGACGCAGGCGATGCAGACTTTCTCGAGCGTCCCGGCGAACCGCTTGAGCTCCTCGTTGCCGTCAAGCTTGGCCCGGTGGTCGAGGGCCCGGGTCCAGGCGAAGATCGAGGCGATCGGGTTGGTCGACGTCTCCTTGCCCTTCTGATGGTCGCGATAGTGCCGGGTGACGGTGCCGTGCGCCGCCTCGGCCTCCACGGTCCGGCCGTCCGGCGTGATCAACATCGATGCCATCAGGCCGAGCGAGCCGAACCCTTGCGCGACCGTGTCGGACTGCACGTCGCCGTCGTAGTTCTTGCACGCCCAGACGAAGCCACCCGACCACTTCAGGGCCGACGCGACCATATCGTCGATCAGCCGGTGCTCGTAGGTGATCTTCGCCGCCTGGAACTTATCCTTGAACTCCGCGTCGAACACCTCCTGGAAGATGTCCTTGAAGCGGCCGTCGTACTTCTTGAGGATCGTGTTCTTGGACGAGAAATAGACGGGCCAGCCCTTCATCAGGCCGTAGTTCAGGGAGGCGCGGGCGAAGCCACGGATCGATTCGTCCAGGTTGTACATCGCCATGGCGACGCCGCTACTGGGAAAGCTGAACACCTCGTGCTCGATGGGGGCGCCCCCGCCTTCGGGCTCGAACCGGATCGTGAGCTTGCCCTTGCCGGGCACCAGGAAGTCGGTGGCCCGGTACTGGTCGCCGAACGCGTGGCGGCCGATGACGATCGGCCGGTTCCAACCGGGAACCAGGCGGGGAACGTTCTTGCAGATGATGGGTTCGCGGAAAACCGTGCCGTCCAGGATGTTGCGGATCGTACCGTTCGGCGATTTCCACATCTGCTTGAGGTTGAATTCCTTCACCCGCGCCTCGTCGGGGGTGATGGTGGCGCACTTCACCCCGACCCCATGCTCGAGGATGGCGTTGGCGGCCTCGACGGTCACCTTGTCGCCGGTCTTGTCGCGGTTCTCGATGCCCAGATCGTAGTAGAGAAGCTCGACGTCGAGGAAGGGCAGGATCAGATGCTTCTTGATGAAATCCCAGATGATCCGTGTCATCTCGTCGCCATCGAGCTCGACGACCGGATTCTTCACCTTGATCTTGGCCATGGGTTCCCTCCTCACCGCAGCGGGGCGCGCACCATAGCATCGGCCATGAGGCTGTGAAACCATGGCGGTTGCCGGGATGGCCCCGGGGGGCGGCGCGTGAAGCGATTTTACCGAATGGTCGCGGTCGAGGAGCGGGCGGGTGGCTTCGCGGTGAAGCTGGACCATCGGCCGGTCAAGACGCCGATGCGCCGAACGCTCGTCGTCCCGTCGCCGGCGCTGGCGCGAGCGATCGCCAACGAGTGGGAGGCCCAGGCCGAGACGATTCGGCCGCAGACGATGCCGATCATGCGCATCGCCGCCACCGCGATCGACGTGGTCGGGAGCCACCGCGCCGAGGTGGCGGCCGACATTGCCGGGTATGGCGAGACGGATCTGGTCTGCTACTGGGCCGAGACCCCGCCGGATCTGGCGGCTCGCCAGGCGAGGCTGTGGCAGCCGCTGCTGGATTGGGCCGGCGACCGCTACGACGCGCGTCTGGCCATGACCCGGGGCGTCGTGCCGATCAACCAGCCCGCCCGTGCCCTCGCCGCCCTGCGGCGGGCCGTGGAGACCGCGGATGATTGGCGGCTCGCGGGGCTGGCCGGGGTCGTCAGCGCCACGGGGTCCCTGGTGATTGGTCTTGCGGTTGCCGCAGGGCGACTCGACGCCGATGCCGCCTTCGCCGCGAGCCAGGTCGAGGAGACCTACGAGATCGAGCGCTGGGGCGCGGATGCCGAAGCGTCGGCCCGCAGGGCCGAACGCCATGGGGCGATGGCGAGCGCGGCGCGGTACCTAGCCTTGCTCGAGCCCGCGGTACGCCCTCGCGACGGCAAGGAAGGGTAACGGGTCGCGCCGATCCGCGACCGACCAGGCCGCGGCAAGCACGGCCTGGGTATACGCCCAGCCCACGAGCCGTCGCCGATCATGGCCATAGCGGGTCCCCAGCAGGCCGATGCGGGCAGCCATGACGTCGGGATGGGTGACAAACGCCGGGGAGTCGACGGGATTGCGCAGGGCGCAGCCGAGCTCGAATGCAGCCTCGGCGACGACGCCCTTGGGATCGATGGCAATCCAACCGCGGTCCCGATCCAGCAGCAGATTGTCATGGTGCAGGTCGCCATGGAGGAGCGCGGTTGGGCCTTGCCGCGCGGCGAGTTCGGCATAGCGGTCCCTGGCCGCCAACCACAGGTCCGGATCGCAGGCTTGTGGCCGTTCGCCGTCGAGCAGCGCCTCGCCCCACGCGGCCGCGTCCGGCACTTCGGGCGGGAACGCATGCGCGTCGAAGAGGTCGGTCGCCGCCTCGGCAATGAGAGCCAGGGCGTCAAGATCACCCATGCGACCGCGCGCCTCCAGGAGCGACGTGCCCGGATCGAGCCGTTCGAGCAGGGCATCGATCCCAACCGGTCGAGGATTCGTACCGAGCGCCGGCCAGCCCAGACCTGCAACAGGTCGGCACCGTGAATTTCTTCGCCGATCGGTATCTTCAGGAAGGTCGGATGCCCCCGCCAGCGGACCGGGCATACCAGCCCGGTTGGGCCGATCCGTGGTCGGTCGTCCACCGTGAGGGACCAGTGTTTGACGGCGATGTCGAGCAGGTCGAGCATGGTCCCTGTGGCGGCTGGCCTGGGGTAATGCTATCTCATCGCCAGCAGGGGGAGGCGGCCATGAAGGACGTCATCAGGCAGCTTGAAGAGAAGCGTGCGGCGGCGCGGCTGGGCGGCGGCCAGCGGCGGATCGAGGCCCAACACAAGAAGGGCAAGCTTTCGGCGCGGGAGCGGCTCGAACTGTTGCTCGATCCAGGCACGTTCGAGGAATACGACATGTTCGTCGAGCATCGTTGCAACGACTTTGGCATGGCGGCGCAGGCCATCCCCGGGGATGGGGTGGTGACGGGTTGGGGCACCATCAACGGGCGCACCGTCTTCGTCTTCAGCCAGGATTTCACGGTCTTTGGCGGCAGCTTGAGCGAGCCGCATGCCGAGAAGATCTGCAAGATCATGGATCAGGCCATGAAGGTTGGCGCCCCGGTGATCGGCCTGAACGATTCCGGCGGCGCGCGTATCCAGGAAGGTGTCGCCAGCCTGGCGGGTTACGCCGAGGTCTTCCAGCGCAACGTCCTCGCCTCGGGGGTCGTCCCCCAGATCTCCTTGGTGATGGGTCCCTGTGCCGGCGGGGCCGTTTATTCGCCGGCGATGACCGACTTCATCTTCATGGTGAAGGACAGCTCCTACATGTTCGTGACGGGACCCGACGTGGTGAAGACCGTCACCCACGAGCAGGTGACCCAGGAGGACCTGGGAGGCGCCACCACCCATACGGCTCGATCGGGAGTCGCGGACCTTGCCTTCGACAACGATGTCGAGGCCATGGAGGAGGCGCGCCGGTTCTTCGATTTCCTCCCCATGAACAATCGGGAACCGCCGCCGGTACGGCCCACCGACGATCCCCTCGATCGCGAGGAGCCGTCGCTCGACAACCTGGTGCCGGCGAGCCCCAACAAGCCCTACGACATGCGTGAGCTGATCCTGAAGGTGGTGGACGAAGCCGACTTCTTCGAGCTGCAGCGGGACTACGCCCGGAACATCATCATCGGCCTCGGTCGGTTCCAGGGGTCCACGGTCGGCGTGGTGGCCAACCAGCCGATGGTCCTTGCCGGCTGCCTTGACATCGACGCCAGCCGCAAGGCGGCCCGGTTCGTTCGGTTCTGCGATTGCTTCAACATTCCGATCCTGACGTTCGTCGACGTGCCGGGGTTCCTGCCGGGGACAGCCCAGGAATACGGCGGGATCATCAAGCACGGGGCGAAGCTGCTGTTTGCCTTCGCCGAGGCCACGGTGCCGAAGGTCACGGTCATCACCCGAAAGGCCTACGGCGGGGCCTATGACGTGATGAGCTCGAAACACCTGCGGGGCGATGTGAACTACGCCTGGCCGTCGGCGGAAATCGCGGTGATGGGGCCGAAGGGCGCCGTCGAGATCATCTTCCGCGCCGAGATGGACGACCCCGCCAAGATTGAGGCCCGCACCGAGGAGTATCGCCGCAAGTTCGCCAATCCCTTCGTCGCCGGTCATCGCGGATTCATCGACGACGTCATCATGCCGAGCTCGACCCGCCGGCGCGTGGCCCGCAGCTTTGCCATGCTGCGCTCGAAGAAGCTCGAGAACCCATGGAAGAAGCACGACAACATTCCGCTTTAGGTCGCGCGACGGTCCGGGGCGCATTGTCAGGCACCCTCATCCTGAGCTTGTCGAAGGACGAGAGTCCACGCACGGAACCGCCGAGCACCCTCACCCTTCGACAAGCTCAGGGTGAGGGTTCTGCTGGGGACTGAGGATTAGGTGCGTTCATCTACATACTTCGCTGCAACGATAGCAGTTACTATGTGGGAAGCACGCGCCGCTTGAACGGCGCGTGTCCGAGCATAACGCAGGGGTGTTTGGGGGGTATACGTCCGCGCGGCGGCCCGTGGCTTTGATCTATCAATAATACTTCGACCGCATAACCGATGCCATCGCGGCAGAGCGGCAGGTCAAGGGATGGTCGCGCGCGAAGAAGGAGGCGCTGATGACGGGCGACTTCGAGGCCTTGAGGCGCCTGTCGAAAGGCCGTAATGACCGACGTAAAGGCGATTCACGCCCGATACCGGAGTAGGCGAGCCTCCATGTTCAAGAAGATACTGGTCGCGAACCGCGGCGAGATCGCCTGCCGGATCATGCGCACCGCGCGGGCCATGGGAATCAAGACCGTTGCGGTCTTTTCCGAGGCGGATGCGGAAGGCAAGCACGTGCTCGAAGCGGACGAGGCCGTTGCCATTGGACCCTCCCCGCCGTCCCGGAGCTATCTGGACATCGCCGCCGTGGTAGCCGCGGTCAAGGCAACCGGGGCCGAGGCCGTCCATCCCGGGTTCGGGTTTCTGTCGGAGAACGCCACCTTCGCCAAAGCCCTGGACGATGCGGGGGTCGTGTTCATCGGCCCGCCTACGGCGGCCGTGGCGGCAATGGGCGACAAGGTCGAGAGCAAGAAGCTCGCCAAGGCCGCCGGGATCAACGTGATCCCCGGGCACATCGGCATCGTCAAGGACGGCGACGAGGCGGTCGCCATCGCCCGATCGATCGGCTATCCGGTGATGATCAAAGCCTCGGCGGGCGGTGGCGGCAAGGGCATGCGCATCGCCCGCGACGACGACGAATGCCGCGACGGATTTCGCGGCGCCGCCAACGAGGCCCGCAACAGCTTCGGGGACGACCGTCTGTTCCTCGAGCGGTTCGTGGACAAGCCGCGTCACATCGAGATTCAAGTTCTGGCGGACGCTCACGGCAACACGGTTCATCTGGGGGAGCGCGAGTGTTCCATCCAGCGCCGCCACCAGAAGGTGATCGAGGAAGCGCCGAGTCCGTTTCTCGATGCGAAGACGCGGGCCGCCATGGGCGCCCAGGCGGTCACCCTGGCCCGCGCCGTCGGCTATCGCTCGGCCGGCACCGTCGAGTTCATCGTCGACGGCGAGCGGAACTTCTACTTCCTGGAGATGAACACCCGGCTTCAAGTCGAGCATCCTGTAACCGAGCTGATCATGGGCCTCGATCTGGTCGAACTGATGATCCGCATCGCGGCCGGCGAGCCCCTGCCGTTCAAGCAGGCGCAGATCAAGGCCAAGGGCTGGGCCGTCGAGGCCCGTGTCTACGCGGAGGATCCCGAACGCGGATTCTTGCCATCGACCGGCCGCCTCGTGCGCTATCGGCCGCCGGTCGGCGAGGGCATCCGCATCGACGACGGGGTCTACGAAGGAGCCGAGATCTCGTCGTTCTACGACCCGATGATCGGGAAACTCTGCGCCCACGGTGCCACGCGGGCGGAGGCGATCGGCCGGCTCGCCGAGGCGATTGACGGGTTCGTCATCCGCGGCCTCAGCCACAATTTGCCGTTCCTTGGCGCGGTCTTGCGCCACCCGCGGTTCGCCGCGGGCGATCTTGATACGCTGTTCATCGAGCAGGAGTTCGGCCGGACGTTCCAAGGCAATCAGCCGTCCGGGGCCATCGAAGACGTGCTGCTGGCCGTCGGCGCGATGGTCCAGGCAAGGCTTGCCCGGCGCGAGTCGGGACGTGGCGAGGCCTTTGGGTCCTGGGTGGTCAGGTACGAAGGCCGATCGGCAGACGTCGACGTGGAGCTGGACGGCGACCGCGCTCGCGTGTGGTCGAAGGGTCGCGACGTGGTCCTGGACGGCCCATGGACAGCGGGGCAGACGGTCTTTCGCGGGACCTACGACGGCCAGCCGGTCGTCGTTCAGGCGGAACGGAGCGACGGCACCTGGCGGATCGTTCATGGCGGGGCCGTCATTCGCGCGAAGGTCCTCAGTAGGCGGGCGGCGGAGTTGCTGGCGCGGATGCCACCGAAGGCGGTGGCCGACACATCCCGTTTCCTGCTGTCGCCGATGCCCGGGTTGGTCGTGGCCCTCCACGTGGCCGATGGGGATGTCGTCAAGGTCGGCCAGCCGCTTGCGGTGATCGATGCCATGAAGATGGAGAACGTGCTTCGCGCCGAACGGGACGGGCGGATCGCCAAGGTGCGTGTTCCCGTGGGCGCGAGCCTCGCGGTCGATCAGGTGATCCTGGAATTCGACGATACGCCGTGACCGATCGGGTTGCCGTCCGCCTGCGCATCGAAGGCCGCGTTCAGGGCGTGTGGTTTCGGGCGTGGACCGTTGAACAGGCCCGCGACCAGGGTATCGACGGCTGGGTTCGCAACCTGTCTGGCGGCGCGGTCGAGGCCCTGCTCGCCGGGCCGAAGGATCGGGTCGATCGCATGATCGTCCTGTGCCGGCGGGGCCCGCCGCTAGCCAGGGTCAGCGACGTGACGGTGGTGCCGGAGGATGCCGAAGTGCCGCCAGGGTTTCGGCAGGTTTCCTGACGCCGAGGACGCTATCGAACGCCACCCGGAGGGCGGCGTCGACGTCCGGCATGGGCACCGCGATGCCGAGATCGGCGAGGGACGTGACGCCGAAGTCGCGGATACCGCAGGGCACGATGCCGCGAAAATGAGCAAGGTCGGGGGCTACGTTCAGCGATACCCCGTGGAAGCTGACCCAGCGGCGCACGCGGACCCCCAACGCCGCGATCTTGGCCTCGGACCCGCCCTTGGCGACCCAGATGCCGATCCGCCCTTCCCGCCGGAAGCCCTCGACCCCGAAGTAAGCCAGGGTGGCGATCAGCCACGCCTCCAGGTCGTGGACGTAGCGCCGCAAATCGCCACCCCGGGCGGCCAGATCGAGCATCACGTATCCGATCCGCTGCCCCGGCCCATGGTAGGTGTAGCGCCCGCCGCGGCCGGCAGCGTGAACGGGGATCGGTCCCGGATCGAGCAGCTCGGCCGGATCGGCGCTGGTCCCGGCGGTGTAGACGGGCGGGTGCTCCAGCAGCCACACGAGTTCCCGTTCCGTGCCGGCACGGATCGCGGTGGCCCGCGCCTCCATCGCCGCCAACGCCTCCGGGTAGGAAACCAGCCCGGTCGCGACCCGCCATTCCACCGGGGCCGGAACAAAAATGTCGTTGGGCTGGGCTGTCATCTTGCGGGTCCGGGGTGGATTTGTTATCGGAGGATAGGATGGGCTGGTGCGCGCGGTCGTGGCGGAAGTGGTAGACGCGCAGCGTTGAGGTCGCTGTTCCCGAAAGGGAGTGGAAGTTCGAGTCTTCTCGACCGCACCAGTCCGTCATTTTATCGTGTCGGTATCAACCTATCGCGTTCCACGGTGGAACGCGGTCCTCCGACGACTATACTCCAGCCCGATCCCGCTACCTGGAGCCCTCCGATGGCCGACGATTTCCGCGCGGCGGCGCTCGAGTATCACCGTCTGCCGAAACCGGGCAAGCTCGGGATCCACGCGACCAAGCCGCTCGCCAACCAGCGGGATTTGGCGCTCGCCTACTCGCCCGGTGTGGCGGCCGCCTGCGAGGTGATCGTCGCCGACCCTGCGGCGGTCTACGAGGTCACCGCCCGCGCCAATTTGGTCGGGGTGATCAGCAACGGTACCGCCGTTCTCGGCCTTGGAGCGATCGGGGCGCTCGCCGCCAAACCGGTGATGGAGGGGAAGGCCGTCCTCTTCAAGAAGTTCGCCAACATCGACGTGTTCGACATCGAGATCGACGAGCGGGACCCGGACAAGCTGGTCGATATCGTCGCCGCTCTGGAGCCGACGTTCGGGGCCATCAATCTCGAGGACATCAAGGCGCCGGAATGCTTCGAGATCGAACGGAAGCTGCGGGCCAGGATGCGAATCCCGGTCTTTCACGACGACCAGCATGGAACCGCCATCTGCGTCGGCGCGGCGGTCCTTAACGGGCTGCGGGTCGTGGGCAAGAGCATCGCCGACGTGAAGCTGGTGACCTCGGGCGCCGGAGCCGCCGCGCTCGCCTGTCTCGGCCTTCTCCTGGAACTCGGACTGAAGCGCGAGAACGTGACGGTCTGTGACATCGTCGGCGTGGTCTATACGGGCCGAACCGAGCAGATGGACCCGTACAAGGGGGAGTACGCGATCGCCACCACCGCGCGTTCGTTGGGCGACGCGATCAAGGGCGCGGACGTGTTCCTCGGCCTCTCCGCGCCGAACGTGCTTACGGCGGACATGGTCAAGACCATGGCCGCGAAGCCGCTGATCCTGGCGCTGGCCAACCCGACGCCGGAGATCATGCCGGACGTCGCCAAGGCGGCGCGCCCTGACGCGGTGGTGGCCACCGTCCGCTCGGATTTTCCCAACCAGGTCAACAACGTCCTGTGTTTTCCCTTCATCTTCCGGGGCGCGCTCGACGTGGGCGCGACGGAGATCAATACCGCCATGAAGCTGGCCTGCGTCCGGGCGATCGCCGATCTCGCCATGGCCGAGGCATCGGACGTGGTGGCGGCTGCCTACGGCGACCAGGAGATGTCGTTCGGACCCGACTACATCCTGCCCAAACCCTTCGACCCGCGTTTGCTCGTGCACCTGCCGCCGGCGGTGGCGGAGGCGGCGATGCGGAGCGGAGTGGCGACCCGCCCGATCAAGGACCTTGATGCCTACCGCGAGGAGATGTCGCGCTTGGTGTTCCGCACCGGGCATGTCATGCGCAACATCTTCGCGCGCGCGAAAAGCGACCCAAAGCGGATCGTCTATGCCGACGGTGAGAATGGACCTGTCCTGCAAGCGGTGCAGACCGTCGTGGACGAGGGTTTCGCCCTCCCCATCGTGATCGGCCGCCGCCGCGTGGTGGAGGCGAGACTCGCGCGCTACGGGCTGCGGATACGGCCGGGTGCCGGGTTCGAGTTGTGCGACCCGGAAGACGACCCGCGCTATCGGGAGTACTGGACGCTCTATCACCGGATCATGGGGCGGCAGGGCGTCTCTCCCGCGAAGGCCCGCGCCGTGGTGCGGACCGAGCCGACCGTCATCGCCGCCCTGATGGTGAAGCGGGGCGAGGCGGACGCGATGATCGCCGGTCCCGTCGGGGCGTTCGGCGAGCATCTCGCCCACATCGTCGATGTTCTCGACCTCGGCGCGGGCGTGGCCGAGCCCTCGACCATGCAGATGCTGCTGTTGGATCGCGGGACCTACTTCATCGCCGATACCAACATCGCGTACGATCCCAGCGCCGAGGCGGTCGCCGCCCTGACGTTGCGGGCGGCCGAGGTCGTCAAGCGGTTCGGTGTCGAGCCACGGGTCGCCCTTCTGTCCCATTCCAACTTCGGCAGTTCGGATTCGGCATCGGCGCGCAAGATGCATGAAGCGGTCCGGATCATCCGATCCCGGGCCCCGGACCTCCAGGTCGATGGCGAGATGCATGGCGATGCGGCACTCGCCCAGGACATCCGCGACGAGACGCTGCCGGGTTCAACGCTGATCGGGTCCGCGAATCTACTGATCGTGCCCAACGTGGATGCGGGGCACATCGCCTTCAACTTGGTGAAGCAGCTCGCGAGCGGCCTGTCGGTGGGTCCGATGCTGATGGGGGTCGCGGCGCCCGCCCATATCGTCAAGTACTCGGTGACCGTGCGGGGCATCGTCAACATGAGCGCGTTCGCCGTGGTGGATGCTCAGTCGAAGGGCTTGCCGCGGCATGGTTCGCCATGACCGAGGAGGGGCGGACGCCGGACAGCGCAGCCCGGCCGCGCCATCGCGACGGCGAGTCGGGCGGCCTGCAGCAAGAGCAGGTGCGGGCCATCGTCGATGCGATCGACCAGAGCGACGCGGCGCGACTGACCGAGCTCACATCGCCGCTGCATGCGGCCGACAAGGCGGACCTGCTCGAGGTCGTCGGCGCCGACCAGCGCGCCGCTCTGTTCGACCTTTGGCGCCCCGATCTGGACCCCGACGTGCTCGCGCACCTTGTCGAGACGGTGCGCGACGCCCTGGTGCCGCGGCTGACCCGCGAGGAACTGGTCCGCGCGGTCGATCACCTGGACACCGACGACGCGGTCTACGTCATCGAGGGGTTGGATCCGGCCGAACAGCAGGAACTGCTCGATGCGATCCCGGCACCGGATCGCGCCGCCCTCAGGGAAGGCCTCACGTTCGAGGAGGACAGCGCCGGCCGCCTGATGCAGCGGGAGCTGGTGGCGGTTCCGGCCTACTGGTCGGTCGGGCACATCATCGACTATCTGCGGGCCAGCGACGATCTTCCCGACGAGTTCTACGACGTCTTCATCATCGATCCGCAGCACCGGCCGGTGGGGACGATCCGCTTGAGCAGACTGGTGCGAAATCAGCGTTCGGTCATGGTGCGGGACCTCATGGACCGGGAACTTCGCCTCGTGCCGAGCGACATGGACCAGGAAGAGGTCGCTTACCTGTTCAGCCAGTATGGTCTCGCCTCCGCGCCGGTGGTGGACAGAGCCGGTCGGCTGATCGGGGTGATCACCCATGACGATGTCGCCGAGGTCATCGCCGAAGAGGCGGAGGAAGACATCCTTCACCTGGGCGGCGTCGGCGAGACGGATTTTCACGATTCCGTCTTCAGGACCTCGCGCAAACGATTCCTGTGGCTGTTCTGCAACCTGGGAACCGCGCTGTCCGCGTCCTTCGTCATCAGCTTGTTCCACGAAACCATCGCCGAATTAGTGGCGTTGGCGGCCTTGATGCCCATCGTTGCGGCGATCGGCGGCAATGCCGGAACTCAGGCGATGACCGTGGCGGTCCGCGCCCTGGCGACCCGCGACCTGGCGCCGACCAACGCGTTCCGCAGCGTACGCAAGGAGGTGCTGGTGGCGATCATCAACGGTGTCCTCTGCGCCGTGCTGATGGGCGCGATCACGTGGGTCCGTTACGAGAACTGGGAGCTTGCGGGGGTGATGGCCGTGGCGATGGTCGCCAATCTCATGATGGCCGGGTTCTCGGGTGCCCTGATACCCGTGACGCTGGCCCGCGTTGGCGTCGATCCGGCTCCGGCGGCCGGCGTGTTCATCACCGCCATCACCGACATGGTCGGTTTCTTCGTCTTCCTTGGCCTCGCATTCCTCCTGCTCACCTGATGGAACGAACGCTGCCCGGTTGGGTTCGCCGCGAGTTCGAACCCGCCAATCCCGACTTCGCCAGGGTCATGCGGGCCGGTGAGGTGCTGCAAGGAGCCATCCATTTTCTCGGGATGAGGCTTGCGGAATTCGGCAAGGGTTGGGCCGAGATGCACCTGACCCACCGGCCGGAAGTGAGCAACGAGATGGGTCCGGTGCACGGAGGCATCGTCGCGGCCATGGCGGACACCACGGCCGGATTCGCCACGTTCTCCCTGGTCGCCAAAGGCGAGAACACGGTCACGGTCGAGTACAAGATCAACTTCCTGGCACCCGCGCAGGGAGAGACGATCGTCGCGCGCGGTCAAGTGCGGCGGTTCGGGCGCTCGATCGCCGTGGTGGACGTCGACGTTTTCGCCGTCAGCAAGGGGGTCGAGAGACCCTGCGCGGTCTTCCTTGGCACGTTCATGCGGGTTTCGGATACGAGCGCACTCTCGAACCCCGGCCCGCGGTAGGCCTCAGCCGACGGGATCAGTCGCCAGGTCGGGCCGCCGCCGCAACGACAGGATGGAGTAAATCGCGGGCACGACGAACAGCGTCAGGATCGTGCCCAGCGTCATGCCGCCGACAATCACCCAGCCAATCTGGTGCCGACTCTCGGCGCCCGCCCCGGTGGCGAGCGCAAGCGGCAGCGAGCCCAGGACCATCGCCCCCGTCGTCATCAGGATCGGCCGCAAACGAAGCGACGCGGCTTCGACGACCGCGTCGCGCGCCGAGCGCCCCAAGAGACGCAGTTGGTTGGCGAAATCGACGATCAGGATACCGTGCTTGGTGATGAGTCCCACCAGTGTGACGAGGCCGATCTGGCTGTAGACATTGAGGGTTCCGCCCGTGAGATCGAGCGCGAGCAAGGCGCCGGCCATGGCCAGGGGGACGGTCAGGAGAATCACGATGGGATCGATGAAGCTTTCGAACTGCGCTGCCATGACCAGGTAGATGAAGGCGATGGCCAAGGCGAGGGTGAGATAGAGCCCAGCGCTCGCCTCCTTGAATTCGCGGGACTGCTCCGCGTAGTCGATTTGGGCCGAGGCCGGCAGGACCCGCGCGGCCGCGGCCTCCAGATAGGCGAGGCCGTCGCCGATCGAGTACCCTGGATTGAGCGAGGCGTTGAGGGTGACGGAACGAAGCTTGTTGAAGTGGTTCAGCTCCTTTGGTGCCACGCTCTCGTGCAGGCTTACCGCGTTGGCAAGTGGGATCATGGCGCCGGAATCGGTGCGAACGTGGATTTCGGTCAAGTCCGTCGGCCTGGTTCGGTTCTCCGCTCCGGTCTTCACGATCACGTCGTACTGCTTGCCTTGGTACTTGAAGCGCGTGACCTGCCGGCCGCCCAGCAGCGTCTCGAGCGTTCGTCCGACAGTTTCCACCGTGATGCCGAGGTCGGCGAGCTTGTCGCGATCAACGATCACCTTGATTTCTGGCTTGTTGAGCTTGAGGTCGGTATCGATGTTGGCGAACCCAGGATAGGTGATGGCCTCGGCGACCAGCGCCTGCATCATGCGATCGAGTTCGGCGTAAGGTTCGGAAGACTGTACGACGAACGAGATCGGCTGCGAGGCGAACCCCTGGCCGAGAGGCGGCGGGTTGATGGCGAAGGCAAGCACCCCCGGCAGCCCGAAGAGCTGGGGCCCCAGCTCGTCGGTCACCGCCCCTTGCGGCCGGGTGCGCTGGCCCCAATCGCGCAACACGACGAAGGCGATGGCCTGGGTGACGACCGGATAGCCGGGCACGATGCCGTATCGGTCGACATCGGCGGTTCGGCCCAGGATCTCCTCCACGCGCCGGGCATAGCGGTCGGTGTAATCGATCGTCGAGCCCTCCGGGGCGATGACGATGGCCACGACCACGCCGCGATCCTCGATCGGTGCCAATTCCGAGGGTAGTCGCTGCGCCACCATGAACCCGAACGCGCCGACCCCGACGACGGCGAGGACGACGAGCGCACGCATGCCCAAGGTCGCGCGCAGTGCCACACGATAGCCCGCCGTCAATCGATCGAGCGCCCGCTCGATGATCGTGAAGGCCCAGCCGTGTTTGACACCATGTCGCAGGAGGCGGGAGCACATCATCGGCGACAACGTGAGGGCGACGAACCCGGATACAAGCACGGCGCCGGCCAAGGTGATCGCGAATTCGGTGAACAGCCGCCCCGTTCGCCCCTCCTGAAAGCCAACGGGTACGTAGACGGCGGCGAGGGAAACCGTCATCGCGACGACGGCGAACCCGATCTCGCGGATCCCCTTGAAAGCCGCGGGGACGGGCGCCATGCCCGCTTCGATATGGCGATGGATGTTCTCGATCACGACGATGGCGTCATCGACGACCAGGCCGATCGCCAGGACCATGGCGAGAAGCGTCAGAGTGTTGATGCTGAACCCAAGAGCCAGCATCAGGGCGAACGTCGTGATCAGGGACACGGGAATTGTCACGACTGGAATGATGGTCGCCCGTAGCGATCGCAGAAAGACGAAGATCACCAGAACGACGAGGGCCGTCGCCTCGACCATGGTCGTGAAGACGGCGTCGATCGACTTGGCGATGAAGACCGACGAGTCATAGGCGACTTCCACGTCCATGCCTTCCGGCAGGGCGGAAGCGATACCGGGCATCGCGGCCTGGACCGCGTTGGAAACGTCGAGAGGATTCGCGGTGGACTGCTTGATGACACCCAGGCCGACTCCGTTCTTGCCGTCGATGCGGAAGATCACGCGATCGTCCGCGGCGCTGATCTCGGCCCGACCGACATCGCTCAGGCGAACGGGGTAGCCGTCGACCTCGCGCAGGATGATCCCTTCGAATCCCGACCGCGTAGCCAGGTCCGTCTCGGCGAGAACCGTGAACTCGCGATCGACGCTCTCGATCCGTCCGGCCGGAATCTCGACGTTTTGCGCCCTGAGTGCGTCCTCCACGTCCTGGACGGTCAGGCCGTAGCCGGCCAGCCGAGCCGGGTCCAGCCAGATCCGCATGGCATATCGGCGTTCGCCGAAGATCAGCACGTCGGCCACCCCCGCCAGGCTTTGCAGCCGGTCCTTGACGAGACGGTCGGCCGTGTCGGTCAGTTGCATCGCCGAATGGCGATCGCTGGTGAACGAGATCCAGATGATCGGATCGGCGTCCGCTTCGACCTTGGCGATGACCGGCTCGTCGACCTCGTCCGGCAGGATGTCGCGGGCGCGGCCAACGCGATCCCGGACATCGGCGGCGGCGGCGTCCGGTTCGCGGTCGAGGTTGAACCGTATCGTGATCGAGCTCCGCTCCGCCCGGCTGATCGAGCTCATGATGTCCACGCCCTCGATACCGGCGAGCGATTCCTCGAGCGGCTGGGTGACCTGGCTCTCCATGATCTCGGCACCGGCACCCGTGTAGGTCGTCTCCACGGTCACCACCGGTTCGTCGATTTTCGGGTACTCGCGCACCGACAGCCGATCGTAGGCGACGGCACCAATCAGGGTGATGAGGAGACTCATCACCGTCGCCAGAACCGGGCGACGGATGCAGATCTCGGAAAGCGTCACGAGGGAGGCGGGACGACGGCCACGGGCATACCGTCGCCGATCTTCATGAGTCCGTCGGTGACGACCACATCGTCCGGGGACAGGCCCTCGAGGATCTCGACGTCCCCTTCCTGACGTTGGCCCAGGCGCACCTTGGTCATCTTGGCGGTGCCCTCGACCACGCGAAAGACGTAGCTGTCCTCGCCCAACGGAACGATGGCGCGCTCGGGAACCAGCGCGGCTCGGTCGCGGCGCTCGACGGTTACCGCCACGCGGGTGAACAATCCAGGACGCAACAAGACTTCGGGGTTGGGAACGTGGGCGCGTACCACGACGCTTCGTGCCTGCGCGTCGACCAGGGGATCGACGGCATAGATCTCCCCTTCGAAGGCGCGATCTGGGATCGAATCCACGGTGATCGTGATGGGTCGCCCGGGGGTGACCGCGGCCAGCGCGGATTCGGGGACGCGGAACTCCAGCTTCAGGGGGTTGATCTGCTCCAGGTTGATCATCGGGTCGCCGGGGCTGAGGTAGGCGCCGATGCTGACACGGCGCATGCCGAGAATGCCCTCGAACGGCGCGGTGATCGTCGTCTTGGCAAGGCGAGCCCGCGCCAGCTCGACGGCCGCTCGATCGTACGCCAGGGTTGCGGTCGACTCGTCGAGGGCGCGCTGGGTGCCGGCGCCTTGGGCAACGAGCTCCGTGGCACGGCGATGATTCTGCTCGCTCAACCTGAGGCCCGCCTCCGCCTGTTCCAATTCGGCCCGGTAGACATCGGAATCCAGCTCGGCAATGTTGGTGCCGGCAGCGATCCAGGTGCCTTCCTCGCCGATGATCGAATCCAGGCGGCCGGCGATTTCCGGTGCCAGCCAGACGCTTTCGTTGGATCGCAGCGTACCGATGGCGTGGACTTCCACGACGACCGGGCCCATCCGCACCCCTACAGCCTCGACCGGCATGGCAAAGGCGGCGGGAGGCGCGGCCTCGGTCGCCGGTTGGCGGTCCCACCGCGGCGCCAAGTACCAGTACCCTGCGCCGGCCATCAGGCCGAGCACGAGAACGACGAGCACCGGGCCGGCGAATCCACCTTTCGGCCGAACGGGTTGCCGGTCCAGTCCAGATTCGATCTCGTCCATGCTTCCGCCATCCGCCGCGAACCCGCCCATATAGGAACCCAATACCTCCCCGATGGGTAGGTGTTCGGCGGCTAGGATGGGAAAAATGTGCGGGTGCGTGACTTCCTTGCCGAGGCCATAGATTGGCCGGGTCGCTCGCGGTTACAATCAAAGTATGATCCGCAACACGCCCCGGATGATGCAGTTCGATCTCGGTGAGGCGGCGGAGGCCGTGCGCGAATCGACCGCGACGTTCGCCGCCAACGAGATCGCTCCGCGCGCCGCCGAGATCGATCGAAGCAACGCCTTCCCCATGGATTTGTGGTCGAAATTGGGGGCGCTCGGCGTGCTCGGCATCACCGTGGAGGAGGAGTTCGGCGGGGCGGGGCTCGGCTACCGCGAACACGTGGTCGCCATGGAGGAAATCTCGCGCGCTTCGGCGGCCGTGGGCCTCAGCTACGGCGCGCACTCGAACCTGTGCGTGAACCAGCTCCGCCGTTTGGGCACGCCCGAGCAGAAACGCCGCTACCTGCCGAAGCTGATCTCCGGCCAGCACGTCGGGGCCCTGGCGATGAGCGAAGCGGGGGCGGGATCGGACGTCGTCGCCATGAAGCTAAAGGCCGAGCGCAAGGGGGACCGCTGGGTTCTGAACGGAACCAAGATGTGGATCACGAATGGCCCCGATGCGGACGTTCTGGTCGTCTATGCTAAGACCGATCCGGCGGCGGGTTCGCGGGGCATCACGGCCTTCGTGGTCGAGCGAGGGTTCAAGGGATTCCAGTCATCGCCGAAGTTGGACAAGCTGGGCATGCGCGGCTCGAACACGGCCGAGTTGGTGTTCACCGACTGCGCGGTGCCGGTCGAGAACGTGTTGGGCGAGATCGGCGGCGGCGTCGGGGTCCTGATGAGCGGCCTCGACTACGAACGGGCCGTTCTCGCGGGCGGGCCCCTCGGGATCATGCAGGCCTGCCTCGATGTGGTGCTGCCCTACGTCCACGACCGCAAGCAGTTCGGCCGCGCGATCGGCGAGTTCCAGCTCATGCAAGGCAAGCTCGCCGATATGTACACGACCCTCGGGTACTGCCGGGCCTACGTCTACGCGGTGGCGACCGCCTGCGACCGCGGCGCGGTCAGCCGCAAGGACGCCGCCGGAGCGATCCTGGTCGCGGCGGAAAAGGCCACCTGGATGGCGCTGGAGGCGATCCAGGCGTTGGGTGGCAACGGCTACATCAACGACTATCCCACGGGCCGTCTGTTGCGCGACGCGAAGCTCTACGAGATCGGTGCCGGTACCTCCGAGATTCGCCGCATGCTGATCGGCCGCGAACTGTTCGAGGAAACCACATAGGCGCGGCCCGGTGACCGCATCCGAGTTCGACTACATCGTCGTCGGCGCCGGGTCGGCGGGCTGCGTCATCGCCTCCCGCCTGAGCGAGGATCCGAGGCATCGCGTCTTGCTGCTCGAGGCGGGGCCGAAGGACCGCAACCCCTGGATCCACGTGCCGATCGGCTACTACCGGACGATGTTCCACCCGGGCACGTCGCGGGCCTTCAAGACCGAGCCGGAGCCAGGGGTCAACGGCCGGAGCATCCTGTGGCCCCGGGGCCGGGTGCTGGGCGGGTCATCGTCGATCAACGGGCTGATCTACGCCCGCGGCCAGCCCGAGGACTACGACCATTGGCGCCAGCTCGGCAACCAGGGCTGGTCGTTCGACGAGGTGCTTCCCTACTTCAAGCGGGCGGAGGGGTTCGAGGGCGGCGGCGACGCCATTCATGGCGGCCATGGCCCTCTGAAGGTCGCCGCATCGGCCTATCGCATGGCGCTGACCGACGCGTTCCTGGCCGCCGCGGAGCAGGCTGGCGTCCCGCGAACACCCGACTACAACGGCCGCGACGGCACGGGCTGCGGCTATTTTCAGCTGACGACCCATCGCGGTCGGCGGTGCAGCGCCGCGGTTGCCTATCTGCGCCCGGCGCGCGATCGCCCCAACCTGACGGTGCGGGCCGGGGCGCTCGCCGACCGGATCGTCCTCGAGGGCCGCCGCGCGACGGGCGTGGGCTTCACCGCGAATGGCCGAACCCACGTGGCCCGGGCGGGCCGCGAGGTGATCGTCTGCGGCGGCGCGCTGCAGTCGCCGCAACTCCTCATGCTGTCCGGATTAGGGCCTGGGCGGCATCTCAGGGACCACGGAATCGACGTGGTGCTCGACATCCCGGGCGTAGGCGCGAACCTGCAGGACCACTATCAGGCCAGGGCCGTCTACCGTTGCCCCCTGCCGATCACCCACAACGACATCGCGGCGAGCCTCCGGCGCCGGACCGTCGCGGGTCTGCGCTGGCTCCTGTTCCGCGACGGCCCGCTCACCATCGGCGCCGGCGTGGCTACGCTGTTCTGGCGCACCCGACCGGAACTCGCGACGCCGGATATCCAGTTCCATGTCATCCCCTTCAGCGCGCCGCAGGCGGGTGGTCCGCTTCACCCGTTCTCCGCCTACACCGTCTCCGTCTGCCAGTTGCGGCCCGAGAGCCGTGGCACGGTGGCGTTGCGCGACACCGATCCGGCGAGCGATCCCATCATCCGCCCCAACTATCTGGCCACCGAGGTGGACCGGCGGACGATGGTGGATGGCATGAAGCTGATCCGCCGGATCATGGATCAGCCGGCGATCCAGCCTTATCGCGGCGAGGAAGTCCTGCCGGGTCCGGCCGCGCGAAGCGACGATGACATCCTCGGGTTCGTCCGCGACACCGGCTCGACGATTTTTCACCCTTCCGGCACGTGCAAGATGGGCCCGGTCGGCGATGCTCATGCCGTCGTCGATGCCCAGCTTCGCGTGCACGGGGTGGATGGCCTGCGCGTCGCCGATGCTTCCGTCATGCCCACGGTGGTATCGGGCAATACCAACGCGCCCACGATCATGATCGGCGAGAAGGCGGCCGACATGATCCTCGACCGTTCGCCACCCGCAGCCGAGGGACCGCCATGATCGCACCGCTCGACTTCTACTTCGATTTCTCCTCGCCCTACGGCTACCTGGCGAGCCTCGAGATCGACGAGCTCGCCGCGCGCCACGGCCGGGCCGCGCGCTGGCGCCCGATTCTGCTCGGCGTGGTGTTCAAGACGACGGGCCAGAGTCCGCTTCTCGATCAGCCTTTGCGCGGCCCCTATGCCCGCCGCGATCTGGCGCGGACCGCCCGGGAGCTGGGGGTGCCGTTCCGGCTGCCAGACATCTTTCCGATCAACGCCATGGCGGCAAGTCGAGCGTACTATTGGTTCGACTCCCAGGATCCGGCTAAAGCCCGGGCGTTCGCCCAAGGGGTGTTCGCGGCGATCTTCGTCGAGGGCCGCGACCTGGGCCCACCGGCCAACGTAATCGCGCTGGCGCGAGACGCGGGGCTAGCCGGGCCCGAAATCGCCGATGCCCTGAACGACACGGCCGTCAAGGACAGGCTACGGGCGGAGGTGGATGCGGCGATGGCACGCGGCGTGTTCGGATCCCCGGTGATCATGGTCGACGACGAACCGTTCTGGGGCTTCGACCACCTGCCGCAGGTCGAACGCTGGCTCACGCGGGGCGGCTGGTAGAGTCCCTTTCGGTCCCGGTCGGCTCCGCCCCCAGAACGTCGACCACGCCGGCGGCGAGGATCAGGATCGCGCCGATCACTTCCCGCGCGCCAAAGGGCTCGTTTGTCAGAATCGCGGCGGAGATCGTTCCGACCACGGCCTCGGCCATGAGCAGAATGCCCACCCGCGCGGGGTCGATGCGCCGGGCACCGCTGACGATCAACAGCATCGACGGGACGATGAAGCCGACCGAAAGGACAACCATCACCGACAGCCGATCCAGGATCGCGTCCCAAGACGGGGTGGCGCCCAGGGCCTCGATCGGCAACAGCACGGAGACGCCGGCCAGGACGCTGCCGCAGGCAAAGAATCCAAACACGCCGGCGAAGGTTCCGGCGGCCGGTGCCCCCCGCAGCCGGACGCTCGCCACGGCCCAGATCAGGCCGGAGACGAGACCCATCCAATCGCCGAGGTTGCGCGGCAAGGGGAGCCCTTCGCCAAACCCGAGAATGGTCATGAGCCCGCCCAAACCCATGGCGATGGTCAGCAGGCGCACGGGAGCGACCCGGTCGCGATACATCGCCCACAGAATGAGCGTGCTCCAAACCGGCGACAGGTAGAAGAGCAGCAGGGACCGTACGACGTCGGTCAGCAGCAGGGAATTGGTGTAGAGGATCCATGCGCCGCCCGAGCACAGACCGGTGAGGACGAACGACAGGTTCAATCGGCCGAGCGTGCCGGTCCGCACCACGGCGATCGGCAGGAGCGCGAGCGTCCCGATCGAGAACAGGGCAAGGGTCGACCACGCGCCTTCGACGCCGTTTTCATCCAACGCACGAAGGGGTATCCAGAACAGGCCCCAACCCGCCGCGGCCGCGACGACGCCAAGGCTCGAGATCAGCTGGGCGTGCCTGGTCACGGTTCGCGGCTCGCTGGATCGGTTCGTGTAATCCCTTGCCTATCATGGGCCGCGGCTCAAGGCATCGCAACGCCGCCGTAGGGAGTTTGATCGCGACGCGCGGACCTGAGATACGGTAATCCCTGGGCGGAGGGACTGATGTTCGTCGGCAAGGGTGTGAAGCGGTTCGAGGATGAGCGGTTTCTCGTCGGCCGCGGCCGCTTCGTCGACGACCTCCCGCAAAGCGACGCTCTTTGGGCCGCCTTCCTGCGCAGTCCCCACGCTCATGCCGCCGTTCGCTCGATCGATGCGTCGGGGAGCTTGGCCTTGCCCGGCGTGCGCGCTGTCCTGACCGGCGCCGATTGGCAAGCCGACGGTCTCGGTGACCTCGGATCCATTTGGTCCGTCACCTCGGCGGACGGGACGCCGATGCGGGAGGTTGCTCGGCCGGTCTTCGCCGTCGACCGGGTCCGCCACGTGGGGGACACGGTCGCCATGGTGATTGCCGATACGGCTTCACGAGCCTTGGACGGCGCCGAAGCCCTGGACGTTGCCTTCGAGCCCTTGGACGCGGTTGCCTCGGCGGACGCCGCCCTGGAGGTGGGGGCGCGCCCCATTCATGACATTGCGCCCAACAATCTCGCCTTCGATTGGCATACCGGGGACGCGACCCTCGTCGCCAAGGCAATGGCGGCGGCGGCGCGGGTCATCGCGCTCTCGCTGGTGATCCCCAGGGTCACCCATGTGCCCGTGGAGCCGCGGGCCGTCCTTGGCCGCTACGACGCGATCGACGGCGGGTACACCCTGTGGTCGACGACCCAGGTTCCCCACCTCATTCGCAAGCTGCTGGCGCAGCACTCACTGCGGGTGCATGAACACCGCCTGCGCGTGGTCGCGCCCGATGTCGGCGGCGGGTTCGGCCAGAAGGCGTACCACTACCCGGAGGAGGCTGCAGTCCTGTGGGCCAGCCGCCGACTTGGCCGCCCGATCCGCTGGACCGCGACCCGCAGCGAAACCTTCATGGTGGACGCGCACGCCCGCGCGCACCGGACCCGAGCTAAGATCGGACTCGACGGCGCGGGCCGGATCACCGCCATCGAGGCGGATATCGTCGCGGACCTCGGGGCCTACCTCAGTACATTCGGGGCCGCGATTCCCACCGCCTTCTGCGCCTCGATGCTGTCCGGGCTCTACCGGGTTCCGGCGCTGTTCGCCCGGGTGCGCGGGGTCTACACCAACAGTACGCCGGTCGATGCCATGCGGGGTGCCGGCCGGGGCGAATGCGCCTATGTCGTGGAACGCCTGGTCGACGCCGCCGCCCATGCGTTGCACGAGGACCCGGTGGCGTTCCGTGCGCGCAACTTCATTTCCAAGGATGCCTTTCCATACGCCAGTCCGCTGGGTCCGATCTACGACTCCGGCGATTACGGGGCCATGCTGGACCGGGTGCTGGGTCTGGTGGGTTACGAAGCCTTGCGGCTGCGGCAGGCCGAGGCGCGCCGTGCCGGCGTTCTCATGGGCATTGGTCTCAGTACGTTCATCGAAAGCGCTGGGGCAGGCCCCAGCCGGCTCGGCGCGCGGCTCGGGGCGCGGATCGGGACCTGGGAGGCCGCGGGGGTGCGGGTCCACGCCGACGGCAAGGTGACGATCGTCAGCGGCAGTCACTCCCATGGCCAAGGACACGCCACGGTATTTCGCCAAGTGGTCGCCGATGCCTTGGGGTGTCGCATGGAGGATATCGAGGTCGTCGCCGGGGATACCGCGATCGTCCACGCCGGGGGCGGAACCTATGGCTCGCGGTCGGCGACCATGGCGGGGAGCGCGCTCGCGTTGGCGTCGCGCAAGATCGTTGAAAAGGCGAAGGTCCTGGCCGCGCACCTGCTCGAATGCGCCAAGGAGGATCTCGAGTTCCGGTCAGGATGGTTCGCGATCGCCGGAACGGATCGCCGCATCGCGCTGGTCGACGTGGCCGACGCCGCCTATCGCGGACACGACTACCCAGAGGGCCTCGAGCTTGGCCTGGAGGAAACGGCATACTTCGATCCGGTGGAGATGAACTACCCGTCAGGCGCCCACGTCTGTGCCGTGATCGTCGATCGCGATACTGGCCAGGTTCGGATCACGGACTACGCGGCCGTGGACGACGTCGGCAGGGTCCTCAATCCGATGATCGTCGAGGGTCAGGTTCACGGCGGCGTCGTCCAGGGCATCGGGCAGGCGTTGAGCGAGCAGGTTGTCTATGACCCAGGCACGGGTCAGCTCACCGTGGGATCGCTGCTCGACTACGCGGTTCCCCGGGCTGGCGACGTCCCGTCCTTCGCCGTGGCATTCCAGGAGACGCCGAGCCCGCGCAATCCACTTGGGGTCAAGGGCGCCGGCGAAAGCGGGACGATCGGTGCGCCGGCCGCCGTCGTGAACGCCGTGCTCGACGCACTGCGGCCGCTGGGGGTCGGGGACTTGGATATGCCGCTGACCCCCTACCGGATCTGGTCGACCATCCGTGCGGTCACACGAGTCTAGGGCGGTTTCAGCAGAAAAGGAGTCGTTGAGTCCGCCCTAGGTTGTTGATTGGGCGTGCTTTCCGGGCGGCGAACCGGTGCCCACTTCGCCTGAAAGCGCGCTAGGCGGGGAGCTCCGGATTGGGCACCTTGCCGCGAAAGGCACGGCGGTACTCGTAGGCGTCGGTGATCATGGTTTCGGTCCAGAACCCGCATTTCGTCGGTGGGAACCGCGGCGGGTTCCCGGGCGAACAGAACTGGGGCAGGGGACGCACCACCGTCTCGTAGTTGGCGCCGAAGAAGAACGGGAAGGAATACCGGGCTTTGCCCGACGTGTTGATCACCCGGTGTGGCGTCGAGGCGAACGCGCCATTGGTCCATCGCGTCAGCATGTCGCCAATGTTGACCACGAGCGTTCCGGGTACGGGCGGAGCCTCGACCCAATCGCCGTGAACGTTGCGCACTTGCAAGCCTTCCGCCGTCTGCAAGAGGAGCGTGAAGCACTCGTAATCCGTGTGCGCGCCGATGCCGATGCGGCGCTCGTCAATGGGGCCACGCTGCGGCGGGTAGTAGATCAGGCGAAGCTGGCCCATCGGCTTGTCGATCTTGTCATCGAAGTACCTGGCGGGAAGCGCCAGGGTTTGCTCGAACGCGCGGAACAGGCGGTGGCCCAAGTGGAGCGCCGCCTCATAGTACCCGTACACGCCTCTGCGGAACCCGGGGAGTTCGGCGGGCCACAGATTGGGTCCATACATGATGTTGCCGGCGCGGAAATCGGCGTCGCTGACGGGAAGTTCAAGCGACACCTCGTACCCTTCCTGCACGTCCGGATCCTTGGTCGGATCGGCGGACAGTCCGCCCATCGGAACGAACCCACGATGGCGCTGGCAGCCGTTGATGTCGTAGGCGGATTTGACCGCAGGCGGCAAGTCGAAGAACCGCCGGGTTTGATCGATCAGCGCCGCCTGCGTCGCATCCGGGATGCCGTGATTCTTCACATAGAAGAACCCGACGTCGCGGCAGGCGGCCCCGATCCGCTCCGAGATCGTCGCCAGGGCCGTCGCGTCATCGCCGAACAGGGGCGCGATGTCGATGATCGGAACGCGCGAGAAATCCAGGCGCTTGGCGCCCAGTGCACCGTGCCGATCCGCGGCTCCGCGAGTACCCACCTTCGCGCCTCTACGACAGATTGACCCGCATGTGTTCGCGCGCGACGAACGCCCCGATCCAATGGGCCCGGGCGCGGCTTTCCAACCCTTCCATGAACATGTCCTCGTGGTCGGGATCGTGGTGGAAGATGGCCAGACTCTTGGCCCGCGCCGCCTGGCAGAGGCGAACGCCCTCTTCCCAGGTCGAATGGCCCCAGCCCAGCCTCTGGGGAAACTCCTTGTCCGTGTAGGTCGAATCGTAGATCACCAGGTCCGCGCCTTCGATCAACCCGAGGATGTTCTGGTTCGGGTTGCCGACGATATGCTCCGTGTCGGTTACGTAGCACGCGGATTTTCCCATGTACTCAATCCGATACGCCGTTGCGCCGTCAGGATGGTTGAGGGCGCAGGTGCGGATTTTCACGGCGTTGTTGCGGCCCAGGAAAAACTCGTCACCCGCCTTGAAGTCGGCAAAGGACATGGTCGCCTTCATCGCATCCAGCGGCACCGGGAAGTACGGATTGTTTATCTGCCCAGCGAACACGTCCTTGATGATGCTCTTCTGCAGGTGACCGGCCATGACGCAGAATGAGCGGTCGGCGCGGAATGCCGGCGAGAAGAACGGGAACCCGTTGATATGGTCCCAATGGGTGTGGGACAGGAGGATCGTTGCGAAGTTTACGTTCTTGCGCAGAAGCCAATGACCCAGATTGCGGATGCCGGTGCCGGAATCGAGAATGATCCGCTCGCCGCCACACGCGATGTGATTGGGCGAAGGGCAGGCGATGCTGCCCGCACACCCCAGAACTTCAGCTTGAAGGTCATCGGTACCCCCCCCGCGAGCGGCGATTTCCTGCATTGAAGCACGAATCGCGTTCTCTGGCTTCATTCTACCGAGCAAGGTCTTCTCCGCGCGCATCATCCAGCCGTTCGGCCAGGTCCTTCAGTCGGGCCGGATCGATGATGTAGAGGGCCTTGTCGCGGCGTTCCACGATCTTCGTCTGCTCTAGCCCGAGAAGCGTGATACGTGCGGCGGGATCACGGGTGGCGTTTTGGACGCGGGGATGTGTGGCGTCTGATTGGCGTGGTTTGGTGTCGAAGGCTTGGTTGGGGATTTTGGGATCGGGGTTGTGCGGGGCACGCCGCCCCGCGTCTCATGGCGGC
>SHVY01000037.1 GCA_009694045.1 Alphaproteobacteria bacterium | reverse complement strand
GAAGTGAGCCGCGCCATGATCAAGGGCCTGCACCACAACGCCTATCGCTGCCGCGATTCCGAAGAGACCCGGAAGTTCTACGAGGACTTCCTCGGGCTGCCGCTGGCCGGGACCCTCGATATCGGCGAGACCAAAAGCGGGCGCGCGACCGCGACGCTGCACACGTTCTACCGGCTGGACGACGGCTCGTTCATCGCCTTCTTCGAGGCGCCCGACATGCCGTTCGCGTTCAAGGACCAGCACGACTTCGACCTGCACATCGCGCTCGAGGTGACGGCCAAACACCTGAAGGCCATGCTCGCGAAGGGCAAGGCCGCCGGGATCGAGACCCGTGGCATCTCGGATCACGGCTTCATCGATTCGATCTACTTCCGCGACCCCAGCGGCTACGTCATCGAGCTCACCGCCAAGCGCCCCGGCCACGACGCCGCCATGGACCCGGCCAAGAACGGCGCCCGCGCCAAGCTCGACGCCTGGCAGGCACGAAAGGTTGGTGGCAAGCAGCGGGCCAGCCGGTAGCGACGTCCGAGCCGCCGCCATCTTGTCGTCAGCCATCGGCGCATGTCGTCAATATTGACAATGGCGTTCAAGACGCGAACTGAACACACACCCTCACTTGTCGTCGCCCGGCTTGACCGGGCGATCCAGGGTTGCCGAGTTCGGTACGTGTTGCCTGGAAGCCGTTGTGCCCGTTCCCTCTCCCCATCGTGGGAGAGGGTTAGGGTGAGGGGGAGCGCGTCGGCGCGTCGCAAGAATCGGCACGGATAAGGTCATACGCAAGTCCCCTCACCCTCCCACAAGGGGCGCGGACCAGTGTGGCGCCGTCGGAGTCTGCCCGCCCGCGTTCCCTTGCGAAACCTCCTGAAGCTCAGCATCTCGCTCCATCAAGCCTATGCCCAACCAGACAGCCGTGGATCGAGTCGGGGCATGACAGAAGGGTGAAGACATGAGGTGTTACACTCTGTTCAATTGGGTTCCACCGTAGGAGCTTCCGCACCATGTCCCACCCCGTCTCCCCCGCCGACTATTCCGTCATCAGCCAGGCGCTGGCGGCGGCGGCGCGGGAGATGGGGGCGAAGCTGATCCGATCGGCGTATTCGACCGTGCTGCGCGAGGCGCGTGACGGTTCCGCCGCGATCATCGACGCGAAGGGCGACACCATCGCCCAGGCGGAGATGATCCCGATCCAGCTCGGCTCGATCGGCGAGACCTTCGCCCCCTGCATCGCCCGGTTCCCGGCCGCGACCCTGGCCCCCGGCGACGTGCTGATCAACAACGACGCCTACGACGGCGGCCAGCATCTGCAGGACATCTTCCTGTTCACTCCGATCTTCGTGGGGGGCCGGGTGGTGGCGTTCAGCGCCTCGGTCGCGCACCACATCGACATCGGCGGCGGTGCCCCCGGCCTCAATGTCTCGGCCACCGATATCTATCAGGAGGGCCTGATCCTGCCGCCCATGAAGTTCAACCTGGAGCGCGACTGGAACGGCGGGGCGTTCGAGCGGTTCATCGCCGCCAACGTGCGGGTGCCGAACCAGACCATTGGCGATCTCAACGCCCAGCTCGCCGCCAACGCGGTGGGTGCCGCCCGGGTCGCGCATCTGTGCGCGCGCCACGGGGTCGCGACCGTCGCGGCGGTCATGGACGCGATGCTGGACTACTCCGAGCGCCGGGTGCGCGCCGCCATCGCGGCGATCCCCGACGGCGTCTACCGCGGCGACGACGCGCTCGACGACGACGGGATTCACGAGGAGCCGCTGCCGGTCTATGTCACCGTCACGGTCAGGGGCGACACAATCGACATCGACTACGCTGGCACCAGCCCGCAGGTCGCCCGCAACATCAATGCGCCGTTCGCGTCCACCGTCTCGGCGACGCTCTCCTGCCTGAAGTTGGTCCTGACCGGCCCCGACGTGCCGTTCAACGAGGGCGCGAAGCGGCCGATCACGATCCGGGCGCCGTTGGGCTCGCTCCTCAACCCACGGCACCCGGCACCCGTGCGGGCCCGGATGGAGCCGTGCTATCGGGCGTTCGGGGCGGTGATGCGTGCGCTCTCGAGCGCGATTCCCGACCGGGTCATGGCGGCGGGCTACGATACCACCACGGCCATGAGCCTCAGCCGGCTGGGCGATCAGGGCTACCGTGTCTACATCGACATCACCGGCGGCGGCTACGGCGCGAGGGTGGACGGCGACGGTACCGACGCCATCGCCGGCCCCCTCGGCAACTGCTCCAACACCCCGGCCGAGGTGATCGACGGCGAGTACGATTTCTTCCGCGTCGCCGAGTACGGGATGCTGAACGGCTCCTGCGGCCCTGGCCGGCATCGTGGCGGTGCCGGCATCCGCCGGACGTTCGAGATCCTGAAGGGCGGGGTCAACTTCGCGCTCTACGCCGATCGCTTTCGCATCGCGCCGCGGGGCCTTGCCGGTGGCCAAGAGGGTGCCCGCGCTTCGTGCCGGCTGGTGCGCGACGGGAAGGACATTCCCCTTGCCTCGAAGTCGGCGATGACCCTCGAGGCCGGCGATCGGATCGTGCTCGAGACCGGTGGGGGCGCCGGCTTCGGCAACCCGTATGAACGGCGCCGTGACGATGTCGCCGAGGACGTGGCCGAGGGTCTGGTCGGCGCGACCGAGGCCGCCCGGGCCTATCGCTTCTGAGCGCTGGCCGACGTCACCACCAAGGCATCGACCGCCACGGCGTTCCTGGGGCCGACGACGATCGGATTCACGTCGATCTCGGTGATCAGATCGCCAAGATCGAGGGCCAGCACCGAGAGGTGCGCGATCGCGCCGGCCAGCGCCTCGACGTTGCCCTTGGGCCCGCCGCGTAGGCCGTCGAGGAGCCGTCGCGAACGCAACCGGTTGATCATGCGTCTGGCCTCGGTCGGGTCGCACGGGGGCACGGCGTAGACCGTGTCGCGCAAGAGCTCGATCAGCACACCGCCCGCCCCGACCATGACGAGGGGGCCGAACTGGGCGTCGCGAACCATGCCGAGGGCCATTTCGACGCCCTTGTCCGCCATGGCGGCGACGACGCATCGAGGGCCCAGTCGCGCGGCGAGATCACGGTAGGCAAGCTGCACGGCGCGGCCGTTGGCGAGGCCGAGCTTGACCCCGCCCACGTCCGACTTGTGGGCGATGCCGGGCATCGCCGTCTTCAGCGCCACGGGGAACCCGAGATCGGCCGCGGCATCAACCGCCTCGTCCGCGTTCTCGACGACCCGGGTGGGCACGGTGCCGATGCCGTAGTCCGCCAAGAGGGCCATCGCCTCGGACTCGTCGAGGGGTGCCGCTTGCGCGAGCCGCCCGCGCCAGCGCCGCACGACGCCCTCGGCCGCCGGGGAGAGGGGAACGATGGCGGGCCGCTCGCGCCCGTCGCGGTAGTCGAAGGCATGGCGGATCGCCTTCAGGGCCATGTCGGTGCCATCGATCAGGGGCACGCCCGCCTTGCACAACGCCAAGGCGGTATCGTTGCCGCCGCGCGCCATGTCGTTGATGGCGACGACCGGCCGATCGGTGCGGCTTAGGGCCTCCAGACAGTTGCGCGGATAGCCGCCGGTGAGGTCCGGCGCCCAGGCGATGTCGCCGATGAATCCGACGATGCCGGTATCCGGATCGTTGGCGAGGGCCGCCATGCAGTCGTGGAAGATCGACATGTAGTCGTGGCCCGTGCCCCATGCGTCCAGGGGATTGACGGGCTCGAGGCCGTATTCGAGCCGGGACGCGAGCTTCGCCGTGGTCAGGGCGTTGATCTTGGCGAAGGGCACGCCGGTTTCCTCGGCGAGGTCGATGGTCATCTCGCGAATGCCCCCGGAGTCGAGGATGCAGGCGAATCCGCCCGCCTTCGCCCGCCGCGGACCCGAGAACAGGGTCAGGGTCGCGGCCAACTCGTGGGTGTTGGCCACGCGGATGACGCCGTAGCGGTCGAACACGGCCTGGTACGCGGCATCATTGCCGGCGATCGCGCCGGAATGGCTGACGGCCAGCTTCGCCGCCTCTTCGGTGCGGCCAACCTTGAGGGCGACGACGGGAACATCCTTCTCGCGCGCCTTGGCGAGGGCGGCGATGAACCCCTTCGGATTGCGGATGGTTTCGATGAACAGGGCGATGACCCGGGTGCTCGGCTGCTCCAGGGCGTAATCCATGTACTCGTCGGCGGTGGTCACGATCTCCTGGCCGGACGAGACCGTCAGGTTGAACCGCAGCCGCCGGTCGATGTTGACGAGCTCGCCATAGGCCGTGCCGGAATGGGTGATGAAGGCGATCGGCCCCGGCTCGAGCCAATCGGGGACCCCGAACGCCGCGATGTTGGTGCCGGCGTCCAGGTTGTTGAAACCCATGCAGTTGCCGCCGCACAGGTGCATACCGGCACCGCGCGCGATCGCCGCCAAACGCTGCAGAAGTTTCGGCTCCGAATCGTCCCGCAGGTAGCCGCTGGCGAACATCACCCCGGCCTTGGCGCCGATCTTGGCCGCCGCCTGGAACTGCTCCTCCAGCCGGTGGTTCGCCACCCCGAAGGACACCAAGTCGACCGGTTCGGGAAGGCTCAAGAGCGACGGGAAGCAAGGCAGGCCCTCGATCTCCTTGTAGTTGGGGTTGATCGCGTAGACCCGGCCCTTGAAGCCCGAGCGGAGCAATTCGCGAACCATGTTGTTGCCCTGGGTGTCGGGCTTGGCCGACGCACCCACCAGGGCGATGGATTGGGGCGTCAACAATGGGGACAGGCGGTGGGCGTTCACGGTCTCTCGAATCCCGCGGAATAATGACGGCCATGAAGTGAGGGCCGCGCATCCTCCCGGTCGCCCCGCGCCGCTGCAATGACTTTCTTTGGCCCGCACGCGGCAACCTTCGGCTAACCACCCGGTAAGCGTCCGAACCGGCGGGCAAATTTCCGGACGGGTCCGGTGAAGGGACAATTGAATGGACATTCAATCATTCGTGTATCAATCTCCGAGCTATTCCAACCATTTGTCGTCAGCGAGCTTATCGATCATGAAGGGTTCTCACGCTATTTCTCCCCTGCGCGAACTCCGCCGACCCACAGGCGAGGGGCGTGAGGACGTGCGGCGACTGCAGCTGATCGAGGCGACGGTCACGACCATTGCCAAGCGTGGCTACGCCCGGACGACCTTGGCCCACGTCACCGATCACGCCAAGCTCAGCCGCGGCATCGCCAACTTCTACTTCAAGAGCAAGGAAGCGCTCCTGCTCGCCTCCCTCAAGCACTTGACGGACGAGTATGCCGCGTTTTGGCGGCGCGCCCTCGCCGAGGCAGGCGACAGCAGCGCCGATCGGATCGGCGCCCTGATCCGGGCCGAGTTCCATCCGCGCATCTGCAAGCGCGAGCGGGTGGCGACCTGGTTCGCGTTCTGGGGCGAGGCGCGCACGCGTCGGGCCTACAGCCAAGTCTGCGCGACGTCGGACCAGGAGTATTTCAAGGTTTTGGCGGGTTTGGTCCAGGCCATGATCGACGAACATGGTCCGGCGACCCTCCAGGCCGAGGCGGTCGCCGGCGGGCTCAGCGCCATGATGAACGGGTTCCTCCAGGACTACATGCTGGACTACGAGCATTTCGACCGAGCCACGGCCCGGCGCACCTGCAATCTCTTTCTGGCCGGGCTGTTCCCCGCCGCCTTCGCCGACCGGGTCGCCGTCGATCCGGGCAAGAACCCGAGGCCGCGCCGGGCCCGGACGACGCCGGAGCCGACTTCAGCGGTCGAGACGCTGCCGGCCTGGACCTACAACGATGCCGAGTTTCATGCCCTGGAGCGCGCGCGGATCTTTCGCCTTACCTGGCAGTTCGCGTGTCACGCCAATGACATCGCCGAGGCCGGGCGCTACGTGACGCTGGCTTTCGCCGGCGAACGGGTGTTCGTCATCCGCGGCCGGGACGGCCAGATCCGGGGCTTCCACAACACCTGCCGGCACCGCGCGGCCGGTGTCGCCGCCGGCAGTTCAGGCTGCATGACGCGGGCGATCGTCTGCCCCTACCACGGCTGGACCTACGACCTCGACGGCAAGCTCGCGCTGGTCCCCGGGCAAGACGGTTTCCCCGACCTCGACCGGGCGGCGTTCGGCCTCGTGCCGATCGACGTGGAAATCTGGCAGGGGCTGGTGTTCGTTCGCCTCGCGGGCGACGGACCCGCGGTCGCGACGATGATGGCGCCCTACGCCGAGGAGCTCGCCCCCTATCGCATCGCCGATCGGGTCGCGCACGGGGGGGATTTCTGGGTGGCCGAGTCGGCGGCCGACTGGAAGACCCTGATGGACAACTACCTGGAGGGCTATCACATCCCGACCGGGCATCCGGGCCTGCAGCGGCTGTTCGGCGCGAACTACCAGGTCGAGGCCCGGGACCACGGGGTGGGCCGCGCGTTCTCCGTGATGCGGGACGAACCGTCGCGGGTGTGGAGCGAACGGGCCTATCAGCGCGTCCTGCCGGAGATCGCCGAGCTTTCCGAGGGATGGCGCCTAGCCTGGGTCTATTACAACCTGTTCCCGTCAACGACCATCAACATCTATCCCCACGGAATCAACCTGTTCCAGGTGCTGCCCGCCGGCCCGGGACGCTCGATCGTGCGCGGACGTAACTACGTCCTGCCCGGGGCCGACCGGGCCATGCGGGCGGCGACCTATCTCGGGGACCGCATCAACAACCTCGTCTACTGGGAGGACGACCGCCTGGTGCGGTCGGTGCAGGGCGGCCTGGAGTCGAGCGCCTACAACGTCGGGCGCCTGTCGACCAGGGAAGTCTGCCTGCGCCGGTTCCAGGACGAGATTCGCAAACACTTGCCGGTAGCGCGCCAGCGGTCGCGCCCGGCCGCCGGCCGCATGGCCGCGTTGAATGGATCGCATGCATGAGAGGAAAGCGGATCATGGACGGGATGATGGTTGAAAGGTCGACTCCGCAGGCCTTGCGGCCGGAACTGTCGGGTTCGCACGCGGACGCCTCGGCGGCGCCGGTCGAGACCCTCCCGGCGTGGACGTACGACAACGGCGAGTTCTTCCGGCTGGAGCGTGAACGACTGTTCATGCGCACCTGGCAACTGATCTGCCACGTGAGCGAGGTCAAGAACCCCGGCGACTACGCCACGCTCGACATTCTCGGCGAACGGGCGATGGTGGTGCGCGGCAAGGACGGCGTGATCCGGGGATTCGTCAACGTCTGCCGTCATCGTGCCGCCCGGGTCGTGGCCGGGGAGCGCGGCAACTGCTCCCGCGCCATCGTCTGCCCCTACCACGGCTGGACCTACGGGCTGGACGGCAAACTCAAGGCCGTGCCGGCAGAGACGTCGTTCCCCGGACTGACCAAGACGAAGCTGGGGCTCGAGCCCCTGGCGGTGGAAGTCTGCCACGGCTTCGTCTTCGCCCGCTTCGCCGGGGCCGGTCCGAGCATGGCGGAGGTTCTGGCGCCCTACAACGACGTGCTGGCCGCCTTCCGCATCGAGGAGATGGAGCCGATCGGCCCGGTCTGGTGGCGCGAGCTCGAGGTCGACTGGAAGAACGTGATGGACAATTACCTGGAGGGCTACCACGTGCCCGTCGGGCATCCCGGTCTGCACCGCATGTTAGGCACCAACTATCAGGTCGAGGTCGGCACCTACGGGGTTGCCCGCGCGTTCGCGGAGCTGCGCGACAAGGAATCCAACAACTGGAGCGAGCGGGCCTACCAGAGGCTCCTGCCGGAGGTCGAGCATCTGCCCGAAGCGCTGCGCTGGTCCTGGCAGTACATCAGTTGGTTCCCCAACACCGCGCTGAACATCTACCCGGACCAGATCGACTTCTTCCAGGTGATCCCGGAGCGGCCGGGCAAGTGCTGGATCCGCGCCATCCCCTATGGGCTCAAGGACGACCGGCGCGGCATGAAGGCGGCGCGGTTCCTGAACTGGCGCATCAACAACCAGGTTCAGGTCGAGGACGAGCAGCTCGTCCAGGACGTGCAGGAAGGCCTGAAATCGCGGGTCTACAGCGTCGGCTACCTGTCGGAGAAGGAAGTGTGCCTGCGCCAGTTCCATGACATGATCCGCAGCCATCTGCCCGTCGCCTTCACCCGCACGCCCCCGGCTACCGGCATGGTGGAGGCGGTCGACCGGGCGATGGCGACGAGTTGAGGTTCTCAACCTCCATCCGCCCAGGAGACTAGCTTCCATGTACCCGCTTTCACCGCGCCTGCGGGCGCTTCAGGCCAAGGTCCGCGGTTTCGTCGACGCGGAGATCATTCCGCTCGAAGTCGAGGCGGAGATGAACGGCGGGGTCATCGACCCCAAGCTGGTCGAGCGCCATCGGGCGATCACCCGGAAGCTCGGGCTGTGGAACATGGGCGTCACCAAGAAGCACGGCGGCAGCGGGCTTGGCGCGCTGGACGAAGTGATCGTCCAGGAGCAGATCGGCCGGGCGACCAACGGTCTGGCCTGGAGCATTCCCGGCGCCAATCCGTGGATGCTCGAGGTCTGCACGCCCTACCAGATGAAGACCTGGATCAAGCCGATCATGGACGGCAAGCGGCGCACCGCCTACGCCATCACCGAGGAGAACGCCGGCTCCGACGTCGACGCGATCGAGGCGACCGTCCGGAAGGTGCCCGGCGGCTATGTCCTGAACGGCACCAAATGGCACGTGACCAGCGCCAACAAGGCCGATCACCTGATCTTCCAGGGCAAGCTGGTGAACGGCCCGAACAAGGGCCGCCACGCGCTGCTGTTTCTCGACCTCGACACACCCGGCATTCGCACGGTCCGCACGCCGGCGTACACCCACACCTTCAGTTCGCACCACCCCATCATGGCGTTCAAGGACGTACGCGTTCCGGTGGCGAACCTGATCGGCGCGGAAGGCGGTGCCATGCACTTCACCTATGCCTGGTTCCGCGAGGAGCGGTTGGGCATCGCCGCCCGCTGCTGCGGTGCCGCCAGCCGGCTGATCGACGAGGCGACCGCGTTCGCGCAAAAACGCAAGTCGTTCGGCCAGCCGATCGCCAATTACCAGGCGATCCAGTTCATGCTGGCGGATTGCGTGACCGAGCTGTGGGCCGCACGGCTGATGACATACGAAACCGCGGCCGAGATCGACCGGGGGGTCGATGTGAAGGTGAGCCACGCCCAGTGCTCGATGGCCAAGCTTTACGCCTCGGAGATGGCCAACCGGGTGGCCGACCGGGCGGTGCAGATCTTCGGCGGCCGGGGCTATATGCGCGAGAACGTGGCCGAGCGGTTCTACCGCGAGGTGCGGGTCGATCGCATCTGGGAGGGCACCTCGGAGATCCAGCGCATCATCATCGCCCACAGCCTGTACAAGCGGGGCCAGGGCAGCCTGATCGACTGATCCCTTGCGTGACTTGAGGTGAATCAAAGCGTGGGTCAGCCAGGCGCATAACGTCCGTGCGCCATGCGCGCCGATCTCGTCGAACGCTATGACCTGCGAGTACCCCGCTACACCAGCTATCCCACGGCGCCGCAGTTTCACGCGGGGATCGGCCTGGGAGCATCGGCGATCGGCAGTCTGCCCCAGGGCTACGTCCAGAACGCGGTTTCGACCGGCGCCTGGGGTTCGCGGATCGAGCGGGGTAATCTATCGGTCCAGCGCGGCTTCGCGCTTCTGGCCGACGATCGGCTCCGCCGCGATGCGATCGAGCGCCTGATGTGCGATCTGACGGTCGACGTGGCCCTCGTCGCTCGCCGGCATGGCTTCCCGGCCCACGCGTTGATCGGCGATCTGGACGCGCTCGCCCCCATGGTCGCGGACGGGCTGGCCGTGATCGAGGGCTCGCGGGTGCGCGTGACGGACGCCGGCCGGCCTTTCATCCGGGTCGCCGCCGCGGCCTTCGACCGCTACCTGCGCGCCGGCGAGTCCCGTCACGCCCGCGCCGTGTAGGGCGCGGCTACCACAGGGCGCCGGCGGCGAGCGTGATGTCCTGGCCGGTGATGCCGAATGCCTCGTCGCGGCAGAGGTAGGCCGCCAGCGCGCCGATCTCGGCGGGATCGATGATGCGCTTCTGCGGGTAGCTGGCCTTGACTTCGGCGACGTACTGCTCGGGCGTGCGCTGGCGGCCCTCGGCCGCGACCATCGAGCCCAACGCCTTCCACATCATCCCGGTGTCGACGAAGCCCGGACTGATGGCGTTGCAGCTCACGCCATGCGGTGCTCCCTCGAGCGCGACGCAGCGGGTTAGCCCGAGGATGCCCGACTTCGAGGCGGCGTAGGCGGCGTTGTCCTTCGCCCCCACCGAGGCCGAGGTCGAGGCGATGTTGACGATGCGCCCCCACCCCCGCGCGATCATCCCCGGCAGGGCCCGCTTGATCATGCGGAAACAGCCGTTGAGGTTCACATCGATGACGAGGGTCCACAACTCGTCCCCGTGCCCGCACATCGGCTGCTCCAGGCTGATGCCGGCGGCGTTGGCCAGGATGTCCACCTTGCCGAACGCCCGCACGGCCGCGTCGTGGAATGCCTGGACGGAATCGTCCGAACGCACGTCGAGATCGCAGGCGATCGCCTTGACCCCATGGCCCTCGATCGCGCGGCGGACCCGTTCCAGCTCATCGCCCGACGGAAAGTAGGTGTCGGCCCGGTCGGACAGGGCGTGGGCGCAGGTCAGCGATCCGATCGCCACGGCCGCCCCGGCGCCGGCGAGCGCCAACGCGATCGCCCGCCCCTGCCCCGACCCGCCGCCGGTCACCATCGCCGCACGACCCGAGAGATAACGATCCGGCATCAGCCCTCCTTCCGCCGTGGATCACGGCGCTTGCGTCAAAGCCCGCGCCGGGGAACCGTAGCAGGGGCACGGCATTGGTGGGGAGAGGGTAGTTGCGCTACGGCATCGGCATCGACCTGGGGGCGACACGAACCAAGGCCGTGGCCGTGGCCGAGGACGGCACCCCGTTGGCGGAGCGGGTGGGGCCGACCGACGACGGGGCGCACTTGCGCTGGGCCGCCGATACCCGGGCCCTGATCGCCGACCTGGAGCGCGACAGGGGCGGCGAGGCCGGGTGGATAGGGCTATGCGCGCCGGGGATCGCGGCCCGCGACGGGCGCTGCATCATCGCCATGCCGGAGCGGATGCAGGCCAACGTCGGGTTCGACTGGGGCGAGTTCCTGGGGCGACCCGCGCCGATCCTGAACGATGGCCAAGCGGCGCTGCTCGGCGAGGTCTGGCAGGGTGCGGCGCAAGGCTTGCGCGATGTGGTGATGCTGACGCTCGGCACCGGCGTGGGCGGCGGCATCCTGGCGGACGGGCGGCTGCTGCGGGGCGCCATCGGCCGTGCCGGGCACGTCGGCCACATGACGGTGAACGCGGACGGATACCCCAGCATCTGCGGCATGCCGGGCGGACTCGACGACCGGATCGGCAACGCGACGCTGCCCCACCGCTCGGGCGGCCGGTTTCACGACACCCGCCTGCTGGTCGCGGCGGTCGGCGCTGGCGACCCGGCGGCCACGAACCTCTGGCATGTCATGGTCCGCGACCTGGCCTGCGCCGTAGCGTCGCTCATCAACCTCATCGACCCGGAGGTGGTGGTGATCGGCGGCGGGATCGCCGGGGCGGGTACCGTCCTGTTCGAACCCCTGGCCGTGGAGCTCAATCGGGTCGAGTGGCGCCCCAACGGGCACCGGGTCCCAATCCGGCCCGCGATCCTCGGCGCCAACGCCGGCGCCCTCGGCGCGGCCTACAATGCGATGACGGCAAACGGCGATACCTGAACCGAGGGGTGCTTGTCCGCAGCCGGACACGCCTGTATCCTCGACGCCCTCAAGGAGCCGAAATCAGGGAGGTTGGCATGTCGAAGTCATTTCTCGGGCGGATGGCATTGGACGGACCGTTCGCGGCCCCCACACGGCGGCAGGTGGCGCTGGGCATGGGCGCATTGGGAAGCGCCGGCGTACTCGGCCTGCGACCCAGGGACGCCCGGGCCGACAGCGTCAACTGGATGGGCTGGCAGGGCTACGACGAGTGCTTCAATGCCGGCTCGTTCCTGGCCGACAGCGGCATCACCATGGAGAAGACCTATATCAACGCCAACGAGGAGATCATCACCAAGCTCGCCGCTGGTGGCACCGGGTCGATCGACCTCATAACAATGTATTTCGGCTATCTGCCGATCATGGCGGCCGCCGGCATGCTGGAGCCGTTCGACGTAACTAAGGTCCCGAACGCGGCGGACGTCATTCCACAGTTCCTCAATAATGAATCGATCCGTTACGACGGAAAGCTCTATGGAGTGCCCTGGACCTGGGGCTTCCTGCCCATGGTGTACGATCCGGCGGCGATCCCGACGCCGACGTCGTGGATGGACGTGCTGAAGGACGAGTACAAGGGCAAGGTGGTGATGATCGACGACCCGCTCGGCAACCTGATGGTGTGGGGCCGCGTCGTGACCGGGGCCGAGCATTCGACCATCCTGACCCACGACCAACTCAAGCAAACGATCGACTTCCTGATCAACGTGAAGAAGAACCACGCGCGGGCCTTCGCGGGCTACGGCGAGGCCTCCGATATGTTCGCCCGCGGCGAGGTGGTGATCTCGGCCCTGGGCTGGGAGGCGATGGTCGGCTTTGCCGCCACGGCCGGCAAGAAGATCGACTTCGTCATCCCCCAGGAAGGGACCGCGATGTACATGGATTGCCAGTGCATTCCCGCCGGATCGCCGCATCCCGACGAGGCCTACGCTATCGCCAACCAATGCCTGTCGGTGGAAGGTCAGGCGAAGATCGTCGAGGTGCTGACCCAAGGCATCACCAACCTCAAGGCGATCGCCAAAACCGCGCCGGAGCATCAGGCGATCTATTCCTACTCCGACATCGACGCCTTCCTGAAGAAGGCGCGGATGGAGCCGATGCCGCCGACGGAATCCGGCGACACCGCGACCTACGACGACTTCCTGGAAGAGTACGATCGTCTCCTGAAGGCATGACGACGGTGAGCGGAGGGGGGCCGGGCGGGGCCACGCCGCTCGTCCGGCTCCGAGGTTTGTCGAAGAAGTTCGGCGATGTGGCGGCGGTCCAACCCCTGGATCTCGACATCTTCGCCGGCGATTTCTTCGCCCTGCTCGGTCCCTCGGGCTGCGGCAAGACGACGCTGCTGCGCATGGTCGGCGGCTTCACGCCGCCGTCCACGGGAACGGTCGAGATCGACGGCCAGGACGTGACCCGGCTTGGCCCCGAGCAGCGGCCGACCAACATGGTGTTCCAGGGCTACGGCCTGTTCCCGCACATGACCGTGCGGCAGAACATCGGCTACGGGCTGCGTATCGCCAAGGCGTCCGATGCCGAAATCGCCGAGCGGGTCGGCGCGATCATGACCCTGGTGCGAATCGGGGAGCTGGCGGAGCGGCGGCCAGACGCCCTGTCCGGCGGCCAGGCGCAGCGCGTCGCGCTGGCCCGCGCCCTGGTCATGCGGCCGCGCGTGCTGCTGCTGGACGAGCCGCTGGCGGCCCTGGACTTGAAGCTCCGGAAGCAGATGCAGGAGGAGCTGCGCCGCATCCACCAATCGATCGGCGGGACGTTCGTGTTCGTCACCCACGACCAGGGCGAGGCCATGGGCCTGGCCAACCGCATCGCGGTGATGGAGGCCGGGGCCTGCGTCCAGGAGGGCGGGCCCGAGGAAATCTACCTGCGGCCCAAGACCCGCTTCGTGTCCTCGTTCATCGGCGAGGCCAACATGCTGGCCGGCGAGCGGCGGGGCGGCACGGTCACCTTGAGGGCCGGCATCGCGTTCACCGATGCGGGTCCGGACGGGCCGGTGGTGCTGGTGGTCCGGCCCGAGGCCATACGGCTGGACGGCGGAACGGCCGGACTTGGAACCACGGGCCGGCTCGACGATGTGGTGTTCCTCGGACCCTATGTCCGCTATCGCGTGACGCTCGCGAGCGGCGAGGAGATCGCCGCCCACAGCGCCGACACCGGCCGCCGGGCCGGGATGGCCGTCGGTGCCGCGGTGCAGATCGGCTGGGAGGCCGCGGATCATCGGGTGGTCGCCGGGACTTGACTCCAGGCCGCCGCCGCGAAGCGATCATGATCGGCCCTTCGGGGGCCGTTTTCCTGCTGCTGTTCGTGGCCCCGTTCGCGTTCCTGTTCGTGGTCAGCTTCTGGCGCAAGAAGATGTTTGTGCTGGAGCCGGACTTCACGTTGGTGAACTACAGCGAGACCCTGGCCGATTACGGCTGGCCGCTCGCCTTCACCCTGATGATCGCCTTCGCCATCGCCGTGCTGACCACCGTGCTGGCGTTCCTGTTCGCCTACGCCATCCGGTTCCACGCGGGGCGTTATGCCAATGCCCTCCTGTTCGTGACGCTGATCACCCTGTTCGGCGGCTATCTGGTGAAGATCTACGCGTGGAAGACGATTCTCGGCACCGAGGGCATCCTCAACTCGGCGCTGCTGACCCTCGGCATCGTCGACCAACCGCTCACGGTGTTCATCTACAACCCGGGCGCCGTGGTGGTGACGCTCACCCACTTTCTGCTGCCGCTGGCGGTCTTGCCGGTGTTCGCCTCGCTGCGAGGCGTGCGCGAGGCGGGGCTCGAGGCCGCGCGGGACCTGGGGGCCGGCGCGACCCGCGTGTTCCGGGACATCGTCGTTCCCCAGTGCCTGCCGGGCATAATGGCCGCATTCACCTTCAGCTTCCTGATCGCGGCCGGCGACTATGTGACGCCACGCTACGTCGGTGGCCCCTACACCTCGATGATCGGCGATTTCATCGAGGGTCAGTTCTCCCTGCGGTTCGACTGGCCCGCGGGGGCGGCGATGTCGTTCACGATCCTCGGTGCCGGGTTGGCGATCATCGCCCTCGTGCGCTGGGCGCTCGGCGCGCTCCGGCCGCGCTAGACCATGGCTCGCATCGCCTGGGGCGCGTATTCGGGCATCATCGTCCTGTTCATGCTGACGCCGTTGGTGCTCGTGGTGCTTTTCTCGTTCACCGACAACGCGCTGACGAACTTCCCGATCAACGCCTTCTCGCTGCACTGGTACCGGATCCTGGACGCCAACCCCGAGTTCTGGAAGGCGTTCGAGAACAGCCTGAAAGTATCCCTCGGCGTAACCCTGATCTCCACTGTGATCGGCACCATGGCGGCGATGGTGCTGGCCCGGTGGCGCGAACGGCTGGCGAACGCGGCACTCCTGGCGCTGGCCGCGCCGGTGACGCTGCCCGCCCTGGTCATCGGCATCGCGCTTCTGGTGTTCTTCAACAAGGTGGGCGTGCCGCTGAGCCTAGCGACGGTGATCGCCGGGCATCTGGTGATCACGCAACCCTTCGTCATCCTGATCGTCTACGCCCGCATGGTGAACTTCGACTACGCGGCGGTGGACAGCGCCCGCGATCTGGGCGCTTCGCCGTGGCGCGCCTTCTGGACCGTGACGTTCCCGATCGTGAGCTCGACGGTCATCGGCGCCGCCTTGATCGCTCTCGCCATCTCGCTGGACGACTTCATCATCACATTCTTCACCATCGGCGGCGGCAACACGCTGCCCACATTCGTCTGGGGTAAGGTGCGGACCTATCTGGACCCGTCGATCAACGCCATCGGCACGATCCTGATCACCCTGACCGTGGGTTCGACGGCCATCGCCCTGTGGATCAGCCGGTACCGGGGGTAGCATGATCTACGTCGAGTTCTTCCAGCGCGACCGCCATCTGCCGCTCGAGATCTTCCGCATGCTGGGCGACCAGGCGTCGTGGGTGGATCCGGACGACAAGCTGGTCCTGAACGTCGCGCGCACCATGCGGATCGGACCCCATCCGGGCTACCTGGCGTTCTGGCGATGCCCGGGCATGAAGCGGCTGGACGAGTGGGAGGCCCACTTCAACAGCGCCGCCGCCCTGGCTGACGTCTACGAGCGGGCCTCGCTCGTGGCGATCAACCTGTCGGACGCCGGCTGCTACGACGAGGTGATCGTCGGTCCGCCGGCCGAGGGTGGGCTGCAGTACATCGAGTTCTTCGACGCGGGCTCCGCGCCGGAAGACGGGGAGATCGCGCTGCACTTCGAGGCGCGCGCCCGGGCCTATCCCGACGCCCGCCTCAACTTCGTCGTTCGCCGGATCGGACTCCTCGGACCGAAGGCCCTGGGCGACATCGCGGTGTGGACGTTCCGCGATTACGTCGCCGTCGAAGCGATCGCCCGCGAGCGCCACGCGCCGGGCCCCTGCCGGCCCCACGCCGCCGGCGTCTACCGGCCCTTCGGCAAGGAGATCCTGTAGGGGCGGAGCCAGGGCAATAGCGCGAGTGAAGCGGCGGTCGCGGCACCGAGGAACAGCCAGGCGTCGTTGAAGGCTGCCGTCGCGGCATGGCGTTCGACCAGGGTCGCGATCGCGGCCTGGGACAGACCCATGAGCTCGGCGGCCGAGAGGCCCACGGCGGCCGCGTCCCCCGCCAGCAGCCGGCCCGCCAGCGCCGCGGCATGGTCCGGACTTCGGGCCAGGACGATCGTGTCGACGAGGGCGAGCGCCACCGCGCCGCCGAGGTTGCGCATCAGGTTGAAGAGGCCGCTCGCGTTCTCGACCGCGGCGACCGGCAGAGCCCCCAGGGCGAGCCGCGTCGTCGGCAGCAGGCAGAGCATCACCGCGAAGCCGCGCAGGACCTGGGGCCAGAACAGGTCCGCGAACCCGGAATCGGGCGCCGCCGTGGCGCCCAGCAGGAGACCCGCCGCGAACAGGCCGTAGCCCACGCCGGTCAGCATCCGGGGATCGACCCGGCGTTCAAGGTAGGTCGCGACGGGTGCGCCGACGAGCTGGGCCGCGCCGGTGACGATCATGATCTCGCCGATGGCCAGGGGGCCGAGATCCCGCACGTGCCCCAGGAACAGCGGCATGAGATAGACGGAGCCGTAGAGCCCGGCGCCGAGCAGGAAACTGTAGGCGCAGGTCGGCGCGAAGTTCGCCACCCGCAGCACCCCGAGATCGACCAGGGGCGCGGCGGCGGCGCGGCAGCGCCGCACGAATTGCACCCCCGACAGGACGCAGGCGGCGGCAAGCGCCAGCATCTCCGGCGTCCGCCAGCCGCGCGTCGGCGCCTCCTTCAGCACGTATTCCAGCAGCCCAAGGAAGAGGACGAGGAACAGCAGGGCGCGGGCATCGAGCCGGCGCGCATGGCGCAAGTCGGGCTGGTCGACCCCCGGCATCAGGGAGACGAAGGCGAAGGCCGCGGCGCCGGGCACCAGGTTCACCAGGAAGAGCCCGTGCCACGACCACGTCTCGGTGATCCAGCCGCCGACGGTCGGGCCCAGCGTCGGCGCGATCATGGCGAAGGCCCCGGCGATCATCGTCGCCCGCTCGTGCAAGCGCTCGGGAAACAGGAGGAAGACGGCCGCGAAGACCGCGGGGATCAGGGCGCCGCCGAAGAACCCCTGGACGACCCGGGCAACGACGAGGGTGGCGAAGCTGTCGCTGGCCGCGCAGGCGACGCTCGCCGCCGTGAAGCCGCCGATCGCCGCGACCACGAGGCCGCGCAGGCCGAGCACGCGCCCGAGCCAGCCGGTGAGCGCGATCGCCACCACTTCCGCGATCAGGTACGCCGTCTGAATCCAGCTTAGGGAGTCTGCGGGGATCGTCAGGGCCGACTGGATCTCCGGCAGCGAACTCGCGACGATCTGGATGTCGAGGATCGCCATGAACATGCCGACGCACATGGCGATGAACCCGAGCCAGGTGCGCAAGGTCGGGGGCGAACTCATCGTTCGTTGATGATCGGTTCCGTACGTTCAGCCGGGCCGGTTGAAGCGATCATCCGGCCAGCCGAGCGCGTCGCCATCGTCGATTACGGCAAGGGCGCTCACGAAGAAACCTGGGCCATCGCGCAGTCGACGGGTGGAGTCACCATCGGCAACAAACCCAGCGAGGTCGATGATGGCGTGCTCTCCTCCCTCGAAGACGACGACGACCGAGAAGTCCGGCCGCGCGGTTGCGCGAAGAATTCGATGCATCATCGTTTCAGTCTCCGATCGGCAGCGGCTGCTGCTTGCGCCGCGCGCGATTCCAGTTTTCGAACAACTCCGCCCGGTGACGCTCTGCCCGAGCCCGGAGCCTCATGGAGTGCCGACCACCGTGGCGAGCGCCCGGGCCAAGGCCATGATCTCCGCCTTGGCGGTGGGGCTCGCCTCGACCGCGCGGATGAAGGCGTGGGGCAGCTTGGCGGCGCGGCGGACGGTCGTCGGCACGCCCGCCGCGGCAAGGCGGCGGCCGTAGTCCTCGGCCCCGCCGCGCAACGGGTCGTAGTCGGCGGTGAGGATGTAGGCCGGCGGCAGACGGGCAAGATCGGCGGCCAGCGCCGGATGGCAGTGGATGTTGTCCGTCTCCCCCGCGCGGCCCAGATACATGCGGCGGTAGTAGTCGATGTCCGAGGTGGAAAGGCTCGGCGCATTGGCGTGCTCGACGCAGGACGGGAAATCGCGTCGGCCGCCGACGTCGGGATAGATCAGCGCCTGATAGGCGACCCTCGGCCCGCCGCGGTCGCGGGCGGCGAGCGAGACGGCGGTGGCGAGGTTGCCGCCGGCGGAATCGCCGGCGACGGCAAGGCGCGCCGGATCAATCCCGAAGTGTCGGGCGGTGCGGGCCACATGGCCGGTCGCCGCAAAGGCGTCGTCGAAGGCCGCTGGGAACGGATGCTCGGGCGCCAGGCGATAGTCGACGCTGACGACGACGGCGCCGGTTTCGCGGGCGAGGAGGGCCGTGAAGGGATCGTGGGTCGCGACGCTGCCCAGGATGAAGCCGCCGCCGTGGAAGTAGACGATGCCGCCGGTTGTCGGCCCCTGCCCCGCCCGCCGGAAAACGCGAAGCCGCAAGCCGCGACCGTCGAGGTCGACGATTTCATCCCACGATTCGACCCCGACCGGGCGCGGCGGGCTCACCTGCCGGCAGTAGTGCTCGTAGATCGCGCGCTGCTCGGCCACCGCGAGGTTGGGGAAATTCGGATCGAAGGCCTTGGCTGACAGCTCGTTGAACCGCCGCATGCCAGGCTCGGTATCGGCGTAGCGGTCGGCGGTCCAGGTCGCGACGGCGGCCATGATCAGACCTTCGCCGGCGGCAGCTTCACGCCGTTGATGCCGGCGAGCAGCGGGGTGAAGCGGCGCATGTACTCCCCGCCGTGGCCCTGGGCGCAGAGCAGGTTGAAGGTCTGCAGGGCCGGGCCGACCATCATCCCGACGCCCCGGGCGGGGGCGACCATCCGGGCATAGTAGTCCACGTCCTTGCGGGCGTTGGCGATGGCGAATTCGCCGACCGTGGTGTCGCCATCGAGGATCGCCCGCATGTGCACCCGGAAGACCGCGCTGTCGGCGCCGCCGGCCACCACCACGTCGCGCATGACGGCGAGGTCCACCCCGGCGCGGGCCGCGGCGATGATGCCCTCGGCGACGATCGGCGCGTTGGCCAGCGCCAGGTAGTTGTTGACCAGCTTGAGCGTGTGGCCGGCGCCGAGCGGCCCGACGTGGAAGATGTTCTCGCAGAACGTCGCCAGCGCCGGGCGGACCAGCGCGATCGTGGCGGCGTCGCCACCGACCATGGCGTTGAGCCGCCCCTCCTCGGCGTCCTTCGGCGTGCGACCGAGGGGCGCGTCGATCATCCGGACTCCACGCTCGCCCAGCGCGGCGGCGATGCGCAAGGTGGAAGCGGGGTCGGCGGTCGTCATGTCGACGACGATCGACCCCGCGTGCGCGCCTTCCACGAGGCCCTGCGCGCCGAGGGTGACGGCCTCGACCTCGACCGACGACGGCAGGCAGAGAAAGACGATGTCGGAGCCCTTGGCCAGGTCGCGTGCCGAAGCGACCTCGATCGCGCCGCGGGCGAGCAGATCCTCGGCCGCTTTGCGGTTGCGGTGCGCGAGGAAGCTCAAGCGAAATCCCTTGGCCACGAGATTGGCGGCCGCGCCGTGGCCCATGAGGCCGGCACCGATGAAACCTATGCGACTCTTGGCGCTCATGAGGGACTCCCTGGGGCAAATGACGCGTATTCGGGGGCGCGAACGATGCGGAGTGCGGCGCACCCGCAAGCATCGGTGAGTTCGGCCCTGGCCATGGCCAGAAGGCTGATGCGGGTCGAGACGTGCCTGAGCGTATGGTGGATCGGGTCGATGTCGATCGCCGGCCCGTCGACGACGCCGTCCTCCCAGCAAACCACGTAGCTCGCGCTCGCGAAACACGCGCCGATCTCGCGCATGGCCGAGGCTTCGGGGCCAATGCTCTGGTTGATCGCGTCGCCGCCCAGCATCTGGTAGGCGCGCGCCTCGGCCCGGCTGGTGAAGCGCGGGCCCCAGTTGTGGCACACGACGATCTGATGGCTGTGGCCGAGCACCCGGCCAGGCGATGGCCACAGCGGACGCGCGGTCGTCTCGAGCGTCCGCGCCAGGCCGGGGCAGAACAGCTGCGACGCCATGCCCTGATGGCGAAGCCGCCCAGGCATGGCCGAATACGCCGTCTGGGTGAAATCGAGCATGTCGCGCGCGACGATGAAATCGGCCGGCTGCAGCATCCGGTTGACCGACCCGCAAGTGCTGTCGGCCAGGACCTTGCGGACACCGGCCTGCTCCAACACCCAGGCCACCCGGCGATGGGTGGCGTTGTCGATCGCGTCGTTGGGCCAGCCGTGCGAGAAGACGTTGAGCACGGTTCGGCTCCGGCCGTCCGCCGTGATGGCGCCGTCGAGCTCCAGGACCTGGAAATGACCTTGTGGTCCCCACGGGGTGTCGAAGGTGAGCCAGCGGTCGAGTACGCGCACGCCCGGCTCCGCCAGGTCTTCGGGGAACCGGATGCCCCATCCCGCGCTCCCCGAGAGCAGGGCGAAGGGTGTGCGTGGAATCGCCGTCATGTCGATCCTCATTGCGTGTGCCCGGCGAGAATGGCAAGCTTCGGCCGGAAGGGCAATCGAGGTTGGCAAGCCCTTCTCTCGTGGGAGGATCGAAATATGACGATGGGCCGCAGGCGTAGCGTGCTGGGCGTGGTGTTGGGTGCGGCGATCGGGTTCGCGTCGGCGTCGGCGTTCGCGCAATCGGGCGAGGTGCATGTGCTGAACTGGAACGGCTGGGGCACCGACCAGCCCTTCGCCATCGCCGAGTTCGAGGCCGCCACCGGAATCAAGGTGGTGCACGACTACTTTACCTCGTTCCCCGAGGCGTTCACCAAGCTCGAGACCAACCCCGGCTTCTACGACGTGGTGGTCCTCAACTCCACCTACACGATGCAGGCGGTGGACCAGGGCCTGGTCGGGGCGATCGACACGGGCCGGCTCGGCAACTACGGCGACCTCTTCCCCGCGCTGCGCGACACGCCGCTGTTCGTGCGCGACGGCGCGGTGTACGGCGTTCCCTGGGTCTGGGGCGCCACCAGCGTCAGCTACGACACGAACGTCCTGAACCCGGCGCCCACTTCGATCCAGGTGTTCTGGGACCCGGCCCACGCGGGCCGGGTGTGCTGGCACGACAGCCCGGAGGATTCGGTGCGCATCGCCGCGCTCGCGACCGGCCAGGACCCGGAGAACCCGACCGATCTCGGCGCCGTGCGCGAGAAGCTGCGGGCGCTCAAGGGTCAGATCAACACGTTCTGGGCGTCCGAGGACGAATGGCTGAAGCTGGTCGCCGGCGGCTCCTGCGACGTGTCGCTGATCTGGACCGATTCGACCGAGAAGGCCAAGGAGATCCACGGCCAGCCGATCACCTTCTTCATCCCGGAAGAGGGCGCGCTCGCCTGGCGCGATGGCCTGTCGGTCGCCACCAACGCTCCGAACGCCGACGCGGCCTACGCCTTCGTCGACTACATGACTAGCGCCGGGTTTTACGGCGGCTGGGCCCAGGCGGGCGGCGCGCCCGTGGCCGCCAGCGCCAAGGCGGTCGAGGCCCTCGCGGCTGAATCGCTCACCCGCCAGGTATTGAGCGATCCCGCGAACGTCGCGCGGCTCGTGTTCCAGGCCCCCAAGACCGACGAGGAACGCCAAGCCTGGCTCGACCTGTGGGAGGAGACCAAGGCGTACTACGCCGAGTAGCGGTCCGCCGGGGCGGGTCCCGGACCCGCCCCTACCACATCGACTTGACCGGGATCGTGCCCTTCCGCGTGCTGTCCTCGGCGTACACGCTGAGGTCGCCCTGGCGGCGGTAGGCCTCGGCGGCGGCGGCGAACAGCTCGGGGTCGAGCTCGACGCCCAGGCCCGGGCCGGTGGGCACCTTCATCGTGCCGTGGGGTGTCAGGCCGATGACGCCGGGCTTCACCACCTCGCCCGCGAGTTCCAGCGCATGGGTGTCGGCGGCGTGGGGCAGGGCCGGCACCGATGCCGCCAGGTGTAGATACGCCGCCGTGGCGATGCCGAGCTCGCCGGCGCTGTGGAAGTTCAGGTTCACCTGGAAGGTCTCGCACACGCCTTGCAGTTTCTTGATGGCGGTGATGCCGCCCCATTCGAAGATGTCGCCCAGCACCACGTCGACCGAGCCGAGGCGCAACGCTTCGGCGGTCGAATCCAGATCGATGGTCGCCATGTTGCTGGCGAACGGGATCGCCACCTTGGCGCGGACCCGGGCCATGGCGTCGTTGCCCCAGCAGGGGTCCTCGTAGTACTCGAGGTCCAGGGGCTCGATCGCCCGGCCGATCCGGATCGCGGTCGCCGGCGAATAGATCGCCTGCGGGTCGTAGCGCAGCTTGTGTTTGGGAAAGGCGCCCCGCAAAGCGCGCAGCGTGGCGATCTCCTCGTCCGGCCCGACGACCCCGCCCTTGTACTTGATGGTGTCGAAGCCGTGGCGGGCGACGTAATCGCGCGCCGTGGCCAGGATGTCGTCCCGCGTCGCGATGGCGTGGCGCCCCGCGCGATCCGGGTTGCGGTAGTAAAGATAGGCGGCGAACGGGATCTCTTCGCGCAGGCGGCCGCCGAGGAGTTGGCAGACCGGACGATTCACCGCCTTGCCCATCAGGTCCCAGCAGGCGACCTCAAGGCCGGCGATCGCGCAGTAGCCCGCCTTGCCGTAGTAGAGCGGCACGAAGGTCGCCTTGCCGAGCATGCGCTCCAGATTGAACGGGTCCTCGCCCAGGAACATCGGCGCGATCTCGGTATCGATCAGCGCCTTGGTGACACTGCCGCCGAGGGTCTCGCCGAGGCCCACCAGTCCGTCGTCGGTGCGCATCTCGACGATCAGACGCGTCCAGTCGGCGTTCGCCCCTCCCGACCAGCGGATCGGCGCGATGAACGGCACGTTGACCGGGGTGACCGTGACGGTCGCAATCTTCATGGCGCTACCATAACGTACCGCCGGACACCTGAATGTCCTGGCCGGTGATTCCGAAGGCCTCGTCGCGGCAGAGATGGAGGGCGAGGCCTCCGATTTCCTCGGCCGGGATCAGGCGAAGCTGCGGTTGGGTCATCGCGATGGTCTTGAGATTCTCCTCGACCGAGACGCCCTGACCGCCCTGCTTCACCCGCTCGACCGAGCCGCGCCGGGTAAGGCCGGTGTCCACATAACCAGGGTTGATCGCGTTGCACGACACACCGTGGGCGGCGCCCTCCAGCGCCACGCATCGCGTGAGGCCAAGCAGCGCATGCTTGGATGCACAGTACGCGGCGAAGCGCGGCCATCCCACCCGGGACGCGGTGGAACCCAGGTTGACGATGCGGCCCCGGCGCCGTTCGATCATCCCCGGCAGGCAGCGTTTGATGGTCCGGTAGGCGCCGTTCAGATTCACGTCCAGGACCATGTGCCAGGTGGCGTCATCCATGTCCACGACCAGGTCCTGGGCGCAGACGCCGGCCGCGTTGACCAGGATGTCGACCGGGCCGAGGGCGCGTTGCGTATCCTCGATGAATCCTGCCACGGAGTTATCGTCGCGCACGTCGAGCGGCGCCGCGTGGCAGCGCACACCCTGGGCGATCACCTCCCCGGCCACGTGGCACAGATCCGCCGCGCTGGGCAGATGGGTGTAGGCCCGAGTCCCCAGCGGCCGCTCGTCGAGCAGGGACCCGATCGCCACGTCGCAACCAGCGCCGGCCAGTGCCAAGGCCATCGCCCGGCCCATTCCCGAGGCGCCGCCGGTGACCAGGGCAGCGCGGCCGGCGAGAAACCGATCGGTCATTCGGCCCCGAGCCGCTTCGTGGCGGTGGCGCCGAAGCCGGCCTTCAGGGCGGACAGATCGTCGGCCGCGCCGATGAAGTCGGCGCCGACTTTGCACGCGAAAGCCCAGGACTTGTCCGAGGCACCGGAGAGGGTGAAACGCTTCCCCGCACCGTAGGCCGCCTCGGCGACCTTCTTCGCGTCGGCGAAATCGGCGTCGGTGAGCTGGAGCATTCCGCGGCCCCTGGTGAGCGACAGGTCGGAGGGGCCGAGAAACAAGCCATCCACGGTCGGCAGTGCGGCGATCGCTGCGGCGTCGGCCAGGGCGCCCGGGGTCTCGATCATGGGATAGCAGAACGTGCGCCGATTCTCCCGCTCCGTGAGCTTGGACCCGGCGCCGCCGTAGCCGTCGATGCGGCTGAAGCCCAGGCCTCGGGTGCCCCGGGGCGGGTACTTGGCGAAGGCGGTGACTTCGGCCGCGTGCTCGGCGCCTTGAATCTGCGGGATGATCACCCCGTCCGCGCCAGAATCGAGCGCCTTCTGGATCGGCACCCGGGCCGCCGCCGCGACGCGGGAATAGACCGTCAGGCCGAGGCCCTTGGCCAGCGGGATCAGGGCATCGGCGGTTTCGTCGGAGATGGCGCCGTGTTCCATGTCGAGGATCACCAGTTCGAACCCGGCGAGCGCCGCGATCTCGACCGCCGCCTGGCTCGACGTCATCAACCAGAACCCCAGGCGCGGACGCCCTTTCGCCGCTCGTTTGGCCATGGTCCCCTGTCCCTTCCATCAGCCGTAGGGGTGGGTGTACGGGTGGGTCTCAAACCCGCCCCTACCGCCCCTACAGTGGCACCCGGCGCGTCCACCTGTCCAGCGACCGCCCCTCTTGGTGTAGGGTCCACGCCGGGAGGCCGGCCATGAAGATCACCGGGATCGAGACCATCTGCCTGCGCTACGCGATGCCCTATGCGCTGACCTACGCGCGGGGCGAATACGCGACGCGCGAGGCCCTGCTGGTCAAGGTGCACACCAGCGATCCGTCGATCGTCGGTTGGGGCGAGGCGGCGATGTGGGGCGGGCCGTTCGCCACCAGCGTCGCGGCCATCGAACAGGAAATCGCGCCTTTGGTGATCGGCGAGGACCCGCGCCGGATCGAATACCTATGGGAGAAGGCCTACCAGGAGACCTACTACCACGGCCGCAAGGGCATCCTTCTCGCCTGTCTGTCGGGGGTGGACATCGCGCTGTGGGACATCCTCGGAAAATGCGCCGGCCAGCCGGTGTGGCGCCTGCTCGGCGGGTTCGGGCGCCCCGTGGCGGCCTACGCGTCGGCCGGCTACTACCGGCGCGACTACGGCCTGGGCGACTTCGCGGCCGATGTCGCGGCGGCGCGGGCCGCCGGCTACCACGGCTACAAGATGAAGGTCGGCAACGTTCCGGACGCGGTGCACGCGAACGTGCTGCACGACGTACCGCTCCGCCGCTCGTTCGCCGACGACATCGCCAGGGTGAAGGCCGCGCGCGAGGCGATCGGGGCCGACCGCTGGCTGATGTGCGACGCCACGACCTCGCTCTCGTCGCGGACCGCGCTGCGCTACGCCGAGGAGTTCGAGAAGCTGGAGGTGCGCTGGTTCGAGGAGCCGACCCAGTCCGAGGACGTGGACGGCTGCGCCGAACTGGCCCGCCGCACCCGTGTGCCGATCGCCGGATTCGAGACCGAGACGGGTCGCCACGCCTTCGCCCGCCTGATCGACGCGGGCGCCATCCAGATCGTGCAGCCCGACGTGGTCCAGGTAGGCGGGCTCACCGAGGCGCGCAAGATCGCGGCCTACGCCCAGGTGCGCCACCTGACCTTCACGGCGAAGAACTACTCGACGGCGGTGAGCTCGGCGGCGACGCTCAACCTCCTGTACGCCATCCCGAACGGCCAGTATTTCGAGTGCGACCAGGACCCCATGCCGCTGCGTGACGAGATCCTCACGGAGCCGCTCTTCCGCCTGGACGGAGGCTGGGCCGAACCCTTCGACCGGCCGGGCCTCGGGCTCGCGATCGACGAGACCCGGCTCGACCGTTGGCGGGTGAAGCCCTAGCAGTTCACCACAAACGCAAGGTCGCCGATGATCGTGTCCGGAGCGGGCCACGGAATGCGCTCGCAACCGTCCCCCGTGGCGACGACAATGGGGATGACCCTTCCCTTCGCCGGCCGGGGCTTGCCCCTCAGCATCGGGGGCCTGCGCACCGCGGCCGCTAGCCTGGGCTGCGATCTCGCCACCGTCGCCGAGGTCATCGCCGTCGAGACCAGCGGTTGCGGCTTCCTCGCCGACCGCCGGCCCAAGATCCTGTTCGAACGGCACATCTTCCACCGCGAAACCGGCGGTCGCTTCGCCGCCCAAACTCCCGGCCTGTCGGCGGCGGCGGCCGGCGGCTACGGCGCGTCGGGTGCGTCTCAGTATGATCGGCTCGACCGCGCGATGGCACTCGATCGCGATGCGGCGATTCGAAGCTGCTCCTGGGGCCTCGGCCAGGTCATGGGGTTCAACGCGGTCCGTGCCGGCCATGCGGATGCGACATCCATGGCCGCGGCCTTCGCCGCCTCCGAGGACGCGCAGGTCACGGGGCTCGCCCAATTCTGCCGCAGCGTCGGCCTGGACGATGAACTGCGCGGGCGGCGCTGGACGGCCTTTGCCCGCCACTACAACGGCCCTGCCTTCTGGAGGAGGGCCTACGACACCAGGCTCGCGGACGCCTACCGGCGGATCGCCGGCGAGGGGCTGCCGGACCTGCGGATCCGGGCGGCCCAGATGTGCCTGCTGTATCTGGGTCTGGCGCCGGGGGTTATCGACGGAAAGGAGGGCCCGCGCACCACCAGGGCGATTGCCGCGTTTCAAGGGCGCCATGGCTTGGCGGGGACGGGGACAATCGACGACGGAACCCTGCGGCGCCTCGAACGCGAAGCTCTGGGCGACGGCGACTAGAGCACGTTCCGTTCATGTTGACCCGCCCCTCCCCTTTCCCCTCCCGCAAGGGGAGGGGGACGCACGGATCATTTCTTGCTTCTCCCCTCCCCTTGCGGGAGGGGAAGGGGGAGGGGGCCGATCCGACCGAGTCTCCGTGATCGGAACGTGCTCTAGCTAACTCGCTCTCGCAAGTGCCTTGGGTGCTGGCGCGTTGGATTCCTGGGTCCGCACGCGCCAGAAGCGCATGGTCCGCACGGCGTCCTCGACGCTGAGATTCTGGTAGAGCTCGAGCAGTTCCTCCGTGTCGACTTCCTTGGACCCGCCGCGTTTCTTGGTGTGCCCGAGCAGGGTCGCGAAATTCTCCTGCTTGAAGTTCTTCGCCTTACAGGCGATCGCAGGGCCTCGCAGCCGGGGTCGTAGAAGATCCGCTGAACCGTACGGATGTCGAGGTCGGTCATGTAGGCGAGGCCGAAGATGAACTCGCGATACTGCCGATTGGCGAGCAGGGCGACCAGAAGATCCTCGTTGAGCTCGCCATTCCGCTTCTTCGCGAGGATCAACCGCTCCGGCTGGCTCATGCCGGCATGTTCGGTGATCGTTTCGCCGATCACGGCCTCCTTGGCGTTCTCCCGTATCCGGTCGACGGTCTCGGCGTCGATCGACGCGGTGGACTGCATGATGTGCTGTCACAGCGACGAGGACACGAACCAGAACACCTCGTTGAGCAGTTCGGGCGACATGCCCTTGCGATCGACAGGGGTTGGTGCAACTCCTCGTTGCCCTCGGCACGCGCGACGATCCTGTCCATCGAGTTCCGCGATATGCTGGCGCCGCTGTTGTTCACCAGGGTGACCAGGACCTTGTTGTCGCCCTTGGAGACCAGCGCGTCCACGACCTGGGAACTGACCGTCTCGCGGGCCGAGATGGCGCGCAAGTGATCCTGCCCCTGCCGTCGGATGACCTCGAGCAGGTCCATGTCCTCCAGCACCGTGCTGTGTTCCAGAATCGGGCCGGCGACCTCGATCTTGTCGTTGGCCAGCATGGAAATGACGCCATGGGGAGCGTTCGGTTCGAGCGCCAACCGCTCGGACAGTTCGCGCCGCACCTTCGCCTCCATCTTGCGGGGCGACCCCCATCATGATCTGGTTGAAGTGCTCGGCCTCACGCTCGTTGAAGCTGTCGGAGGATTCGACAAAGAGGTCCGTCACCTTGCGCAATAGCTCTCGGCGCTTGTCGCTGGAGGGCTCCTGCGCGAGCGTGATCAGTCTTCTGAGATTGTGTGCGGACGCGACCATGACGCGGAGACGGCTCGTGCAATGTCGAACCCCACGCTAGGCCCGAAACATGAACGAAACTTCAATGGCGGGATCAGGGCACGCGGATGCGCATCAAAGTCTCTTGATCGGGCGCCGAGCCGAGGCCGGGGCCTTGCGGCACCGCAAGAAAGCCCCCGAAAGGTCGCGGCCGATCCGGAAAGAGGCCGTCGCGCAGCGGGTTATCGAGACCCTGGACCTCGAACAGGGAAATCTCGGGAACCACCGCGAGCACATGCAACGAAGCCATGAGGTTGAGATTCAAGGTGTACGTATGGTTGACGCAGGGCACGCCGGCTTCGCCCGCGACCCTCGCCACCTCCATGGCCTGGGTGACTCCGAGCCGCGACAGGTCGAGTTGGACCACGTCGATCCCGCCTTCGCGGATCAGGCGGGTGAGTTCGGAGGCGGTGGCGCACAGCTCGCCGGCGGCGATGCGGGTGGCCGCCGCCCGGGTCAGGCGGGCATAACCCGCGATGTCCTCGGGTTGCAGCGGCTCCTCGAACCAGAACACCCGGTGCGGGGCGAAGCGCCGGCAGCGTTCGATGGCGCCTTCGACGTCGAAAACGTTGCCGCCGTCGATCAGGACCTCGATCTCGGGTCCGACCGCCGCGCGGATGGTCGCGACGATGGCTGCGTCCTGGTCCGCGTCGCGGCCGAACGGCGACCAGCCGAACTTGACCCCCGGGAACCCGCGTTCCCGCAGCGCGCGCGCGAACCGACCCGTCTCCTCGAGGGTGGCCCCCAGGGGATGGGTCGCGTAGATCGCCACCCGGTCGCGCCGGGCGGTGCCCAGCAGCCGGTGCAACGGCACACCGGCCGCCTGGCTCGCGAGGTCCCACAGGGCGATGTCGGCGGCCGCCATCGCCTGCACCGCGGCACCCGCCCGGCCGAACTGGCTGGTCCCCTTCCACATCTTGGCCCAAAGTGCCCGGGGATCGCGTGGGTCCTCGCCCAGCAGCAGCGGTCTGATGCCGCTCATCAGTTCATCCTGATAGGGCGCCTCGATGATCGCGCGGATGACCTCGGGCAGGCTGTCGGCCTCGCCCCAACCCACCAGTCCGGTGTCCGTGGCAATCCGCACCAGGGCGCCGTAGGGCCCGCCGTAGGCGCCGAGGACGCCAGGCGCGCGCACCACCAGGGCCTCGACGTCGACGATCTTCATGCGCTCCCTCCGACGGGTCGCGAAGCATAGCGGAATCAGGATTGGGTTGCGCTATTGTGGGGTTCGGCGACGAGGGAGTTCACCATGGTCACATCCAACGCAAGTCGGGCCGCGGCCGCACCCACGGATCGATCGACGTTGCAGACGGCGCTCGATCGCGTGCCCCGGTTGCGCTTCGGGCACCTGCCCACGGCCCTGGAATTCTGCCCGCGACTCACGGCCGCGCTCGGCGGCCCCGACATCTTCGTCAAGCGCGACGACTGTACCGGCATCGCCTTCGGCGGCAACAAGGTCCGGCAGCACGAGTTCCTCTTCGCCGCCGCCAAGGCCGCCGGGGCCGATACGGTGGTGCTGGGGGCCGCGACCCAGTCGAACTGGTGTCGGCAGGCGTCGGCCATCGCGGCCAGGCTCGGGATGGCGGCGTCCCTGGTTCTCGTGCATGGCGTGAAGGGGCCGGTCTTGCAGGGCAACCTCCTGCTCGACCGTGTGCTGGGCGCCGAGGTGACGATCGTGCCCGGAACCGATCTGGAGGTGTTGCCCCAGCACCTCGCCGCCAAGGCAGCCGAATTGAAGGCCAAGGGCCGCAAGCCCTTTGTGTTCGGCTGGGCCGATCTCCGCACCCAGTCGACCGCGGCGCTCGGCTACGTCAACGCCGCCCTCGAGCTCGATGCCCAGCTCACGGCGCTCGGCAAGCAGGCCGACGCGATCTATCTGGCGGGCTTCGACGTGACGCCAGCCGGGCTGCTGTGGGGCATCCGCGCGCTAGGGATGCCAACCCAGATGGTGACGCTCAATCCCTTGCAGGTTAGCGGGGACCGCCACCTCCAGATCGCCGCCATCGCCGGCGGCATCGACGAGCGCCTTGGAATCCGGGTCGGGATCGAGCCCGATCAAGTTATCACCATTGACGACTATATCGGCCCAGCCTACGGCATCATGACCGATGCGGGCCGTGAAGCCATCTTGCTCGCTGGCCGTACCGAGGGCCTGATTCTCGATCCCGTTTACACCTCCAAGGCGATGGCGGGACTGATCGACCACATCCGCAAGGGGACGCTCAAGAAGGGCCAGACCGTCGTCTTCATCCATACCGGCGGGACGCCTGCGCTGTTCGCCTACGCCGACGACATGAAGCTCGACTTGGCGGACGGGGGGATCGCGAAAGCCTGATCGCTCCACGACGAGGAACAATCAGTCCAGCGCTTCGAGATCGGGGCCCCGCTGCTGCCCGACTTTAGTCGAGGGCGCTGGAGCGATCGGACGCCGCGCGGACACGACGGCTCTTGGTGGTCACCGCGTATGCGCCTCGACCGCGCGCCGCCGGATCGCGCCGCGAGCGGAAGTGTCAACGCCGGAGTAAAAATGCATCGGCGTTCCGGAGTATTAAAGTGCGTCACGGCTGATGGCATGGAGGCGCCCCGCGGGGGGGCTGCCTGCCGTTCTGGGTCATGGCTCGGGTGGGTTGGTTGGGCAGGTTTGCGGCTTTGGCACCACGCTGTCGGCGCTTGCTCTGCTTGAGCCGATAGCTGTCGCCGTTCATCTCCAGGATATGGACGTGGTGGGTGAGGCGGTCGAGCAGGGCGCTG
>SHVY01000036.1 GCA_009694045.1 Alphaproteobacteria bacterium | reverse complement strand
TCCTGGAGATGAACGGCGACAGCTATCGGCTCAAGCAGAGCAAGCGCCGACAGCGTGGTGCCAAAGCCGCAAAACCTGCCCAACCAACCCACCCGAGCCATGACCCAGAACGCAGGCAGCCCCCCCGCGGGGCGCCTCCATGCCATCAGACGTGACGCACTTTGATACTCCGGAACGCCGATGCATTTTTACTCCGGCGTTGACACAAAAGAACGTCATTTTATTTTTATGTATCAACCGTTTAGATGGCAGTTTTCAGCCGTGATCCGGACCTAATTGCGTATAACGAAGCAGTCCCGCTGAGACAGCGACGGCCGCCCCTCACGACAGCTCTCCCTCCCGGTCGAAGGCGGCTTCGCCGTCGAGGAAGGTGATCTCCGCCTGGGTCGTCAGCAGGTCCTCGGGCGAGGTCGTGAACGGATCGCGGTCGAGCACGGCGATGTCGGCCTCTCGACCTGGGGTCAGGGTGCCCAGCCGGTCGTCGACGCCGCAGGCGTAGGCGCCGTTCTCGGTGTAGGCGCAGAGGGCCTCGGCGAGCGTCAGGGTCTCGTCGCCGCCGAGGGTGGCGCCGCCGATGGTGCGCCGGGTCAGGGCGGCGTGAAGATTCACGAATGGGTTGACGTGGCTGACCGGCGTGTCGGAGCTCATCGCCGGCTTCAACCCGCGGCGCTGCCAGCGTGCCATGGGATAGCAGGCGTTGGACCGCTGCTCGCCCAGGACGTCGAGGTAGGTGTCGCCGAAGTCGCGGATGAAGACCGGCTGGGGCGCCGGGATCAGGCCGAGCCGGGCCATGGCGTCCAGGTGCCCATCGTCGACGAAACCGCAGTGTTCGATGCGGTGCCGGCGGTGGGCGCAGGTGCCGTCGGCGCAGGCGCGATCGAATGCCCCGATGGTCTGGTCGATGGCGGCGTCGCCGATGGCGTGCACGGCCACCTGATAGCCGCGGTGGTGGTAATGCCCCACCATCTCGTCCATGTCCCGGTCGGCGAACATGAGCACGCCGTGATCGCCGTTGGTGTAGGGCCGGCGCATCGCCGCGGTGCAGCCGCCGGCGCTGCCGTCGGTGAAGAACTTGACGGGTCCGACGCGCAGCCGGTGGTTGCCGCGGCCGGTGACGTAGCCCCGGGCGAAGGCCTCCTCGGCGATGCCGTCGGGGCCGCCGCCCATGGCCATGGTCATGCGCACCGGCAGGCGGCCGGCCAGCAGGGCGGCCTCGTAGGCCTCGACATCGGTCCAGCCGCCGGCCATGCCGACGCAGGCGTCCATCACCGAGCCGATGCCGTAGGATAGGCAGCGCCGACCGGCGAGCTCGATCGCCTCGACCAGCTCGTCGCGGGTCGGGCGGGGCCGCGCCGCCTTCATGGCCTCCTGGGCCCGCTCCTGCAGCAGGCCCGTGGGCTCGCCGTTCTCGCGCACGATGACGCCGCCGGGCGGGTTGGGCGTCGTCCGGTCGATGCCGGCCAAGGCCAGCGCCACGGAGTTGGCAACCCCCATATGGCCGCAGCAGCGGCCGAGCCAGACCGCGGATGGTCCGGGGCCACGCGGTCGAGGTCCCAGCGCGTCGGGTGGCGTTTCTCGGACAGCCGGTCGTGGTCGTAGCCCCTGCCGACGACCCACGTACCGGGGGCCGTGGCGCGCGCCCGTTCGGCGACGCCGGCGACGATCTCGGCGATCGAACCTACGGCGTCGGGGCGCAGGTCGATCTTCTTGGCCGCCTGGCCCAACGACATCAGGTGCATGTGCGCGTCGTGGAACGCCGGTATCGCCAGGCGCCCGCGCAACTCCACGCGGCGCGTGCCGGGGCCGGCCAGCACCTCGATCTCGCCCTGCGCACCCGTCGCGAGAACGCACCCGTCGCGCAGGGCGATGGCCTCGGCGAAGCCCCCGCCAGCCCACACCAGATCCGCCCGCCCGAAAGGATAGTGTCCGCCTTGCCGTCAATCCGCGCCATTGCCGGGACGACCCTCCGCTCAGGTGGAGGTCCAGTCGCGCAAGTTCCAGCTCAGCAGACTCGGCGTGAACGCCGGCTTGAAGCTGTCGCGGTAGAGCGCCGTGTTCACGCCGTGCGTGACGAAGATGTAGGCGCCGGATTTCTCCATCAGGTCCTGCATTTCCACGTACATCGCGGCTCGCTTGGCGACGTCCAGCTCGCGCAGCGCCGCCTGGTGCAGCTCGGCGAACCGGGGATCGTTGAAGCGCTCCCAGTTCCACACGTCGATCTGTTCCGGCAGGAACCACACCGTCGCCCAGCTCGCGTCGGGCGTATTGATGTAGTTCTTGTAGGTCATCTGCAGACCCTGGAGCTGGTCGGCGTGGTCCGCCATGCCCCAGAACGCCCCTTCGTCGAGCTGCTCGATCTCCACCTGGATGCCGGCCTCGGCGAGGCTGCTCTGCACGATCTGGCCGACGGAGAGAGACGCCGCCAGGTTCTCGACGGTGAACTTGCACGAGAACCCGTCGGGCAATCCGGCCTCGGCCAGCAGCGCCTTGGCCTTCGCCACGTCCCGGGTAGGGATCAGGTTCGCCGGGCGGTGCCCGACCAGGCTCGGGGCCACGATGCCCGTGGCCCGTTCGACCACGCCGGAAAAGGCGCCCAGGAGGATCGCATCGACGTCCACCGCGTGCTGGACCGCGTGGCGGACGCGGATGTCCTGGAACGTGGGGTGTTCCACGTTCATGCCGATCCAGAAGTAGTTGATGGACGGGGTCACGACGATCGTGCCGTCCGCCGGCGGGTTCTCCTTGTAGATCGGCAGGGACGAGACGGAGACGGACGTCACGTCGAGCTCGTTTGCCTCGAACGCGAGCTCGGCCGACTTGTCGTCGCTGATCACCAGAATATCGATCCTGTCGAACTCGGTCGACGATCCGGTCCATTGCGGATCGCGGACCAGGGTCAGGCGCTGCTTCGGGATCCATTCCTGGATGACGTAGGGGCCGCACGTCGCCGGCGGCTCCGTCGTGAACTTCTTCTCGGGCAGGGCATCGACGGCGGCCTTGCACACGATCATGCCGGAGCCCCAGGGCAGCACCGTGTACCAGAGGGGAGCGAACGCCTCCTTCATGACGATCACGCCGCTCCGCTTGTCCGCCACCTCGACATGGTCGAGGAACTCCCAGTCGCCGGCGTAGGGCGAGGCCATGGCCGGATCGGCGATGCGTTCGTACGAGTACTTCACGTCCTCGGCCGTCACCTCGCCGAATCCGTTTGACCACATGAGACCCGGCCGCAGCTTGAAGGCGATGTGCGTCGGGTCGATCTGATCGCACGACTCCGCGGCGTCCATGATCCAGTCGATCGTATCGCTGGGCTTCAGGCGGACCAGGTTGCTGAAGATCAGGGCCTGCACCAGGGCCTCGGAACTGGTCAGCGGGTAACCGGGGTCGAGTATCTGGATGTCGTTGCTGATGCGGGCGCGAAGGGTCTTCGTCCCCTCCGCATTGACGATCGTCGTCCCGCCCAGGGCCGCCACCACGCCGAGCCCCAGGCCCATCGTCGTACGCCGCGTCAACCGGCTGTTCGTCATCGCGCTCCTCCCCGACCTTCGGGCACCATGCCCGTTACTTGTTGGTTGCGTCAGTATACAACGCCGCCTGACAAAAGGGAAATCCGTGTGACCCCAGCCGGGTCAACCCCCCAGCGGGTACGTCGCCTCGACGCGATAGACCGGGCCGCGGGCGCCGCGGTGGCTCGAAAGCAGGTGGAAGGTAGCGACCGTGAAGGGTGCGGCCACGAACCCATGATGCTCGGCCAGGAACTGGGCGACCCGGTCGCGCCAGGCGCCCCGGAGGCGGGCGAGGGTGACATGGGGATGGAACTTGCGGCCCTCCTCGCGCACGCCGATCAGGGCCAGTTGGCGCTCGATCTTCTCGTGCAGGCGGGTCAGGACCTCGCGCTCCAGAACGCCCGCCCAGATGGTCTTCGGCTTGCTGCCCTGCTCGAAGTCGCCGACCCCACTTACGGTAAGGGCGAAGGGCTCGGCGTACACCTCGGCCAACGCCGCCGCGATGTCGTCCTCCACGATGCCGTCGACCTCGCCGATGAAGCGGAGCGTCACGTGCATCGTCTCCGGTGCGACCCAGCGGGCGCCCGGCACGCCCCCGCCGAGCAGCGCAAGGTGCTGCCGCACCGCATCCGGCAGGGCGATTGCGACGAACAGGCGGTTCATGGTGGCGGGCCACGGCTGGTTGTGCAGGCGAATCGTCGCCGCTATGGTGCCGCTGCTCGCCAGTTCCTGTCGAGGCGTTCACCGACCATGAGAGTCATCGCGGCCGCGGCGTTCAAGGGACCCAGCCTCTACGCCCCCCATCGCGCCATCCTGCTGCGGCTCAAGCTCGGAGCCATGACGGCCGGCGCCAAGGTCGACCCCGCCACGCTCGCGCGTTTGTTCGAGCTCCTGCCGGGTCTCGCGACCCACCCGGCCGACGGGTCCGATCGTGACCTGGCGGGCGAGCTCCGCGATGGCCTCGACGTCTCCCTCGGGCACGTCGTCGCCCGCATGGCCCTGGAGTATCAGCGGGTCGAGCGGGCTGACGTCGCGCGGTCGATCGTCTCGCCGGGCCCCAATCCCGACGAGATCGACGTGGCCTTCGAGTTTCAGGAAGCGGATGTCGGACGACGCGCCGGCGCCTTGGCCGTCGCCCAGCTCAGGGTGGTCCTCGGCCTCGCGGGCGACCCGGCGCTGGCCTCGAGCGGACGCGGGCGAAGTTTCAAGACGCTGCGGCCGGCCGCAAGCTGGAGCCCGAAAGGGCGCTCCTGGCCAGGGCCGTGGCGGCCCGCGGCGTACCGTGGCGGGCGACGACGAATCGGGTGGTGACGTTCGGCCAGGGGCGGTTCCAGAAGCGCTCCGACCTTACGATCACCAACCGCACGCCGTTCCTGGGCAACGAGGTCGCGGGCCGCAAGGATCTGGCCAACCGGGTCCTCGCCGAGATCGGATTGCCGATCCCGCGCCAAGCCAAGGTGCGCGGCGCGGACGAGGCGATCGCTTTCGCCGAGCGGTTCGGCTACCCGGTGGTGCTCAAGCCGTCGCGCGGCAGCGGGGGGCGCCTGGTCATCGTCGGCCTGACGGACTCGGAAGGCGTCGCCGCGGCCTACCAGCGCGTCGCGCGATCGGGGCGGAACGTTCTGATCGAAACGTTTATCGAGGGCTTCGATCATCGCATCCTTGTCATGGGCGGCGAAGTCGTCGCCGTCGCCAAGCGGGTGCCCGGTCACGTGGTCGGCGATGGACGCAACACGGTCGAGACCCTGGTCAAGCAGGTCAACAAGGATCCGCGCCGTGGCCCAAGCAGCGCCGACGATATCCTGGTCTACCTGAAGCTCGACGACGAGGCCGACCGGATGCTCGCCAAGCTGGGTTACGATCGGCGCAGCGTGCCCGCCGCGGGCCAAGCCGTCTACCTCCGGGGTACCGGCGAACATCTTGTCCGGCGGTACGTCGCTCGACGTGACGGACGCCCTTCACCCGGACAATCGCGCCATGGCGATCAGGGCCGCCGCCGCCTGTGAGGTCGACGTCTTCGGGGTTGATTTCATCACCCGCGACATCGGCCGGTCCTATCGCGAGATCGGCGGCGCGATCTGCGAGGTGAATGCGAAACCGGGCCTGGGCCCCCACACCTTATTCCGCCGAGCCGGGCAATTGGCGGGACTGCGCGACACCCTTCGCCGAGTTGCTGTTCCCGACCGGGGCGCCCGCGCGCATACTGATCGCCGCGATTGCCGGGTCGGACGGATACCGCGGCGCGGCCTTCACCGTGGCGCACTGCCTCAAGGTCGCCCGTCACCGCGTCGGTTTGGCCGTCGGCGGCAGCGTCTTCATCGATGGCCCGCACAGCCCCGCGAGCGAGGTCGCCGTACCGCGGGCGGTGGACATCGTGCTTTACGACCATGTGGTCGATGCCGCCGTCTTCGGCCACTCGGTGCTGGATCTGGCCCAGCACGGGCTCGGGTTCGACGGCGCCGACGTGGGGTCCTGGTGACGACCCAGGGGTCGGGGCCGGCGCGCTGCGCGCCATGCGCATCGTCATCGACGCGGCCTTCGGCAGGGTCGTCCTCAACGCCGACGATCCGGAATGCCTGCGCCTCGCCGCCGAAATCCGCGATCGTGGGCTGGTTCTCTTCACCGCGCATCCCGAGCAGGACGCCGTGCGTGAGCATGCCCGACGCGGTGCCTGGATCGTCAGTGCCGCGCTGGGAACCAGCGGGCGATCTCTGGAGTTTCGCATCGGCGATGGGCCGGCGACCGTCGTCGGCGACATCGGCGTGCACGACGGTTCGGCGCTGGCGGTCGCGGCGATCGCCCTCGCGCTCGGCAAATCGGTCGCCGATGTCGGTCTTGGGCTGGCGACGCTGGGCGGCGCGTTCGCGTCCGCGCTCGGCGGCTTTCGCGTCGTGCGGGCCCGCGGCACCCCGGTGATCCTCGAGCAGGTCGCCCACGCCGATCAAAGCGTGGATCTATGCCGCCTCGCCGCGGCGCTCGGGCAGGGTGCTCCCTGCGCCGCCATTCTGTGCGGCGCGAAGGCCGCGCCGTGGCGGGAACATCTCGCCGCGCTCGAAGCATTCCCAGGGGATCGCGTCCTGTCCGTCGCCGACGCGCGAACGGCGATCGCCGAGGCCATGGCGCTGGTCGATGGCACCCCCGGGTCCATCCTGATCGTCACCGAGAATGTGGAGCAGGCCGGCCGCTACCTTCGGCAGGAGGCACGCGAGCCGATCGACGGCTGGCCCTAATCGCGTCGGGCGGTGTCGATCACCGGCAGCAGCGTGGGGAGGATTCCCCCGACGATGACGGCGACCCCCGCCGCGTTCGGGTGCAGCCCGTCGGTCTGATTGAGCTCCGGGTCCAGGGCGACGCCGTCCAGGAAGAACGGATAGAGCGGCACCCCGTGCCGCTCCGCGAGCCGGGCGTAGATGCCATCGAAGGCTTCCGTATACTCCGGCCCCAGGTTGCGCGGCGCCTTGAAGCCGGCCAGCACCACCAGGATCCCGCGTTGCGCGAGCGCCGTGAGGATCGCGTCCAGGCTGGCGTAGGCCGCTTCGGGGTCCAGGCCGCGCAGGGCGTCGTTGGCGCCCAGCTCCACCAGCACCACGTCGGGCGCGTCGCCCAGCACCCAGTCGAGCCGGGCGAGCCCGCCGGCCGTGGTATCGCCGGACACCCCGGCATCCTGCACGATCACCGCCCGGCCCGCGGCGGCCAGCGCCGCGCCAAGCCGGGCCGGGAACGCGTCCCGGGCGGCCAGGCCATAGCCCGCCGTCAGGCTGTCACCCAGCAGGGCAAGCCGGATCGATCCATCCTGCGCGCGCACGCCGGGCACCCACGCCATCGCCATCAAGGCTTTGACAATCAAGCGCCGCGCCACATATCTCTGCCGCATGCCGCGCCACGCCGCCGTCAGTCTCCACAACGTCAGCCTTACCCTGACCGGCGCCGCCGGCCCGGTCAACATCCTGAAGGGGGTCAGCCTCGCGGCCGACCCCGGCGAACGCCTGGCGCTGGTCGGACCATCGGGCTCGGGCAAGTCGTCGCTCCTCGCCCTCATCGCCGGGCTCGAGCGCCCGACCGCGGGGACCATCGCGGTGGCGGGCCAGGACCTCGGCGCCCTCGACGAGGACGGCCTCGCCCGCTTCCGCCGCCGGCGGATCGGCATCGTCTTCCAGGCCTTCCACCTGATCCCGACCATGACGGCGGCGGAAAACGTCGCCCTGCCCTTGGAACTCGCCGGCGCCCGGGACGCGGGCTCGCGCGCCGACGCGGCGCTGGCCGCCGTCGGGCTGTGGCCCCGGCGCGGCCACCACCCCCTCGAGCTGTCGGGCGGCGAGCAGCAGCGCGTGGCCCTGGCCCGCGCCATCGTCGGCGAGCCCGCGCTTCTCCTCGCCGACGAACCCACCGGCAACCTCGACTCCGCCACCGGCACCGAGATCGCCGACCTGCTGTTCGCCCTCGCCGATCGCACCGAGGCCACCCTCGTCATCGTCACCCACAACCAGGCCCTCGCCACCCGCTGCCTCCGCACCCTCCACCTCGACGACGGCCGGATCGTCGATGGCAAGGTTGATTGATCCCATGCGGTCCGATGGAAATCCTCGCCCCTCCCGTAGGGGCGGGTCTGAGACCCGCCCCTACCCTCGCGGGCCGCGCCTCGCGGTCCTTGCCACACGTCCTTCCCCGTCATCGCGAGGGAGCGCGGCGACCGCGGCGACCCAGGGCAACGGCACGAGTGCCCGCACCTGGCTGGCTTCGTCGGGCCTGCGGCCGCCTCGCCATGACGGGCTTGATGAGCAGGGGACGGCCTCGGTGTCCGGTGGTGGACCATGCTCGCTCTCCGCCTAGCCCGCCGGGACATCCGGGGCGGGTTGCGCCATGTGCGGGCGGCGCTGGTCGGGCTCGCCATCGGGGTCGCGGCGATCGCGGCGGTGGGGTCGCTGCACCGGGCGTTGGAAGTCGGGCTCGCCGAGGGCGGGCGGGCGATCCTCGGCGGCGACGTGGCGTTTCGTCTGGCGCTCGCGCCCGCGCCCGAGGTCGAGCTTGCGTACCTCGCCAACGCCGGCGACGTGTCGGCCGCCACCGAACTCTACGCCATGGCCCGGCTCATGGACGGCGCCGATCCGGTGCTGGCGGCGGTCAAGGTGGTGGACCAACGCTACCCGCTGTATGGGGCCGTGGCCCTCGACCCGCCGCTGGCGATCGCCGAGGCCCTGGGGGTGCGCGCCGGGCTGCCCGGGGTGGTCGTGGCGCGGGGCCTGGCCGAGCGGCTGGGCGCACGAGTCGGTGACCGCTTACGCCTCGGGTCGGCCGAGGTGACGGTGCGCGCCATCCTCGTCGAGGAGCCGGATCGCGCGTCGGCGCCCTTTCTGCTCGGCGAACGCCTGATCGTCGGCGCGGCGGGTGCCGCCGCCGCCGGCCTGATGCAGCCCGGCAGCCTGGCGCGGTTCGCCTACCGGGTACGGTTGCCGGATGGCGCCGACCCGGACGCCTTCGTGGCGGCGGCGCGGGCGGCGTTCCCCAATGCCGGCTGGCAGATCGTCACGGCGGCGGCGGCCAACCCGCAGCTCGGACGGTTCCTCGAGTGGCTCGGCGCGTACCTGACGCTCGCGGGGTTAGGGGCGTTGCTAATCGGCGGCGTCGGGGTGGCGAGCGCGATCGCCGCCTACATGGCGCGCAAGACGACGACCATCGCCATCTTGAAGGCGCTCGGGGCAGGGTCGGGGCTGGCGCTCGGGGTCCTGCTGGTCGAGGTCCTGGCGCTCGCGACGGTCGGGATCGTCGCCGGCCTCGCGCTGGGCGCCGCCGCGCCCTTCGCGGCCGCGGCCGTGGTCGAGGGCGTGCTGCTCTTGCCGCTGAAGCCGGGGCTCTATCCCCAGCCGCTGGCGCTCGCCGCCCTGTTCGGGCTGATGACGGCGGGGGCGTTCGCCCTGTGGCCGGTGCTGGTGGCTCGGCGCGTGCCGGCGGCGGCGCTGTTCCGCGAGGGCGCGAGCGGCGAGGCCGGCCGTGGCTCGCAGGCAGACCGGATGCTCATCGCCCTCGTCCCGCTCGCCCTCATCGGGCTGGCCGTGGCGGCCAGCGACAACCCCCAGGTCGCCGCCTGGTTCGTGGCCGGGGCGGCGGCGGCGTTCGTCCTCTTCCGCCTCGCCGGCGAGGGCCTGGCCTGGGCGTCGCGGCGGCTCGCGCGGGGGCGGCCCCCGACGCTCCGCTTCGCCCTCGCCGCCATCGGCCGCCGCGGTGCGCCGGCGATCCCGGTGCTGCTGGCGCTCGGACTTGGGCTGACGCTGATGGTGATGATCGTGGTCCTCGACGCGAGTCTCAGGGGCGAGCTCACCGAGTCCCTGCCGCGCGATGCCCCCTCGTTCTTCTTCCTCGACCTGCAACCCGACCAGCTCGAACCCTTCGCCGCCCTGGTGGCGGCGGCGCCCGAGGGCCGGATCATCGACCGGGTGCCGGCGCTGCGCGGCCGCATCACCGCGATCAAGGGCGTGCCGGTCGATCGGGCGGTGATCGCCCCCGAGGCGCGCTGGGCGATCCAGGGCGATCGCGGGGTCACCTACGCCGACCGGCCGCCGCCGGGCAGCCGGGTCGTCGCCGGCGCGTGGTGGCCGGCCGACTATGTGGGCGAACCGCTGCTGTCGATCGACGAGGGCATCGCCCATGGCTTCGCGGTCGGGATCGGCGACCACATCACCATCAACGTGCTGGGCCGCGAGATCGTGGCGCGGGTCGCGAGCCTGCGGCGGATCGATTGGGAATCCCTCGGCATGAACTTCACCCTGGTGCTGACGCCCGCGACCCTGCGCGGCGCGACGCATACCCACATCGCCACGGTGCACGTGGCGCCCGGCGCCGAGACCGGGTTGAGCGCCGCCGTGGCGGATCGGCTGCCGAACGTCTCCGCCGTCGCGGTGCGCGAGGTGCTGGCCCGGGTCGTCGCCGTCCTGGACCAGATTGGGCTCGCCTTCCGGGTGGTGGCCGGCGTGACCCTGCTGGTCGGCGTCGTGGTGCTGGCCGAGGCGACCGCCGCCGCGCAACGCCGTCGCCTGTACGAGGCTGCCATCCTCAAGGCGCTGGGTGCGACGCGAGGACAAATTCTGGCGTTAAATCTGGCCGAATACGCCCTGATCGGCCTAATTTCGGGCGTGCTCGCCCTATTTCTGGGCAGTTTTGCCGCCTTCGGGTTGGCGCGATTCCTGCTCGAGGTCGGCTGGACGTTCCCCGGCCCCGCGGTGGCGCTGACGGTTTCGGGCGGGCTGACGGCGACCGCTCTCTTCGGATTCTTCGCATCCTTCGAGGCACGTGGCGCCCGACCGGGGGCGCTGCTGCGGGCTGCCTGAGGGTTGATTTATCCGCGCCAAGCCCCAATATAGGCTCCATTCGCGGTCTCTCATGAGGAACGCATCCATGGCACTCAACCGTCCGACCCTGACCATCCAGCGCAGCGAAGTCTTGCGGTTCGACGCGGGCCTTCGCGCCTTCATGCTGCGGGTCTACCAGCTGATGGGGCTGGGTCTGGTGATCACCGGCGCCGTCGCCTACGCCGTCGCCAACATTCCCGTCCTGTTCGACGCGATCTTCCGCACGCCCCTCGCCTGGGTGGTGATGCTGGCGCCGCTGGGGATCGTGTTCCTGCTCGGCGCCCGGGTGCACCGCATGAGTCCGGCGGCGGCGCAGACGACGTTCTGGATTTTCTCGGCGCTGATGGGCGCGTCCCTCGCCACGGTGTTTGTGACCTTCACCGGCGCCTCGATCGCCCGGGTGTTCTTCATCACCGCGGCGGCGTTCGGCGGGCTCAGCCTGTACGGCTACACCACCCGGAAGTCGCTGTCGGGCTGGGGCTCGTTCCTGATCATCGGGCTGATCGGTGTCATCGTCGCCTCGCTGGTTAATATTTTCGTTGCCAGCTCGGCCCTGCATTTCGCGGTGTCGGTCATCGGCGTCCTGATCTTCGCCGGATTGACCGCCTACGACACCCAGCGCCTCAAGGTGATGTACGACGAGGTGGCCGGCGACGAGCACAACGGCCGCCTGGCGATCATGGGGGCGCTCAGCCTGTACCTCAACTTCATCAACATCTTCATGCTGCTCCTGCAGTTCTTCGGGGCTCAGCGCCAGTAGGCGGAGCGGCATAGGACCATCGGCGCCCGGCGGCAACCCGCCGGGCGCTTGGTTTTGAAGGGGCTCGTGGCCACCTTTTTCTCCTTGGCGTTGACCGGCGTCGCGGCCTATGGGGTGTTGGTCGCCGGGCTGTTCCTCGCGCAGCGGCGGCTGCTCTATCATGGCACCGGCGAGCGGCCGGACCTCGCCCTGGCCGACGCGGGCGACATGGCGGAGGTGCGCCTCGCGACCGCTGATGGTCTGGACCTGATCGCTTGGTACCGGCCCGCCGTGGCGGGGCGCCCGACGATCGTTCACCTGCACGGCAATGCCGGCCACATCGGACATCGGGCCGGCAAGCTCGGCCCCTTGCGCGATGCCGGGTACGGGCTCCTCCTGGTCGAGTACCGCGGCTTCGGCGGCAATCCGGGCGCGCCAATGGAGGACGGGTTGTACGCCGATGGTCGGGCGGCGCTCGCGTTCCTTCGGGCCGAAGCGACGAACATCGTCCTCTATGGAGAATCGCTCGGGTCGGGGGTGGCCGTGCAGCTCGCCACCGAAGCCCGGGTCGCGGGCCTGGTCCTGGAAGCGCCGTACACGTCGATCCCCGACGTGGCCCAGGGTCACTACTGGTACGTCCCCGTACGCCCGCTGCTGCGCGATCGCTACGAATCGGTGGCGAAGATCGGCCGGGTGCGCTGCCCGATCCTGGTGCTTCACGGAGAGGCGGACCGGGTCGTCCCGATTCGCTTCGGGCGCGACCTGTTCGCCGCCGCCAACGAGCCGAAGAGCGCATGGTGGAGCGGAGCGGCGGCCCACGACGATCTGTATGACCATGGTGCCGCCGAGGCGTTGCTAGAATTCCTGGGGCGAACTTTCCCGGTCGCCGCCGCTGGCGGCGTAGGCTAGTTTCCCGCACGCGGAGAAGACACATGGCGCAAGGATTGGTGCGGTACTACCTGGCGGCGAGTCTGGACGACTTCATCGGTGCTCCCGATGGCGACGTGTCCTGGCTGGAGCCCTATCCGCCGAAGAGTCTGGGATTCAACGAATTCCTCGCCGGAATCGGCACCATCATCATGGGCCGGGCGAGCTTCGAGCAGATCCTCGAGTTCGGCCCCCTGGCCCTATGGCGAGCAGCGGACCGTGGTCTTGACCTCGCACCGGATCGCCGCGCCGCCGGATGGCGTCGAGACATGGAGCGGTGACGTCGCGGAGCTGGTCGAAGACGTGCGTTCCCTGTCGCAGGACGACGTCTGGTTGCTGGGCGGCGCGAAGACGGCCTGACTGTTTCTCGATCGCGGCCTGATCGATCGCATCAAAGTCTTCATTGTCCCCGTGCTGATCGGCCACGGGATTTCCCTGTTCGAGGCCGGGGCGGAGCGCCATGGCCTTACCCTGATCTCGGCGACCCCACGGGCCTTCGGGGTCGTGCAACTGGTCTACGCGCTACGTCCCTAGCGCCCCTTCGATTCCGGAATTCGCTCCGAGGGTTGCCGCGAGGTCGGGCGAATTTCCGGAATCAGGACGCGAGGCCCAGGGTGCGGCGGCGGCGGTCGGCGGCGGCGTTGATCAGCCGATCGCAGACCATGGCGAGAAACGCTACGCAGAGGCCGGCGACGAGGCCGCGGCCGGGATCGGCCTTGGCGAGCGCGATGTAGACCTCCTGCCCCAGGTCACGGGTTCCGACCAAGGCCGTGATCACCAGCATCGACAGCGCCATCATCACGGTCTGGTTGATCCCGAGCATGATCTCGGGAAAGGCCAAGGGCAGTCGCACCTTCAGGAGCACCTGGGCACGGCTGCAGCCATGGGCGCGCGCGGCCTCCAGCAGGTGCGCGGGCACGCCGGTCAGGCCAAGCACCGTGTACCGGATCGATGGAACGACGGCGAAAGCCACGATGGCGATGATCGCCGAGAAGTCCCCCACCTGGAACAGCATGATGACCGGGATCAGGTAGACGAACGTCGGCAGGGTCTGCAGCGTGTCGATCACCGCCTGCACCACGCGGTTGAACGCCGGCGCGCCGGCGGCGACGATGCCGATCGGGATGCCGATCAGACAGGCGAGAACCACGGAGACCACGATCAGATAGACCGTGACCATCGACTTTTCCCAGTTCCCTGACACGGCGATGAAGAGAACGAGACATCCGGTGAGCAGCGCAAGCCGCCAGCGGCCGAGCTGATACCCGGCAAGCGCCGCCGCGACGACCACGGCAACCCAGGGAATGTCCGCGAGCCCCCGCTTCATCGGCACCAGGACGTTCAAGAGAAGCAGGTTCTTGAACGCATCGATATCGTCGAAGTAGCGGATGTTGATCGCCTTCACCAGGTCCGCCCAGATCGGGCCGGTGGTGATCCGCCAAGCGTCGGGATAGTGGGCCAGGGCGGGCACCAGCGTCCCGAGGGCCGTCGGTACGGCCAGCACCCCGAGAATCAGGAGGGGGCCCGCGGACCGACCCAGTTGTGACCCGGCGCGTCGGGGCAGGGAGCGCCGGGCAAGGGACTGGCTCAATCGATCGAGGGCGATGGCCAGGAGCGTGATCGATAGGCCGGCCTCGAGGCCCTTGCCGATATCGAGGCGCTTCAAGGCGTCGAGCACGTCGAATCCGAGACCCCCGGCGCCGATCATCGAGGCGATGATCACCATGTTGAGAGACAGCATGATGACCTGGTTGACCCCGACCATCAGGCCAGGCCGCGCCGATGGCATCAGCACTTTCCACAGCAGCTGGTGCCGGGAGCAGCCGGCCATGCGTCCGAACTCGACCAACTCGCTTGCCACCTGGCGCAGCGCGAACATCGTCACCCGCACCATGGGCGGCAGGGCGAAGACGATGGTGGCGATCATCGCGGCCACCGGGCCGAACCCGAACAGGAAGAGAATTGGCACCAGATAGGCGAAGATCGGCATCGTCTGCATCAGGTCGAGCACGGGCGTCATCGCCTGTTCGAAGCGGCGACGGCGATATCCGGCAATGCCAAGCGCCAGCCCGCCGGCCACGCCGAAGGGAACCGCGATGGCGATCGAGGCCAGGGTCACCATGGCACTTTCCCACCACCCGAACATCGCGAGGTAGAGGAAGCATCCCCCAACCAGGAGGGCGAGACGACCACCGCCCGATCGCCAGGCGAAGCAGGCGGCCACCAGGGTCAGGGAAAGCCAGGATAGCGGCGGAAGCGCCACGACCCTCTCGCCCCCGAGTGGGATGACGACGCCGTCCAGCAGGATGGCCCGCGCCAGCCACAGGGGCCCATCGAGCAGCCAGGCGATGCCGCGGGTCAACTGCTTGAAGGTGAACAGTCCGAGATCGAACTCCTCGACCAGCCACTTGATCGCGGCGCTGATCCAGGTCTTGAACGGGATCTCCCAACCCACCGGATAGATGAGCATCGGCGATTCCGGCTGAGCGAGCGCCATCGGCAACACGACCGCGGCCAAAACCGCGCACCACAGGATGATCCAGGGGCGGCCCCACGTGGGAGCCGGAAGGGCGCCCGCCGCGATCGTCACTTGGCGATGTCCTTGCCGAGGAGGACGCTGAGCACAGCTTCGCGGGTCAGGAGGCCGATGTTGTCACCGCGACCGTCGACGACGGCGACCGCCGTGCCCCGGCGCATGACCTGTTCGGCGACATCCTGGATCCTCGCGTCTCCCGAGACCCTTGCATCGGCGATCAGGGGACCCTCGATCGGCGCCATGATGCTGCGGGCCGTCAGAACCTTGGCGCGGGGAATGTCGCGGGTGAATTCGGCGACATAGGGCGTCGCCGGCTTGGTCACCAGATCCTCGGGGGTGCCGATCTGGATGATGACCCCGTCGCGCATGATGGCGATGCGATCAGCCAGTCGTACCGCCTCGTCGAAATCGTGGGTGATGAACACGATAGTCTTACGCAGGAGCGTCTGGAGGCGGAGAAACTCGTCCTGCATCTCGCGCCGGATCAGGGGATCGAGGGCCGAGAACGGCTCGTCGAGAAACCAGATATCCGGCTCGACCGCTAGACTTCGGGCGATTCCGACCCGTTGCTGCTGGCCGCCGGAGAGTTCGCGCGGGAAGTGGGATTCGCGGCCGGCCAAGCCGACCAGATCGATCACCTGCCGGGCGCGCTCGTATCGGGCCGCCCGCTTCACCCCTTGGATATCAAGCGGAAACGCGACGTTATCGAGCACGGAGAGGTGCGGCAGCAGGGCGAAGTGCTGGAAGACCATGCCCATGCGATGGCGCCGGATCTCGATCATCTCGCGCTCGCTCGCCCGCAGGAGATCCTTGCCGTCGAACACGATCTCGCCCGCGGTCGGTTCGATCAATCGCGACATGCAGCGCACCAGGGTCGACTTCCCGGAACCCGACAGGCCCATGATGACGAAGATCTCGCCCTCGCGAACGTCGAGATTCACGTCGCGCACGGCGGTGATGATGTTCCTGGTGGCGAGCTCGCCCGGCGACGGCGCGGGCGACGAGGTGACGAGAATGCGATCCGCGTCCGGGCCGAACAGCTTCCAAACACCCTTGAGGGCGAGCTTCAGGCCCGTTCCAACCCGCCGCGGCCCGGCCGCCGCGACCCGTCGCGATACCGCATCAGCATTCGCCATGGACGCTCCCCGGTACCGCCGTTCGACTCGCGCGGATCCTATCCGATCCGTCGGCGCGAACCCTGCCGTTGCCTCTCATCATAGGGTCCGGGCCCAGACCAAGGATCGCGACTTTCGCGTTGGCAAGGGACTCGCGCGGCCACTGTCGGCGGCCGGCGGTCGTCCTGTCGCTCGTGCGTTGAACCGGAAGCAACGCCCCCCAACCCCTCCCCCATCGGTCGGAGGAGGGGTTGGGTTCGCGGACCGAAACTATTGGGTCCAGGCCTGCCACGTGGCCGTATTGCTCTGGATCCACTCCTCGACCACGTCTTCGAGCTTGCGGCCTTCCAGGTCGATCAATCCGACCAGGCGGCCCATCTCGTCATTGTCGATCTTGAAGTTGCGAACGGCCTTGAACGCGCCCGGCCATTTCTCATCGCCTCCGGCCCACCCCGCCTTCTTGACCCAACCATGGGGTTTGCCGCAGTCATGGGTCTTGTCGGGATTGATGCCCCACGCCGCATCCGAGTAACAGGGTCCTTCGAACTCCGGGAACTGGACCCATTCGCCCTCGTACTTGATGGGCGCCCAATGCGGCGAATAGATCCACAGCAGGACCGGTGCTTGGCGCTGGTAGGCGGATTCCAACTCGGCGAACATGGCGGCATCCGTGCCGGCATGGACGACCTCATAGTTCAGGCCCAGGGCCTCGACGCGCTCCTCGTCATAGCCACCCCACGTCACGGGCCCGGCGAGATAGCGGCCCTTCGGCGCGGTCTCGGCGGTGGAGAACGCCTCGGCACAGTCGTTCAGGGCCTTCCAGTCCGGCAGGCCCGGGCACTTCTCCTTCATATAGAGCGGATACCACCACTCTTCCTTGGCCTCCATACCGGTCTCGCCAAGGTCTACGGTATTGCCGGTCGCGACCGAGGCCTCGAAGGCGTCCTTGGCCGTGGTTTCCCACAACTCCATGGCGACGTGCAGGTCGCCCGATTCGAGACCGGCGAACTGCGCAAGGTAGTCGGCTTGAATATACTCGACTGTGTAGCCCATCTCCTGCAGTACACGGCCCATGATGTGGGTGGTGATGTACTGTCCGGTCCAGTCATGGATCGTGAGTATGATCGGATCGGTCGATTCGACCTCGGCCCGAGCCGAGGACGGAAGGCCGAACCCAAAGAGCGCGGCGCCGAGCGCCAGCACCATGGCCGTACGGCTGAACATCTGGTGTCTCTCCCTGTCTGGTCCCGACCGCCATGGCCGGGACGATCCAATCAAATCGCCTTTGCCGATGGGGTTCAAGCGAGAACGCGCGGAATCTCCACAGAATTCCACTTTTGCTTTGGCAAAGCCGGTTCAATTCCCATAACATTCCAAATCGAAGTGAACGTCGCGGAGGCCCGCCTTGCGGCAATCCACCCGGCAGGCCGCGATCTTGGAGGCGGTGGCACGCGCAGGCAGTTGCAGCATCAGCCAACTCGCCCAAGACCTCGCCGTATCCGACGAAACCATCCGTCGCGACATCAAGGTGCTGGCCGACGAGGGCCGGGTCGTCAAGATCCATGGCGCCGTCGCCTTGCCCGACATCCTGCGCGAATCGGCCTTCGAGCTGCGGCTCAGGGAAAACGCCGACGGCAAGAAGGCGATCGCGAAGGCCGCGGCGCGCGAAATTGCCAACGGCGACTCCGTGATGCTCGATACCGGGTCCACCACCGCCCATGTCGCCTATGCCTTGCGCGATCACCGCGAGTTGACGGTGGTCACCAATTCGATCGATATCGCCCGGGCGCTGGCCACGCGGAACGGCAACCGGGTGTTCATGGCCGGCGGCGAACTGCGCGCCGATGATGGCGCCGCGCTGGGGCCGTCGGCCACCGCATTCATCGAGCAGTTCCGGGTGAAGACCGCAATCCTGTCGCTCGGCGCCCTGGACGTCGAGGACGGGCCCATGAATTTTGACCTCTCCGAGGCCACGTTCAGCCGCGTCATGATCTCGCGGGCCATGCGGAGCATCCTAGTCGTGGACGGCAGCAAATTTGGCCGACGCGCCGTGATCAAGGCCATGCCCTATACTTCGATCAATCTGCTGATCACCGATCGAATCCCGCCCGCTCCGTTCGATCGCCTCCTCGCCGACGCCAAGGTTCAGGTCATGGTTGCCGAGGACGACGAGTGACGAACGAGGTGGGCCAACTCCTGCCGATCGCGGCGTACACCTCGGCGGATTGGTCCGAGCGCGAACAGCGGGACCTGTTCTCGCGATCCTGGGTCTTCGCCGGATTCACGGGCGACCTGACCTCGCCCGGCGACTATCGCTGCGTCCGGGCCGGACGGTATTCGCTCATCCTCCTGCGGTTCAGGGATGAACGGCTGCGGGCCTTTCACTAACGTCTGCCGCCACCGGGGCGCCCGATTGCTGGAGGGCGAAGGCAACGTCGGCAACGCCATCCGCTGCTTCTACCACGCGTGGACCTATGGGTTGGACGGTGGGCTCCAGAGCGCGTCCCTGGCGCGTGAGTGGTTTCCGGACCTGGACAAGGGCGGGTTGGGGCTGCGGCCCGCGGCGGTCGGCGTGTGGGAAACCATGGTGTTCGTGAACCCGGACGCGGGCGCGGAACCCTTCGCCGAATGGCTCGCCGGGGCGCCGGCCAGCATGGCGGCCCTGCGGCCGAGGAATGCCGCGGCTCATGCGCCCGGACGATTGGTCGAGCTGGCCGACGTCAGCTATCGCTTCGGCGCCAACTGGAAGATCGTCGCCGAGAATTTCATCGACGGCTACCACTTGCCCCTGCTGCACGCGGTGTCGCTGGCCGATGGCGACTTGATGAGTCAGGCGTTCGCGACGGCCGGACGGCACATCACGTTCTACCGCGGGCTGAAGCCGGGTCAGCGGCACGACAACCGGGTTTGGCCGGTGATCGCGGGCGTGCCGGCCGACTTCGGGGCGGCGTACATCTGGTTCTTCCCCAACCTCGCGATCTTCGAGACGGCGGCATCGTGGAGCACGTTCCTGGTGGAGCCGATCGCGCCGAACCTGTCGGCCGTCCATTGCCGGTTCTTCGCCATGCCCCAGGCGATGGATCGCGCCGACGCCTGGCCGGCGATCCCGGACCCGCTGCCGCCCTATGTTCTCAGCGCCAAGGGGGCAGGTGCCGGCCCGTGGATCGATGCCCGCGGCCTGCACCCACTACAAACGCGCGACGTCAACTGCGAGGACATCTATGCGTGCGAGGCGGTGCAGCAGGGGATGGAGTCGGGTTCGGCCGAGGTCGGGCCACTTTCGCGCTGGGAGGCGAACCTGACCTTCTTCCAGCGCCAGATCCTGGACTACGTCTCGCCGTCCGGTTGACCTGGACCCCGGTTCGCGACGGGACTAGCATACGAACTGCATACAAAGCCCGCTTGGCGGCTAGGGGAGGTACGACATGAGCAAATCATGGCCGAGGATGCGCTGGATCGGCTTGGCGGCGGCGGCGGCGGCGGTGATCTCGGCGACGCCGGTGGTTGCCCAGGACGACGTGTTCGTCGTTCCGGAGGCGATGACCACGGTTCCGGAATCGTCCGACCCGATCAAGCTGCCCTTGTGGGAATGGACCGGCCATCACATCACCCAGATGATCACCGGAGAAGTACTCAAGAAGATGGGCTACAACGTTGAATACATCCACACCGCCGAAATCCCGTCGGTTCCAGCGATCCAGGAAGGCAGCCTGCATGCCTCCATGGAGTATTGGGTCGCTAACAACCGCGAGAAGTTCTTCAAGGCGACGCAAGAAGGCGGCGGGGCCCAGGATCTCGGATACCTTGGATTGGCGCCGCGCGAGACTTGGTACTACCCCTCCTACCTCGAAGAGCAGTGCCCGGGGCTGCCCGACTACAAGGCCTTGAACGATTGCAAGGACCTGTTCGCGACGGCCGAAACCCTGCCGCAGGGGCGTTTCCTCGACTACCCGGCGGAATGGGTGACGAACAACGATCAAAGGGTCGCCGCCCTGGGCCTCGACTTCGCGTTGATCCGCTCAGGGGGCGAAGGCTCGCTGATCACCGAGATCGATTCCGCCTACGCCCGGAAGGCGCCGCTTGTGCTGCAATTCTGGACGCCCCACTGGATCTTCAAGAAGTACGACCTGAAGCCCATTGCCCTTCCGGCCTGGGAGCCGGCCTGCACCGAGGATCCGGCGTGGGGCACCAATCCCGACGCGACCTTCGATTGCGATATGCCGCTGGGTGAGGTGAAGAAACTCGTCTGGGCGGGCGTCAAGGACAAGTGGCCGGGGGCCTACCGCCTTCTCCGCAACATCCAGATCAGCAACGACCTGCAGAACTCCCTGGTCTTGCAGGTCGACGTCGACGGCCGGGACATCACCGAGGTGGTCCAGACCTGGATGGACGAGAATCAGAATGTCTGGCGCTGGTGGATCAAGGACGCGCTGATGAACCCGGGGGCGTGATCGGGGCTCACGCGAGTCCGTACTCGGCCCGCTTTCGGTTGCTCCAGGACTGGATGGTGCGGTCGGCGATCATCGCCAGGAAGGCGATAGCGAGACCGGCGACCAGCCCCTTGCCCGCCTGGGCGCGGGTCAAGGCCTCGTAGATCGACTGGCCCAGGTCCCTGGTGCCGAGGAGCGAGGTCACGATCAGCATCGAGAGCGCGTAGACGATGACCTGGTTCAGCCCAAGCATGATCTCGGGCAGGGCCAGCGGCAGTTTGACGTACAGCAGGGTTTGGCGACTGGTGCAGCCGAAGGCGCGGGCAACCTCGACCGTCTCGGGGGCCACGTTGCGGATGCCGAGTTCGGTGTAGCGGATCGCTGGGACGATCGCATACATACAGATCGCCAGTACCGCGGCGAAATCGCCATGCAAAAAGACCATCACCACCGGAATCAGGAATACGAACAGCGGGATGGTCTGCAGCGTGTCGTTGATCGGCGCCAAGATTCGGGAAACGGTGTCGCTGTGCGCGGCCCACAGGCCGAGCAGCCCGCCGACGACGAAGCAGATCAGCACCGCGGCGGTACAGAGGTAGACGGACATCATGGCGGCGGGCCAGATGCCGGTCAGCAAAATGAATCCGAGGCCGCCGAACGCAAGCGCGCCCACGCGCCAGCCGCCGACTTGAAAGGCCAGCAGAGTCACCGGGATGACGAATGCGGGCCAGGGTGTGCCCAGGGTGCCGAAGTAGGCAAGGACGCCGATGGCCGCGACAGCCACGGCGAAACGCCACCCGGACTTAATGCCGAGCAGCAACGCAATGAGGGCGACGAGGCCCGTGTAGATCGCCGTCAGGGTCGGCGTGACCGAAAACCCCCAGAATTCCGGCCGGATGCTGTTGACCAGCCCCGCCTTGATCGGCAGCAGGAAGAAGTAGAGCGCCAGTTCCTTGATCCGCTCGGTCAGGGCGTAGAACGTCTGGGTGAACCAGACGACGGCGTCATTGAGCGGCGCCGCCGGGTAGATGACCCAATCGGTCGGATAGGACCGTAGAGCCGGCACGAACTCGGCCGCGACCGCGATGACCGCGGCCACGGCGAGGCCGAGGCCGACGGCCCGGCGGCTCAGGCGCCGCGCCCCGACCATCGCGGCGCGGCGCTCGGCATAGGCGCGTCCGGTGCGATCCACCATCATGGCGAACAGGGTGATGACGACGCCGGCGAGCAGGCTTTCGCCGAACTGTGATTTGCGCAGGCGCCACAGGACCTCGTAGCCGATGTCGGCCGTGCCGCCGACAATGGCGGTGAAGACCACGAGGGTGAACGCCGCCATGATGCTCTGGTTGACGCCGAGCAGCACGGCGGGTTGGGCGACCGGCAGCTCGACCCAACGCAGCAGTTGCCAGGAGGTGGCGCCGGAAACCTTCGCCGATTCGACGACCTCGACGGGCACCCGCGAGATGCCGAGCATGACGTTCCGGATCATCGGCGGGATGGCGTAAATCGCGCTGGTGATGATCGCCACCGTCGGCGACAGCCCGAACAGAAGCAGGATCGGGATGATGTAGGCGAAGGCGGGGATCGCCTGGGCTAGGTCCAGCATGGGCTCCATGACTTGTCGGGCCGCCCGGCTGCGGGCCCCGAGCACGCCGCAGACGAGGCCAATGCCGACGGAGATCGGCACCGCCACGCCCACCAGGGCGAGGGTCAGCATGGCCTTCTCCCAATAGCCCACCAGGACGATGTAGAGCAGGGAGATGGCGACGAACCATGCGAGTGGACGCCCGCCCCCGCGCCAGGCGACGGCGATGGCGGCGCCAATCGTCACCGGCCAGGGCAGCCAGGTGAGGGTGCCGCGAATGGCGAGGAGGGGCAGATCGGTCGCCCAGGAGATCGCGCGGGTGAGACCCTGGACGTTGCCCACCAGCCAGCCCATGGCGACGTCGATCCAGGGTCCGAGCGGCAGGACAAAATCCGCCGGCAAGGCCATCAGCCACGTCGCCTCGGCGCGGAAGATGAAAGCGGCGGCCACCAGCGCGGCGGCGATCAGCCAGGGGAGCATGGTCGCCATCCTATCGCGAATCACAGGGGCTTGCGCGGGGGCCCGGTCCGGCCCAAACTCTCAGCGACCCCTTGGTCGTGGGGCTCGAACAATATTGGGAGGGTGGCGATGGGCAAGACTCGAGTACCCCTTACGCGACGCCGGTTCCTTGAGACGACGGCGGTGGCCGGCGCTGCCGCGACCGCGCTACCGCGCAAGGCCCGGGCACAAAGCGCCGACAACCTGCGGGTGCGCAGCTACGGCGATCTGCAGGTGCTGGATCCCGGCTACCTGATCTCGGCCCCGGACACCGACATCATGGACAGCATCTTCAACAAGCTGGTCACCACCAAGGTCGGCGACGAATGGGGCTGGGAGCTGGACGCCGCCGAATCGATCGAGATCGTCGACGCCACTCACATCAACTTCACCTTGAAGTCGGGCTACGGCTGGACCAACGGCTTCGGCGAGATGACGGTGGACGACGTCAAGTTCTCCTACGAGCGGATCGCCGATCCCGCGATGGAATCGCCTTACACGGAAGACTGGAAGACCCTCGACCACGTTGAGGTCAAGGATGGCCGATCGGGCACCATCGTGCTGAAGGAAGCCTTCGCGCCGCTGTGGTCCACGACCCTGCCCGCCGGATCGGGCATGATCATGTGCCGCAAGGCGGTCGAGGCCCTGGAAGGCAAGCGGTTCACCACCTCCCCGCCGGCCACGTCCGGCGCCTACACGATCAAGGAGTGGGTGCCGAAGCAGAAGACCGTGCTGGTCGCCAACCCGAACCACGGCGGGGCCAAGCCGGCCTTCTCCCAGGTCACGGTGCTGCCGATCGAGGACGGGCTGACGGCCGAGAGCGGCTTCATGGCCGGCGACCTGGACTTCACCAACGTCGAGGTGTCGTCCCTGCCGAACCTGCGGGAGAACCTGCCCGACGGGGTCAAGCTCATCGAGAAGCCGTCGCTCAAGTACACCTGGATCGGCATCAACCAGGAGAACCCGCAGTTCGCGGACGTACGGGTGCGGCGCGCGGTGCAGCTCGCCGTCGACGTCGACGCGATCCTCGAGGCCGCCTACTTCGGCGTCGCGGCGCCGGCCACCGGCATCATTCCGCCGGGGCTTGTCGGCCATCGCGAGGCCAACCTCTACTCGGGCAAGCGCGACCTGGCCAAGGCCAAGGAACTCCTGGCCGAAGCCGGCTTCCCGAACGGCTTCAAGGCGCGGATCGACCTCTTGAACAAGCAGACCTACCTGAGCGCGGTCCAGGTTCTGCAATCCAACCTCGCGGAAATCGGGATCGAGGCCGAGATCATGGCCCACGATTCCGGCGTCTGGTGGACCATGGGCGACCAAGCGACCGGCGAGCAGTACAAGGAGCTGCAGATCATGTATAACCGGTTCTCCTCCAATCCCGATCCCGGCTGGTACACGATGTGGTTTACCGCCGCCCAGGTCGGCGTGTGGAACTGGGAGCGCTGGGCGAGCCCGGAGTTCGACGCCTTGCACGCCGCCGCCCTGGTCGAGCTGGACCCGGCGAAGCGCGACGGGATGTACCAGGCGATGCAGGACCTGATGGAGGAATCCGGCTGCTACACCTTCATCACCCACGAGCTGACCGGGGCGATCTACCGCGACAACATAGTCCCGGCGCTGCAGCCCGACGGCACCATGGTGTGGAAGAAGTTCACGCTGGCGTAGGCTGACGACGAGAGTGATGGGGGGCGGGTTCAGGCCCGCCCCTCTCGATTCAAACTCCGCGCAGCGCCCGCATCCCCGAGTCGTCCACGATCCAATCGATGCCGTTGCCGGCATGGACGAGCGCGACCTTGTAGACGGCGCGAGTGAGGTCCAGGCTGACTCAGCGGCGGATGACGGCGCCGCGCCGCGACGCGCACTGGATTGTGGCTTAATGCCGAGGTCCCTGAGCCCGAACACCAGGTCGTTCCGCTGATTCGCCTCGCCGACCCCGGTACAATGCCGGAGCTCGCGGCCCGGGCACTCGCCATCGTCGATATCGGACTCAAGCGATCAAGTCGGGGGGCAGATTCCCGAGCGCGCGGCCGTAATTTTGGTAGCCAAGCAGGCGTCGGATGATCGGGGGATACGCCATCGCCACATCACGCGGCACGGCCACGAACTGGTTCACCTCCTGCCGCAACCAGCCCAAGGCGTAGGTGTTGATGAGCCCCATCCGCGGCTTGGCAGAGCGGTTGGCGCCGCCGCCGTGCCAGACCGATCCAAGGTAAAAGAGTGCCGAGCCCTTCGGCATCACGCTTAGCGCGACATCCTCTTCGAGCATCGGGCGGTCGCCACTGCTCAATGCGCTCCAGCTTGCCGTATGGGCCCCCCAATGGATACCTTGACGCTCGGAAGCGGGATTCATATGGAGAATTTCGGGTAATTCGGGGCGTCATCCATGGGGCTTGAACGGCCACTCGGCGGCCGGGTCGCGTTGGTTACCGGCGGTGTTTCGGGGATCGGGCGTGGCTGCGCCCTGATGCTGGCGCGGGCCGGTGCGGACGTGGCGATTGGCTCGTTGCTGGACCCCGGTCCGGGTTCCGGGGCCAATCTGCCCCGGCATGGCGCCGATGCTCCCGACGACGCGCGCTGGACCTCGAACGCCCACACCCACCTCCCCAGTATCGCCGAGCTCGATGATACCCTTCGCGCGCTCGTGGCCACCGGCCGCCGGTCCCAGGGCTTCGATCTCGACGTGCGGAGCATCGCCTCGATCGCGGCGACCGTGGCCGCCATCGAGTCCGATCTCGGCCCCGTCGATATTCTCGTCAACGCCGCCGGCGTCAGCGGGACCGAGCCGATGACGGCCCACCGCGACACGACCTGGGATCTCATCCTCGACGTGGACCTGAGCGGTCCTTTCCGCACCATCCGTCGGGTTCTCCCCGGCATGATCGGGCGCCGCTGGGGCCGCATCGTCAACATCGCGTCGACTGCGGCTAACATCGGCGCGCCGGGGCGGGCGGCCTACTGCGCCGCCAAGGCGGGCCTGCTGGGACTGACCCGCTGCGTGGCGCTGGAGGGCGCAGCCCACGGCGTCACCTGCAATGCCATCAATCCGGGGGAGGTGGACACGCCCTCGAACCGCGTCAGCCAGCGCATGCGCGCCGTCGCCACCGGGTCCGGCGAGAGCTTCGAGGAGTCGCGGCGCATTTGGGTCGCCGAGAACCCCCAGGGCCGCATGATCGAGGCCGTCGAGATCGGGGCCCTGGCCGCCTACCTCTGTCGCGACGAGGCATTCGGCGTCACCGGCCAGGACATCGACGTGACCGGCGGCACCCTGTGGTAACGTCCCACCCGTGTGACCGCGGGCGCGTCCATGTCGTTCCTCGACGAAGCCAAGATCTACGTGCCGAGCGGCGCCGGCGGCCCAGGGAGCCTCAGCTTCCGGCGTGAGAAGTTCATTGAGTTCGGCGGGCCGGGCGGTGGCGGGGCTGGTTGAAGTCGATCCGGCCAAGCGCGACACGATGTACAAGCAGATGCAGGACCTGATGGAGGAGTCGGGCAGCTACACCTTCATCACCCACGAGCTAACCGGGGGATCTACCGCGACACCATCGTCCCGACGCTGCAGCCCGACGGCACCATGGTGTGGAAGAAGTTCACGCTGGCGTAAGTCGGCGACGTTGACGACGGGGGCGGGTCTTCGGCCCGCCCCTTTCGATTCAGGCGATTGCCGGCGTCACATCCGTCCGGGCGAAGTCGTTGCCCTTGAAGAGCAGAGCCTCGCCGGTGGCCTTGGCCAGCGCATAGGCGAAGCAATCGCCGAGATCGAGGCCGGCGGGATGTCGGCCCTTGCCGAACGCCACATGAGCATGGCGGGCAATCAGGGCCTGTTCCTCGGTGATGGGCTCGATGCGGATGCGCGCTACGCGCACGAGATCATCCAGCATGCCGAGGCCGACCATATCGCTGCGCCGAAGAACGTTCGCGACAGCCTCGAGCCAATTCACCGGGGACATGCGACTTTGTCGCGCCGTGGCGATGGCGGCCTCGTAGCAGTAGGAATTCTCCTCGGCAAATAATACGGCGAGGAGAGCAGAGGCGTCGACGATCAACGCGGTAGTCCGTATTCGTCATAGAGAAGCTCTCCGTGGTCGAGCGAGCTTCCCGGGTTTTCACAATGCCTCCTGAACTTCCGCCCGATTTCGTGCAGATCCTCGGCTGTGACCTTGTGGGGACGCTCGAATTCGGCGCGCTGGATGCGTTCGCGCAAGGCCTCAACCACGGCCCGCGTCATCGTCTCGCCGGTCGTGCGACACAATCTCCGTCAGGTGACCGAGTCACGCAGGCGTTGGGTGCCGACTTGATCGATGGTCCAGTCGATGCCGTTGGCGGCTTTGGCGAGGGCAACCTTGTAGACGTCGCGGGCACGCTCGGAGCTGACCCACCGGCGATTGACGGCGGCGGCCACGCGCGCCGGATCACGGCGGGCGGGATCGCCGTAGCCGCCGCCGCCGCAGGTGACGAAGCGCAAGACTTCGCCGGGCACGCAATCCGCGGCGCCGAAGGGCACCTGTTTCTCGAGGCGGCCGTTGCGGTTGCGCTTCCAGTTGGAGGAGGGTGCGGAATCGTGGCCGCCGAGCACGCCCTTCGGCGCGCCGATGTCGCCGTCGCTGCCCCAGATCGCGGTCATGGTGCCGCCGGTCAAGGGGCCGTAGACGCCCTCGATCGCGGGTCCGCCGTCGAACTCGCCCGCGCCCAGGGTGTCGATGGCCAAGTGTCGGCTCTCCACCAGAATCGGGTACATGCTCTCGTCGATCTCGACGGAATCCAGCGCCATCTGCCCGCCGTCGCAGGCGGCGCCGCTGAGCAGCCAGCCGTCGTGGCCGACCAGGCCGGGGCCGCTGCCGTAGCCGATGAACACCTGGTTGACGTAGTCGCGGCGGCCCTTGCGGGTGTCGACGCCCGAGATCACCGCCTCGCCGATCGCCTGGGAGTAGGAGAATTCGCCCATGCCGTGGGGCCGGCCGATCTGGGTGAAACAACAGGTCACCGCGTTGATCAGGCGGGCGTTGACGTTGGTGGTGGCGACCGAGGTTCCCACCGGATAGCGCGGGCGGCCCACCACGCAGCCGTCGCGCAGGAGCACACGGACGCGGCTGGCACTGCCATCGTTGTGGGGGATGCTGGAATCGAGGTTGTAGAAGACGCCGATGCGGCAGGAGGCGGTGGCGCAGGCCTCGCTGAGGTTGATGCCGCCCGGCACGCAGTCGCCGTTGTCGCGGGCGTCCACCGTGACCATCGCCGTCTTGGGGTCGATGCTGACGGTGACCTTCACGTTCACACCGTCGTCGGCCACGCCGGGCACCGGATCGTGGCGGGTCTCGTAGGTCCACGAGCCCTTGGGCAGCTTGCGTATCTCAGCGATGGCGCGGCGCTTGCCGTAGTCCATCCAGGCTTCGATGAAGGTCTTGACCGTGTCCCGGCCATAGCGCCGCACCACGTCCTTGAGACGGCGTTCGGCGGTACGGCAGGCGCCGACTTGCGCCATGTAGTCGCCGTACCACAGGTCGGAGACGCGGATCTTCATCCGGCACATGCGGATGAGATCGGCCCGATCCTTGTAGTTCTCCTGCACCCGCATGCACGGGAAGTGCAGGCCCTCCTCGTAGATCGTCTTCGCCTCGGGCAGATACGTGGTCGGGATCGGCGCGCCGATGTCGGCGTGATGCGAGCGGGAGAGCGCCCAGAACAGCGGCTCGCCCTCGCAGAACACGGGCACGCAGACGGTCAGGTCGGCATGGTGGGTGCCGCCGGTGTACGGGCAGTTGTTGAGGTAGGCGTCGCCCTCCTTGATGTCGTCGAAGAAACCGCTGATCGGCTTGGTCGTGAGTTCGAGGGCCGTGACGTGGACGGGCACCACGTCCTCGACGCAAAGCAGGCGGTGGTCGTAGGTGAGCAGGCCGCAGGACATGTCCCGCGAGTTCTTGATGACGGCGGAGCGGCTCGCCTTCATCACCGTGTTCACCATCTCGCGGTTGATCGCCTCCATGCGGTGCGACAGAACCGCGAGCAGGAACGGTTCGAATTTCTCTTTGCCCCGCGCCATCAGCGGCCCCCGGCCACGTCGAGGAGCGCGCCGGTCACGTAGGAGGCGCTATCCGACAGCAGCCAGACGATGGTCTCGGCGACCTCGTCGGCGGTGCCGATGCGGCGCATGGGCACCGTGGGCACGATCGTCGCCACCCGCTCGGCCAGACCCGACTTCGCGTGGATCTCGGTATCGATCATGCCGGGGCGGACGGCGTTGACCCGGATGCCCTCGTCCGCGACTTCCCGAGCGAGCCCGAGGGTGAAGGTATCGACGGCACCCTTGGAGGCGGCGTAATGCACGAATTCGCCGGGGCTTCCCAGCCGCGCGGCCGCCGAGGAGACGTTGACGATGGCACCGCCCCGTCCGCCGGCCCGCGTCGACATGCGGCGGACCGCCTCGCGGGCGGCGAGGAAGCAGCCGGTGACGTTCACCGCAAGCACGCGGTTGAGCCGTTCCACGGTGAGGTCGGCGACGCGGGAGCCGGCGCCGACGATCCCCGCGTTGTTGACCAGGGCGTCGAGGGTGCCGAGTTCGCGGTCCACGGCCTGGAAGGCCGCGATCACGTCGGATTCGAGGGCGGTGTCGGCGTGCACGGCGAGCCCGCGGTGGCCGAGGGCGCGGATGGCGCTGGCTGTCGCCTCGCCGCCGGCACGGTTCTCCAGATAGGTGACGCCCACGTCGTAGCCATCCCGGGCCAGCAGGAGCGCGGTCGCGGCGCCTATGCCGCCGCTCCCGCCGGTAATCAGGGCGATCTTAGCCATGGTCTCAGTCGAGGTGCTTGAGGTACTGCCCGACGAAGTCGTAGTTCACCAGGCTCACGTACGAGTCGATCAGCCGTCGAGTCACCGGCCCCGGTATGCCGGCTTCACGCACTTTCTTGCCGTTGAAGCCGCGCACTGGGCAGATGCAGAAGCTGGTCGACGTGATGAACGCCTCGTCCGCGTTGTAGGCGTCGTACAGGTCGATGTCCTTGCGGACCACTGTGACGCCGATCTTCGCCGCCTCTTCCAGGACGGTCTCGCGGCTGATGCCGCACAGCACGTAGAGGTCCTGGGGCGTGTAGACCACGCCGTTCTCGATGACGAAGATGTTGGAGCCGATGCCTTCGGACAGGTTGCCGTTGTGATCGAGAAGGATGGCCCAGGCCTTCGGATTCTGGCGGCGGACTTCCTGATCGGCCAGGATCAGGTTCAGGTAGTTGTGGGTCTTGGCGCGCGGCGTCATGGAATCCGGAGCGGCCCGGCGGATCGAGGGGATCATCACGTCGATGCCGTCGCGAAAGTAGGCGGCGCGGGCCTTGAACGGCAGGGGCGTGCACTCGACGATCAGCGTCGGACCGGTCGCCTGGTAGACGTCACCGCCGGGGATCTCGGAGCCCCGGCTCACCCGCTGGGTGACCCAGTAGTCTTCGTCGGGCCCCAGCAGCGGCAGGTTGCGGGCAAGCACGTCCTCGGTGATACGCAGGAGCTCGACGGGGCCGACTCCAGCATCCATGTCGAGGTAGCGCAGCGAGCGGTAGAACCGGTCGATATGCTCGCGCGCCTTGAAGATGCGGTGGCCGAAGGTACGGGTGGTGTCGAACGCCCCGTCGCCGAACTTGAAGCTGCGGTCGCGGAACGACACGGTGCCGCGGCTTTCCGGCATGATCTCGCCATTGATGTAGACCACCCGCTCGTTCAGTCGCGTCGCCATCATGTTCCTCAGCTACCCGTTTCGCCCGGTGGCCGGTATACCAGAGAGGCTCCGCCGGCGGAATTGGCGTCGCGGTGCCGCCTGCCTCCGAATGGAGCCATCGATCCCTTATGCACGCATTCTTCCACGGCAGCAACGCCCGAGCCGTTGGCTTCCTGATGATTTCCAACGTCGTGTTCACGGTGGTGGAACTGTTCGGCAAGCAATTGGTGGCGGGCGAGGGCATCAGTCCGCTGCAGATTCTCTGCCTGCGCGGCCTCCTGTCCATGATGGTGGTGCCGATCCTGGCGCGGCAATCGCCACGCCGGCTCTTACGCACCCGATATCCCGGCAAGCAGGTGCTGCGCTCGGTACTGATCATGGTGGCGGGGCTCGGTTTCTTCTTCGCCCTGGAACAGGTGCCCCTGGCCGACGCGGTGGCGATCGTCTTCGTGTCGCCGCTGATTATTACCGCCATCGCGGCCGTGGGTCTGCGCGAGGCCGTCGGCTGGCGGCGGTGGTCGGCGTGCGCGGTCGGATTCGTCGGCGCCCTCCTGATCATCCAGCCGGGCATGGCGGGGCGGCACTGGATGTATGCCCTTCCGCTGATCGATGCTTTGGCCTCGGCGGTCTATTCGGTGCTGACCCGGATGGTCGGGCGCGATGACGGGCCATGGTGCTGCCTGTTCTACAGCGTCATGGCCTCGGGCCTTCTGCTCGCGCTCGCCATGCCCTGGATCTGGGTTTCGCCGAGTCCGGCTCAATGGGGGATGTTGTTGGGTGTCGCCGTGGCCGGGTTGATCGGCCACTTCTTCCACATCCGCGCCTTTTCCGAAGGCGAGTCGTCGCTGATGGCGCCACTCAGCTATGTCCACGTGGTGTTCACCACCGTGGCGGCCTTCGTCGTGTTCGGCACCCTCCCGGATGCCGTCGCCATGGTCGGTGTGGCGCTGATCGTCGGCGGCGGCCTCTACGTCTTCCACCGGGAGGCGACGAAACGCCCGCCCACCTAAAGGGCTCGCCTTGGCACCCGCGGGGGCCGGCCCTATAGTGCACGGCCCCGGAGGGATGGCCGAGCGGTTTAAGGCGCACGCCTGGAAAGTGTGTTCACCGAAAGGTGTCGCGGGTTCGAATCCCGCTCCCTCCGCCAATTATCTCATAATAATTGCGTAAAATCATATAGTTAGTCGTTCACTGGAAGTTTTGTCCCACAATTTTACCCACAATCACATTCGGGCTTGGCAACTTCTTCTCCTCACGCCGGGATCACACCCTCTTCCCATTCGCGGTCACCCACTTCACCATCGAATCGAGTTCAGTTGCGAGCCATTTGCGCGACGAGGCCCCGAGGGTGGGGGCGGGTCGGCGATGAATGGGTCCCATAC
>SHVY01000035.1 GCA_009694045.1 Alphaproteobacteria bacterium | reverse complement strand
GTCGTCTCGCCGAAGCCGCCGGACCAGGGCACGCCCTTCTTGATGCGGAACTTCACGGTCACGGGATCGACCTGCTCGATCTCCTCGGCGAACTCGTTCTCGATCACCCAATCGGGGTCGTTGGCGCGGAACCGCACCAGACGGTTGGTCACGCAGTGCATCGCGTCGTCCTCGACCCCCGACAACCGAAAGGCGGGATCGAGGATCTGGATGTCGGCGTACGCTTGAATGGTCAGGGTCCGCGTCTGGCCCCACACCCGCTTGCCGAGCGAGGTCGCGGCCGCGAGGCCGGCGACCCCTGCCGTCGCCCCGCCCAGCACCTGGCGGCGGCCCGTACGAAACACCCGGCCGGATCCGAGTTCGATTCCTTGGCGCATCCTATTTCCTCCCTGATTCGGCGCGACCGAGCGCGCCATTGCCTACCGGGACCATCGAACCACCCAAACGGGGTCGGCGCAAGCGGATCTCGGGAGCGTGATGACGATGGATCGTCAACCGAAGGTCGTCACGATCTCCCGCAGCTTGGCGTTCACGACTTCCGGCTTGTGGCCGAACATCGAGCAGTGGCCGAGCCCCTCGAGCAGGTGGAAGGTGCCGTTGCCCGCGGCTGCCGCCACCTTGCGGCCGCGCGCCGGCGGCGTCTGCATGTCCTGGGAGAAGCCGATCACGTGCAACGGCACCCGGCAGCGGGGCAGCCTGCTCATGGCGCTGTATTCGACGCAGGCCTGCCACTGGGCGGCCAGCATGGTGCCGTCACGGTCCTTGTAGGCCGCCTCGACGACGGGCTTCACCTTGGCCCACAGGGCGTCGTCGCCCAGCACCTCCGAGGGGTACATGAGCAAGGCGTAGTGCGCGATGGCGAAGTCGTTCGGCAGGGCCGCTCCCGAACGGGCGAGCCGGATCTCGGCGTCCTCCCAGTCCAGCATGTAGCCGCTCTTGTCGCCCGAGGTCCCCATGGCAATGGCGAGCCGCACCAGCCCGGGGTGCTCGCAGATCATCTCCTGGACGATCAAGGCGCCCATAGAAAGGCCGATCAGGATCACCGGCGGCTTGCAGATCGCGCCGATCAGCGCCGCGCAATCATCGGCGAAGGCGGCGATCGGCCAGGGCGGATCGACCCGGCAGACCGTGCGGCCGGCGCCGCGCGGGTCATAGCTGATGTTGCGGTGTCCCGGGAAGGCCGCCATCTGGTCGGCCCAATCCTCGCCCTTCTGGTCGCCGCCGGGGATCCAGACGATGTCCGGCCCGTCGCCCTGGGTGATGTAGTGGATGGATCCGTCCGGGGTCTCGTAGGTCCCCTGTCGCATGGCGCCCACCTTCGTAACCATCGCCTCGCAAACTCCGCGCGTCGCCGCGATCCTCACCGAATCCCGGGCCGACGCAAGGGATTCCCTTAGGCAACCGACATCGGGCGCCGGTCCTTGCCGAGCGCGCGCTCGATCGCGTTCAGGACCCGCGTCAGCAGGAAGACCATGGCGATGTAGACCACGCCCGCGCCGATCAGGGTGTCGTAGACCCGGAACGTGTCGACGCGGATCAACTGGGCGGTCCCCAGCACCTCGTAGACCGTGACCGTCGAGGCGAGCGCGGTGGCCTTCAGCAGAATGATCATCTCCGAGCTCATGGCCGGCAGGCAGATGCGGATCGCCCGCGGCAGGGTCACGCGGCGGAAGACCAGCCAACGCGACATGCCGAAGGCCCGGGCCGCCTCGATCTCGCCGTGGGGCACCGCCTTGATCGCCCCGCGCAGGATCTCTCCGGTATAGCCCGCCGTATTGATGCTGAGGGCGAAGATCGCGTACCAGATCCCGTCGCGCAGGAAGGGATAGGCCCGCATGATCGCCGGCGTGAGGATCTGGCCCAGGCCGTAGTAGACTAGGTACATCTGCACCAGGAGCGGCGTTCCGCGCATCAGCAGGATAAAGACGTAGGCCGGCATCCAGAGGAAGGGATTGCGCGACAGGCGGGCCACGGCGACCGGCACCGCCAGCAGGTTGCCGATCACGCCGGACGACACCATGAGAAGGAGCGACGTCGGAATCGCGAAGATCAGCGCGGGCAGAACCGTCGCGAGGGTGTATTCGAAATCGAACGTCATGGCCCTACCCCGCCCTACACATGTCTGACGCCACGGTTCGCGCGCTGCTCCAACCGCCAGAACAGCGCCATCGACACGATGGTCAGGGTCAGGAAGATCAGGGCCGTGATGCTGTAGTAGAAGATGTACTCCTTGGTGGACGTCGCCGCGCTGCGACCGGCGGAGAGCAGCTCATAGGCGCCGATCACGCTGACCAGCGAGCTGTCCTTCGTGATGTTCAGCCATTGGTTCCCCATGCCGGGAATCGCGTAGCGGATCATCTGCGGCAGGATGATGCGGCGAAAGCACAAGCTCGGACCCATGCCGCAGGCACGGGCGGCTTCGATCTGCCCGCGCGGAATCGCCTCGATGCCACCGCGCAACACGTCGGTGAGATAGGCGCCGTAGATCAGACCGAGCGACGCCACGGCGGCGGCGAACGGACTGATCTGCAGCTCTTCGCCCGCCACGCCGACGAACACCAACACCTTCACCAGGGCGGACGTTCCGGCGTAGTAGAGGAGAAGGATCAGCAGCAGCTCGGGCAGGGCGCGCACGATGGTGGTGTACGCGCCGCCGATACGGTTGAGCCAGGGGCGCGAACTCAGCTTGGCGCCGGCCCCGAGCATCCCGAGGATCAGGCCGAAGACATAGCCGCTGAGCGAGATCTGGACCGTGAGCGCCACGCCGCGGACGAATTCATCGCCCCAGCCCTCGGCGCCCCAGGCGAGGTCGAGCCACAGCGAGTGTTCCGAACCGGCTGCCAAGACCTGGACCCACCCCCCTGGAAAAAACGGCCGCCCGACGCTGATCGGGCGGCCGCGACGAAACGTCCCTTACGACACCTATGAGCCGAAGTCGGGCTGCACCAGCATGCCTTCCAGTTGCGGGTACTTCGCCGTGATCTCGTCGTACTTGCCGCTTTCGACCACCGCCTTGATGCCGGCGTTGATCATGTCGAGCAGCGCGGTCTCGCCCTTGCGTACGGCAGCGCCGACGCCTTCGCCGAGGATCGGATCGGGGGGCGCGATCGCCTTCACCTCGAAGTCCTTGCCCTCCTCGGTCGCCATGAACGTGGACAGGGTCGACAGGCCTTCCTGGACGTAATCGACCCGGCCAGCGGCCAGATCGGCGAGCGCGTTGTCGAGGCCATCGTAGGTCTTGATCTCGGCCGCCGATCCGAACCGGGCCTCCAGGAACTTCGAATGGATGGTGGCGCCCTGGGCACCCAGAACCTTGCCGCTCAGGGATTCCGGGTTGTCGAAGTCGATCACCGTCGTGTCGGCCTTGGCGCCGATGATCACCGTGGTCGAGTCATAATAGAAGTGACTGAAGTCGACCTGCTGCTTGCGATCCTCGTTGATCGACATCGAGGCGAAGATGAAGTCGATCTTGCCTTCCTGAAGGGCCGGGATGATGCCGTCCCACGCCGTCGGCGCCAGCTCGCATGTCATCCCCTGCGTCTCGCACACCGCGTACAACAGCTCGACCTCCCAGCCCAGCCAGGCGCCGCTTGCGTCCTTCCAGGCGAACGGCTCGTAGTTGGTCTGGTCGATCCCGACCTTGTAGGTGTCCGCGGCCGCCGCTCCCGCGGCCATACCGAACAGTACCGCTGCCGCTGCCAGCGACAGGAATGTCGTCATGCGTTTCACGTTGATCCTCCCTGAGGTGAAGTAAGGGTAACTTGGAGTCGCACTCCAGCCGGTCAAAGAAGCCGTGCGAGGAACTGGCGGCAACGCTCCGACTTGGGGTTGCCGAACAGCTCTCCGGGTGGGCCCCGTTCCTCGATCCGGCCAGCGTCCAGGAAGATTACCTCCGAGGCGACCTCGCGGGCAAAGCCCATCTCGTGGGTCACCACGATCATTGTGCGCCCTTCCTCGGCGAGCTGGCGCATGACGCGCAGCACCTCGCCGACCAGTTCGGGATCGAGCGCCGAGGTCGGTTCGTCGAACAGCATCACTTCGGGGTCCATGGCGAGCGCGCGGGCGATCGCCGCACGCTGCTGCTGTCCGCCCGACAGATGGGCGGGATAGTAGTCCAGCTTGTCGCCGATGCCGACCTTGTCGAGCAGGGCCTTGGCTTTGTCGATCGCCTGGGCCCGTGGCTTCTTCTGGACGTGAACCGGCGCCTCGATGACGTTCTGCAGCACCGTCATGTGCGACCACAGGTTGAAACTCTGGAACACCATGCCGAGGCGCGCACGGATGCGATCCACCTGGCCCTGATCCTCGGGCACTGCCTCGCCGCGCTTGCCCGGGCGCATGCGAATGAGCTCGCCGCCCACGGTCACCCGGCCCGAATTGGGCGTCTCCAGCAGGTTGATGCAGCGCAGGAACGTGCTCTTGCCCGAGCCCGACCCGCCGATCATGGTGATGACGTCGCCGACGTTCGCCGACATCGACACGCCCTTCAGCACCTCGAGCGGGCCGAAGCTCTTGTGCAGATCCTCGACGACCAAGGCTGGGCCTCTGCCCGTATCCGCCATCCCCGCGCCTCGGATTGTTCTCTATAGTCGCGATCGACAGTAGCCGAGCCTGGCGGCAGCGTCGAGCGGAGATCAGAAGCGATGTCGAAGCGCCCCTCGGTCCTGGTCGTGCACGATCGGCCCGACGATGTTCGCGATCTGCTCGCCGGGCGCTTCCCGGATCTGCCGATCGCCTATGCCGCGACACCCGCCGAGGTCGGCCCGGCGCTCGACGCCCACCGGCCCGAGGCGGTCTTCTCGATCAAGCACTCCGGGTTCCCGGGCGACGCCCATCGGCCCGTGATCGATTGTCCCACGGTGTGCTGGGTTCACGTCGGCGGCTCCGGCTACGATCACTTCGTGCCATGGGATGCGGCGCGGGTGACGCTCACCAACTGCGCCGGTGTCCTGGCTCCCTTCCTGGCGGAAACCGTGATCGCCGCGATCCTCGCCTGGAACCGGAGCTTCTTCGCCTACCGCGATCAGCAGCGGCGGCGCACGTGGCGGCCATGGCCCATCCAACCGCTCCAGGAGCAGACGCTGCTGGTCGTCGGCGCCGGCGCCATCGGCGGCGAAGTGGCCCGGCTCGCCAAGGTCCTGGGCATGACGGTCCTCGGCATCCGTGCGGGGTCGGCGGGCCACCCGGCCCTCGACGAGCTGCACCCGCCGGCCGCGCTCGCCGCGCTGCTGCCGCGCGCCGATGTCGTCAGCCTGCATGTGCGGGCGACTGCCGCGACCGCCGGGCTGTTCGGCCGCGAGGCGTTCGCCGCCATGAAGCCAGGTGCGCTGTTCGTCAACACCTCGCGCGGCGCCGTCGTCGACGAGGCCGCGCTGATCGCGGGCCTGGGGGCCGGCCGGCCGGCGGGGGCGTACCTCGACGTCTTCGCGGCCGAGCCCCTGCCGGCGGACAGCCCGCTGTGGGCCATGGACAACGTCTTCATCACCCCGCACGCGTCCGACAACGTCGCCGATTGGCCGCGCCGCTTCGCAGGCATCTTCGCCGACAACCTGGATCTCTGGCGTAAGGGCGAGCCCCTTACCAGGGTCGTGCGCGCCTAATCCACGTTGGGTTCCGGGTCCTCCAGGGCGGCATCGCCGCTGACCACCACCGCCGGGTCGCCGGGACGCACCAGCCGGTTGATGTCGCGGCCGATCACCATGCCGTCGACCCTGGCGACCATCGGCGTGCGCCGGGCGGCGCCGTCCCCGGCGACGGGATCGATCACCTCGGCCACGATCTCGCCCTTGCGCACCCGATCGCCGATCGCCTTGCGGTGGACGACCACCCCGGCCACGGGCGCTCGCACCCAGTCGGTCCCAGTGGCCGGCGCGCCATGGTCGAGCAGCGGCGGCAGGACGCCGGGATCCCCGGCGATCGCCTGGCGCCGCCGCAGGTAGCGGAACAGGTTCTCGGCATCCGCCGCGTTCAGCGCGTCGGTCGCGTCCAACTGCCCGCGCAGCTCGAGGGTGACGCCCAGGCACGCCATCGGGATCGGCCGATCCTTGAACCGCGCCGCCAGTTCCAGCCAGGGCGAGGAGATGCCTTCGTCGAAGGCTCGCCCGTGGTGTCCCTCCCACAACAGGACACGCTGACAGCGCATCTGCGCCGCCAGATCCGAACACTCCGGCCAACGCGCCAGGGGCAGATAGATGAACAGGAGCGACTCCTCGGCGCAATGCAGGTCGAGCACGATGTCCGCGTCCACCGCCAGGCTCGTCAGGGTCTTGCGCAGGGATTCGAGCTCGCTCCGTGGCGCGATCTCCGCCACGGCCTCGCGCATCGCGGCGCGGATCAGGGCGACGTTGCGAACCTTGTCGTCGGTCAGCCGGTTGTCGATCCTGGGCGCGACCAGATCGGCGATGGCGGGGAACCCACGGTTGAAGTTCGCCCCGTGCATCGCCTCGTAGCGGCCCAGATGCTTGCCCTGAACGACCTGCCCCAGCCCGATCGGGTTGGCGACCGGCACGACGACGATTTCGCCCAGGATCTCATCCCTGGCCGCCGCGGCCTCCAACCTCGGCAGCAGGTGATGGATCAGGACCACGCCCGGCAACTCGTTGGCGTGCAGCGCGGCCTGCAGGTAGACCTTCGGCCGGGCACCCGGCGCACCGAAGCGATGCACCGTCACGGCGCGCTGGGTGCCGGGACTGGCGGACAACAGGGGCAGACGCTCGACCGATACGGTCATGGGATTCTCGTCGATTGAGACATGGGTCGGCAAGAGAGCCCCCCGCGCCCTGTCGAGTCAACCGCTTGCCGGCCGGCCCCCGGCCGCGTTATTGGACGCCATGGACTCGATCGACGTGCTCGTGATCGGTGGCGGCATCGCCGGTGCGTCGGCCGGGTTCGCCATCGCTGCCAACCGTGGCGTCGTCGTGTTGGAGCGCGAGGACGCGCCCGGCTACCACACCAGCGGCCGGTCCGCGGCCCAGTACGCGCAAGGGTTCGAACCGGCGGTCGTGCGCCGGCTCGCAATCGCAAGCCGCGGTTTTCTGAGTAACCCGCCCAGCGGCTTCGCCCAGGCCCCGCTTTTGAGCCCGCGCGGCAGCCTCGTGGTCGGCCGGGTCGGACAGGAGATCGCGCTCGCGACCGAGGTCGCCGAGGCCCAAGCGGATGGGGTCGACGAACGGCTGGTCGACGCGGCCGAGGCTCGGTCCCTGGTTCCCGCCCTGGTCGCGGACGATCTGGCCGGCGGGGTCCTCGAGCCGGGCGCCATGGACCTGGACGTAGGCGCCCTGCTCGGCGGCTTCGTGCGTGGGCTCAGGGCCCAGGGCGGCCGGCTGGTGACCGATGCGGAGGTCATCGGGCTCGATCGCCGGGACGGACTCTGGCTGGCGACCACCCGCGCCGGAACCTTCGCGGCACCGATCGTCGTCAACGCCGCCGGCGCCTGGGCCGACGTGCTCGCGCGCATGGCGGGCGTGGCCCCCCTCGGCCTCGTGCCGAAGCGGCGGACGGCCTTCCTGTTCGATCCGCCGGCCGAGTTCGACACCGGCCGCTGGCCGCTGACCGGCGACCTCGACAGCACCTGGTACATCAAGCCGGAGCCCGACCGCGTCATGGGCAGCCTGGCCGACGAGACGCCGAGCGCGCCGTGCGACGCGCAACCCGAGGAGCTCGATGTGGCCCAGGCGATCGCCAACATCGAGGCGGCGACGGCCCTGCGCGTCCGGCGATTGCAACGGCGCTGGGCGGGGCTGCGGACGTTCGCGCCGGACCTCCAACCCCTCAACGGCTTCGATCCCAAGGCCGAGGGTTTCTATTGGCTGGCCGGCCAGGGCGGCTATGGCATGTTGACCGCGCCCGCCATGGCCCGCGCCGCCGCCGCCCTGATCGAGGGCCGCGATCTGCCCCCGGAGATGCGCGCGCTCGGCCTATCCACGGATGCCCTGTCGGCGGGTCGGTTGCGCGAGAGCACGTCCCGAGCGGATTGAATCAGTCGGATGGACCTCCTCCCGCGAGGGGAGGGGAAAGATTCGAGTCGACCCGTGCGTCCCCCCTCCCCTTGTGGGAGGGGTCGGGGGAGGGGGCCGATCCGACCGAGTCACCGTGGTCGGAACGTGCTCTAGGCGGCGGACGTCACCAGGCCGCGAGCCACCAGATCGCGGAACGCGGACACGCTTCGCGCCACGCCATCGTCCAGCGTGGTCTGGGGCCACGGCCCGACCAAACGGCGAAGCGCGGAATCGTCGAAGTCGCCGGGCAACGGCAGGTGCGGGCCCTCCGCGGCGATGGTCGCGCCCGGCACCGCGCGGCGGATCGCCGCCACGACGCCCTCGACCGTCGTCACCTCGCCCTTCAAGTCGTGCACGAACGCCCCGGCCGGGTCGCACCCCGCCGCCGCGATGAACGCTTCGGCGACCTCGCCCACGTATTGAAAGGCGAGCGGCCCGGTGAACGGAATCGTGTAGCCCTGGCCGAGGACGGCCGCGACCATGGCCTTGGTCGGCGCCGACGTCAGGCCCTGGTCCCGGCCCGGGCCATAGACCGAATGGGGCCTGATGCCGATCGACGGGATATTCGCCTCCTGCCAATAGACCCGGGCGATCCCTTCGTCCGCCCACTTGTAGACCCCGTAGAGGGTGGCGGGATGGGCCTCGCGGGGGTCGGCGGGCAGCGCCGCGACCGACGAGGCGTAGACCACGCGCTCGAGGCCGTGCCGCCGCGCCGCCTCGAACACCGCGACCTGGCCGACCACGTTCACCTTCGCCCCGCCGATCGGATCGGCCTTGCAGAACGGGATCTGGAGCGCCGCCAGGTGGATGACTCCGCCAACCCGATGCTCCGCCACCGCGGCGGCGACGGCCTCGGCGTCGGCGATGTCGCCCCGCGCCCAGGGGACCGCCGTGGCCGCCGCCTCGGACATGACGAGATGCAGACGGCGGCGATCGTCCGAGCGATCGAACGCGACCACCGGGCGCCCCGACGCACACAGCTTGGCGATGACCCAGGCGCCGATGCAACCCGCGGCGCCGGTGACGAGAAGGGTCGGACGATCGCTCATGGCGCGGCAACTCCCACGGTCGTTCTCTCGTCGTCTCCCCCGCGCCAGATCGCGCGATCCGCCAGATCGGCCACCGGAAGATGACAGCGGATCTTCAGGGATCCGCCCGCGTCGCGCCAGGGGGGTGCCTGCTCCTCGCAGATCTTGCCCACCTGCCAGGGACAGCGGCCGGCGAAGGCACAGCCCGCACCCGCGATCGCCTCGGCGTCGCGCCGCGTCATCGTCCGGCGCTTGCGGGCATGCGCGCTCGGCACCGCCATCAGAAGCTCGTGGGTGTACGGGTGGAACGGCGGGCGGAAGACCTCCTCGACGGCGCCGATCTCGAACAGGGTGCCGCGGAACAGCACGCCGACCCGATCCGCCAGGCCGCGCACGACGGCAAGGTCGTGGGAGATGAACAGCATCGCCACCCGGGTATCGCGCTTCAACGCCCGCAGGAGGTCGAGGACATTAGCCTGGACCGAGACATCCAACGCCGACAGGACTTCGTCGCACAGCAGCAGCGACGGTTCCGCCACCAGGGCGCGGGCGATGGCGACGCGCTGCCGTTCGCCGCCGGACAACTGGTCCGGATACCGCCGGAGGTAACCGGATTCGAGCCGCACCTCGCGCAGCGCGTGTTCCAGTTTCTCCCGCCCCGCCTCGCCGCGCAGACCCAGGAACATGGCAAGCGGCCGCGCCAGGATCTCGCTCACCCGGTTGCGCGGGTTGAGCGATGCGTCGGGGTTCTGGAAGATGTACTGGATCTGGCGCTTCAGGTCGCTGTTCCGCCCCTTGATGGAGGCGGCCAGCGGCTCGCCCGCGAACCGGATCGTGCCCGAGAGGGGCGGCAGCAGACCGCTGATGGCCCGCGCGATGGTGGATTTGCCGCTGCCCGATTCGCCCACCAGCGCGAACGTCTCCCCCCGCCGGATCGCCAGGGTCGCAGCGTTCACCACCTGGGGTCCGGGTCGGCCCAGAAGGTTGCCGAACCAGCCGCGCGGCCCGTAGCGCAGCGTCAGGTCGACGACCTCGATCAGCGGCGCCTCGGCCCCATCGGCGGCGGCGGCGGTCGCGGGCAGCGGCTCGGCAGGCGGAACCGGCGGCAGTGCGCGCCAGCGCTGGCAGGCGACGCTGCGGCCGGGGCCCACGTCGGCGAGAGTCTGAATCGTGGTCGCGCAACTCGGCTCGGAGACCTCGCAGCGGGGCTGGAACGGGCAGCCTGAGGGAGGGATCTCGGACCGCCGCAGGTAGCCGCGCAGGTGCTGGCCGCTCACCGCCCCGCCGTCCAGGCGCGGGATGGCCGAGATCAGCCCCCGCGTGTAGGGATGGCGCGGCTGCGAAAATAGCTCGTCGGTCGGCGCCACCTCGACCATGAAGCCGGCGTACATCACACCCACCCGGTCGGCGATCTGGGCCAGCACGCCGAGGTCGTGGGTGACGTAGACCATCGACATCCCAAGGCGCGTCCGCAGGTCCAGCAGCAGGCCGATGATCTGCTCCTGGGTCGTCACGTCCAATCCGGTGGTCGGCTCGTCCAGCACCACCAGATCGGGCTCGCAGGCCAGGGCCATGGCGATGCAGACGCGCTGCTGCTGCCCGCCGGACAGCTCGTGCGCATAGCGGCGCCCGATCCGTCCGGGCAGCGGCAGCCCGACGCGGTCGAACAGATCGGCCACGCGGATCCTGGCTGCTTCCCGGCTTTCCGCGCGGCCATGGACGACCAGGATCTCGGCGAGTTGCTCGCCGACCCGCATGCCCGGATTGAGTGCCGTGGTCGGGTTCTGCGGCACCAGGCTGATGCGGTCGCCGCGCAGGCGTTCCAGCGCCGGCCGATCCAGGGTCAGGATGTCGGTGTCGCGGAAGACGACCCGCCCCGAGGCAACCCGGGCCGACGGCGCGCGGTAGCCGAGAAGCTGGTAGGCCAGCGTCGACTTGCCGCACCCCGATTCGCCGACCAGGCCGAACGCTTCGCCCTTGGCGACGGTAAACGAGACCCCCTGCACGGCCGCCAGGGCTTCGTCGCCCTGCCCGTACGTGATCCCGAGATTCTCGACCGAGAGGAGGGTCTCGACTGCCATCACCGGCTCGCGATCTGCACCGTGCGCCCAAGGATACGGGCGAGACCCTCGGTGAACAGATTGAGCCCGACGATCAGGGACGCGAGCATCAGACCCGGCCCCAGCACCGTGGCCGGCGAGGCGATCAGCAGGGCGCGGTTCTCGCTGATCATCAGCCCCCATTCCGGGGTCGGCGGCCGCATGCCGAAGCCCAGGAACCCGAGGGACCCGACCAGCACCGGGGCGTAGCCGGCGCGCACCGCGAACTCCACCAGGAGAACGCTGGTCGCGTTCGGCAGCAGCTCCCGGCGCATGACCGACCAGGCGCTTTCGCCGCGCAGGCGGGCGATGGTGATGAAATCCTTGGTGACGATTTCCAGGGCGGCGGAGCGGGCCATGCGGGCCACCCTGGGCGCGTAGATGAGCGCGACCACGAAGATGACGAGGACTGGCTCGCCGGCAAGTTGGGGCCCCGCCGCCGAAATCGCCAACAGGCCGAGAACGATGAACGGGATGCTGATGATCGCCTCGACGAAGCGCATCAGGACTTCGTCGACCCAACCCCGGACATAGCCGCTGAGCAGGCCGACAACGGCGCCGATCACCAGGCCCAGGAGGGTCCCCGAGACCGCGAGGAAGATGACGATGTGCCCGCCGTGCACCACCCGGCTGAAGACGTCGCGGCTGAGCTGATCGATGCCGAAGGGATGCGCGAAACTCGCCGGCGACAGGGGCAGGCCGGCCCCCATCTGCGCCTGGCCGTACGGCGCCCAGAAGGGACCGGTCGCGGCCACGATCAGGTGCACGAGCAGGATCAGCCCGCCGATCTTCAGGCTCATGGGGCTGCGCCGCCAGAAGCGCCCGAGAACCTGCGGCGGCGCAGTGAGCGGTGGCTGCGCGACGGCCATGGCCTAGCTGCTCCGCAGCCGCGGGTTCAAGACGATGGCGCCGACGTCGGCGATCATGTTCGCGCTGATGTAGACGGTCGCGGTGATCAGCACCGTGGCCTCGATCAGGGGCGCGTCACGCAATTGCAGGGCATCCACCAGCAGGCTGCCGAAGCCCGGGAACGCGAACACCTTCTCGACGATCACCACGCCGCCGACCAGATAGGCGAGGTTGAGGGCGGTGACGTTGAGCGTCGGCACCATGGCGTTCGGCAGGGCGTGGCGCAGCAGGACCCGGCGCCGGGACAGCCCCTTCAACTCGGCCATGCGGATGAAGTCGGCGTCCAGCACCTCGATCAGGTTGTCGCGCAGCATGCGCACGGCGTAGACCGCCATGACGATGCCGAGCGTCATGCCCGGCAGGGCGAGGGCGCGCAGGTATTCCCAGAACGGCGTGGAATCGTCCACCAGCGACATGGCCGGAAACAGCGGGATCATGGCGACGAACAGGATCAGGAGCAGGGTCGCCAGCAGGAACTCGGGCATCGAGACGAGGATCAGCGAGACGATCGACAGGACGTGGTCAATGGTCTTGTCGCGGTTCAGCGCCTGCACCGCCGCGGGGATGAGCGAGAGCGGGATGTAGATGGCGAAGGCGAACAGCGACAGCATCAGGGTGTTGAAGATCCGCGGTCCCAGGATCTCGTTGATCGGCCGGGAACTGGTCAAGGCGTTGCCGAGATCGCCCTGCACGATGTTGCCGAGCCAGCGCACGTAGCGCTCCGGCGCCGGGTCGTTGAGGTGCAGCCTTTCGCGCAGGGTCGCGAGGCTTTCCGGAGTCGCGTCACGGCCGAGGATGCGCGAGGCCACGTCGCCCGGCAGTATCTCGACCATCGAGAAAATGATGAACGAGACCAGGAGGAGGGTCAGGACGGAGACGAAGATCCGACCGATGACGAGGCGAAGGACGGCCAAGGGCGCTCCGTCACGTCGCCGGGCCGACACGGCCCGCGGCCGTGCGCATCGCAACCAACTCCATCGCCGTGCCTCCCTGCCCCACCGGCCGCCGCGCCTTGAAACGGTACGCACTTGCACCGAATGGCGGGGGGAAGGTAATGACGCGGATCGGATGCTGTCAATCAAAGCCATGGCTTCGACGACCCTGCGCGGCCTCACCTGGGACCATCGGCGGGCCATTGATCCCCTGCTCGGCACCCTGCCCGCGTTCCGGCGCGGCCATCCCGACGTGACCGTGGTCTGGGACAAGCAGCCGCTTGCGGGCTTCGAGTACGAGCCGGTGGCCGCGCTCGCCCGCCGCTACGACCTCCTGGTGTTCGACCACCCCCACGTCGGGGCGATCGCCGCCGCCGCCTGCCTGCGCCCGCTCGACGATCTCGTCGGCCCCGGCGACGCCTTCGTCGGCCCCTCGCTCGCCAGCTACCGCTGGGGCGGCAACCTGTGGGGATTGCCGATCGACGCCGCGACTCAGGTCGCCGTCTATCGGCCCGACCTGTTCGCCGCGCTCGACACCGGCGTCCCGCGAACCTGGCCCGAGGTGATCGCGCTGGGCGGCGAGGGCCGGCGCTGCGGTCGTTTCCTGGCGCTGGCGCTCCAGGGCGTGCACAGCCTGATGACGTTTTACACCCTGTGCGCGAGCCTCGGCGCTCCCTGCGGCACCGAGCCCGGCGCCCCCTTCGTCGCGGCGGATGTCGGCCCGCGGGCGCTCGAGACGCTGCGGACCCTCGCCGACCTGTGCCCGCCCGAAGCCCTCGGCTGGAACAGCATCGTCGCCCAGGACGCCATGGGGGACCGCGACGATCTGCTGTACTGCCCGGCGATTTACGGGTTCGCGACCTATGCTGAGCCCGATCGGCCGAAGCCCCTGCGGTTCGCGGCCCTGCCCGGCGGCGTCGGCTCGACGCTCGGCGGCGCCGGCATCGGCATCTCCGCCTTCGCCCGCGATCCCGCCACGGCCGAAGCCGCCGAAGCCTACGTGCGCCACCTTGCCCAATCGGCCACCCAGCGGGCCTTCGCCACCCACCATGGACAGCCGGCGCATGGCGATGCCTGGTCCGACGCGGCGATCGATCGGCGCTTCGGCGGCTTCTTCTCCGCCACGCGGGCGACGATGGCGGGCGCCTGGGTCCGCCCCCGCTATCCCGGCTACCTCGCCTTCCAGAAACAGGCCGGCGATCTGATCGAGGCCCACCTTCGCCAGCCCGGCGACGACCGCCACCTGCTCGCCGATCTCGCGCGGCTTCACGCCGCCAGGGGTTAGCTTACGTCTCCCGCGACCAGGCGACGCACTCCTGGCGCTGCTCTCCCAGGCCCTGGACGCCCAGCGTCACGACATCCCCGGGCTTCAGAAACCGCGGCGGCTTCTTGCCCAGGCCCACACCGGGCGGCGTGCCGGTGGAAATCACGTCGCAGGGGTACAGCGTCATGAACCGGCTGACGTAGCTGATGATCTGGCGCAGGTTGAAGATCATGGTCGCGGTGTTGCCGGTTTGCATGCGCTGCCCGTTCACGTCGAGCCACAGGTCGAGATTCTGCGGATCGGGGATTTCGTCGCGGGTGACCAGCCAGGGTCCGATCGGGCCGAAGTTGTCGCTGCTCTTGCCCTTGGTCCATTGGCCGCCGCGTTCGATCTGGTACTCGCGTTCGGACACGTCGTTGACGATGGTGTAGCCCGCCACGTAGTCGAGCGCCTCGTCCTCGCCGACGTGCCGCGCCTTGCGCCCGATGATGACCGCCAGTTCCACCTCCCAGTCGGTCTTCACCGAACCCGGGGGGATGATGATCGGGTCGGTTGGGCCGCACAGCGCGCTGTTCGCCTTCAGGAAGATGATCGGCTCGGTGGGGATCTTCGAACCCGTCTCGGCGGCGTGATCGGAGTAGTTCAGGCCGATGCACACGCACTTGCCGACCCGGCGCAACGGCACCCCGAGGCGCTGCGGACCCTCGACCTCGGACAACACGTTCGTGTCGATCCGCTTGAACCGGTCCAGGCTCTCCTCGGACAGGGCCAGGGCATCGGTATCGTAAAGGTGCCGGGAAAGGTCCCTGAGGACTCCGTCCGGGTCGATCAGCCCCGGTTTCTCCTGCCCACGCGGGCCATACCGCACCAGCTTCATCGAGCTTCCCCATCGTGTACGTCGCTCGTGTCCCGATTCTGAAATTCGCCCGACCTCGCGGCAACCCTCGGAGCGAATTCCGGAATCGAAGGGACACTAGAAAAATATTGATTCTAGTGTCGTCCTTGGTTTCGAAGTTCGCTCTCGAGGTCTGCCGCGACGTTTGGCGAACTTCGAAACCACGACACTAGTCGTAGCGGTGGGCCGCTCCACCGGTCAAGCGCCCTGCCCGTGCCGGGCCCGAACCCGGGGAATGGTCGCGAGGGCGATTCCGGCCGCGATGAAGGCCGTGCCGACCAGGTGGAACCAGTGCAGCACCTCGCCCAGGAAGGCCACGGACAGGCCGATGGTGAACACCGGCATCAGAAAGAGGAAGAACCCCGCCCGGGTCGGAGTCAGCGTCCGCGCCCCCAGATTCCAGAAGGCGAACGAGATCAACGCCCCGAATACGGCGCTGTAGCCGATCAGGATGAAGGCGTTCGCCGACGCGATCAGCGGATCGACCCGGGCTTCGACCAGGAGGAAGGGCGCCGTGAAGATCGCGCCCCAGGCGAAGGTCATGAACAGGATCACGGTCGGCTTGAGATCGGCGGGAAGCTGCTGCACGACGACGGCATAGACCGCCCATTGGAACAGGGCGGCGATCATGAACACATCGCCCCGGTGGAACTGGAACTGCGCCAGCCGCGCGATCTCGCCTTCCGAGACGATCGCCGCGATCCCGGCGAGCGCCAGTGCGAAACCGCCCCACTGCACCCCCCGCAACCGGTGGCCGAGCACGATCCAGCCGAGGATCGCGATCAGCAGGGGTTCGGTCGCGTTGATCAACCCGATGTTGACGGCGGCGGTGTTCTGCACCGCGGTGAAGAACACCAGCGGGAACAGGGCGACGCCGGTGAGGCCGGCGGCGGCGAGCCGCAATCCGTTCGCCCGGATGGCACCCCACTGGCCGCGAAGATCGCCGGTGACGAAGGGCAGCAGGATCGCGCAGGCGAGCACGCAGCGACAGAACGACAACGCCGCCGGCGGCGCCACCTCGCGCAGGCCGCGCACCAGGACGGTCCCGCCCGACCACATGAGCCCGGCCAGGATCACCGCGGCGGCGGCAATCGCGACATCCCGCCGGGTTGTCATGCTCATCCTCCGCCCGCGCTAGTACGTGGCCCGGCCGCCGGACAGATCGAAGGTGAATCCGGTCGAGAAGCTGCAGGCCGGCGAGACGATCCAGGCGATCATGTGGGCGACCTCGTCAAGCTCGCCGCAGCGCCGCATGGGGATCTTGTCGGTCATGTAGGTCACCTGCGCCTCGGGCAGCGCGTCCACCATCGGGGTGCGGACCACGGCCGGGGCCAGCGCGTTGATGGTGACGCCGGTGGTCGCGTAGTCCTTGCCGAGCGACTTCACCAAGCCGATGAGACCGGCCTTGGTCGCGGAATAGGCGGCCATGCCGGCGTTACCCTCCTTGCCGGCGATCGAGGCGACGTGCAGCACGCGACCGTAGTCGCGGGCCAGCATGCGGGGCAGCGCCGCGATCGACAGCAGCATCGCCCCGCGCAGGTTGACGCGATAGACCAGGTCGAAGTCGGCCACGTCGACCTGGTGGCCCTGGATGTTGGTCCGGCCAGTGATCCCGGCGCAGTTGACCAGCCCGTCCAACCGCCCGAACGCCCTTTCCACCGTGTCCAGGGCGGGCACGATCGTCGCGTCCTCGGTCACGTCGCAGTGCGCCGCGACGGCCTTGCCGCCGCCGTCGCGGATCGCCTTGGCGGTGGCCTCGTTGCCCGCCGTGTCGCGGTCCAGGCAGCCGACCAAGACCCCCTGCTTCGCCAGGAACAGCGCGGTCGCGCGGCCAATGCCGCTGGCCGTGCCGACCACGGCGACGGCGTAAGCGCCGTCGGGGAAGTACTTCACCATGACCTAACCTCTCTATCGTTCGCGCGTGTGGATCCCGCCCTCGCCCAGGTGCATACCGGTCAGGGTGCGTTCGTCGTTCAGCATGCGCCACGAGATCATGCGCTGGGCGTAATCGAGAATCTCCCCCGCCCGCGACCGATCGGCCGCCAGATCGCGGAACTCGCCGGGGTCTTGCTCCAGGTCGAAGAACAGGGGCGGCAAGGTCGGGAAGTGCACGTACTTGCGGCGCGCGTCGCGGATCACGCCCAGGCAGCTCGCATCCATGGTGGTCCCGATCGCCCGCTCGACAGCCGGGTCCCGCACGCTGCGGAAGTCGAACTCCCAATGGACCTCGCCGCGCCAGTCGGTGGGGGTCTCGCCCCGGAGGAACGGCGCCAGCGACCGCCCGTCGCATTGCCGGGGAATGGGAAGCCCAAGCACGTCGAGGATCGTCGGCATGGTGTCGATCGTCTCGGTGAAGGCCCCGACGATGGTGCCACGGGTCGGGTCGGCGCCGGCGCGCGGATCGCGCACGATCATGGGGATGCGGAACGCCGCGTCGAAGTAACCCTCCTTGCCGCACAGCCAATGGTCGCCGAGGTTCTCGCCGTGGTCACAGGTGAAGATGAGGAGGGTCTCGTCGTAGATCCCCTGGACCTTCAGAGCCGCGACGATCCGTCCGATGTGATGGTCGAGCTCGCTCATCAGGCCAAAGTACGTGGCGATGAGCTGGCGGTGGTGCCGGTCGCTCTTGGCCGCGCCCTTCGGATAGTCCTTGATGTAGTATCGGCCTTCGCGGGAGTTGTGCTGGGCGATCAGGTAGGCGAGCAGCGGATGCTGGGCCGCTTCGATCTCGGTCGTCGCCGCGCGCAGCGGTGCCGGCACCTGCTCGGGGTCGTACATCCGGTTGTAGGGCTCGGGCGCCACGAACGGCCAATGCGGCCGCAAGTACGCGGTGTGGATGAACCACGGCGCCGATCCGCGCACCCGGAGGTAGTGCAGCAGGGCATCGGTCTGGAACGCGGTGTCGCTGTCTTCGGCCGTGTAGCGCGGCGGGGCGAAGGTGAAGCCCCGCTCCGCCGCGCCGGCGTATCCCGGTTGCGGCTGGTAGATGCCATAGGGCTCGGGCGGGACGTCATAGCCCTTGGCGGCCAGGTGCGATCGCCACGGCAGGAAGTCCGGGCCCATCACCAGATGCGGCGTGAACCCCGCCATCGGCCGCTCGTAGGTGATGAGCTCCGGGTCGTTCGCCGCATGGCCCCGCGGGTCCGGTGCCGTGTCGGTGTAGCCGATCAGGATCGGGTCGAACCCGGCCGCCCGCACCTCCTTGGCGACGTTGGTGAAGCGTGCGTCCAGCGGGGTCCCGTTGCGCACCATGCGGTGGTTCTGCAGGTACATCCCCGCGAGCAGCGAGGCCCGCGCCGGCCCGCACGGGCTCGCCTGGGTGAAGTGGTTGCGGAACAAGACGCCCTCCGCCGCCAGGGCATCCAGGTTCGGCGTCCGCACGCACGGGTGGCCGAGGGCCGAGAAGCACTCGGCCCGCCACTGGTCGGCGGCGATCAGAAGGACGTTGCGGATGCGGTCAAGGGCCATGGGGCGCGCATCTTCGGTTGCCGGCACCCCCTCGCGCAACGGCGATCTCGTGGCCTGGCGCGGGGGTCATCCGCTACAGTCCGCCCATGGCGTCCGCATCCCTCATCCTGGCGATCGACCAGGGCACCACCAGCACGCGGGCGATGCTGTTCGAACGCGACGGGCGCGTGCGCGGCCAGGCGCAGGTCGAGCTCGCGCAGAGCTACCCGGCGGACGGCTGGGTCGAGCACGATCCCGAGGAGATCTGGCGATCCACGTTGAGCGTCGCGCGCGGCGCCCTCGTCCTCGCGGGCGCGGGTCCCCGGGAGGTCGCCGGGATCGGGCTCACCAACCAGCGCGAGACGACGATCGTCTGGGAGCGCACGACCGGCCGGCCCATCCATCCGGCGATCGTCTGGCAGGACCGGCGCACCGCCGCGACCTGCGCCTCCCTTCGTGGCGCCAGTGCCGAAGCGTTCGTCCGCGCCAAGACCGGCCTCGTCCTCGACCCCTACTTCTCGGCGACCAAGATCGCCTGGATCCTCGACAATGTGGCGGGCGCGCGGGACCGGGCCGAGCGCGGCGAGCTCGCGTTCGGCACGGTCGACAGCTTCCTGATCTGGCGCCTGACCGGCGGAACCCGGCACGTGACCGACGCGACCAACGCGTCCCGCACCCTGCTGTTCGATCTCGTCCGCCAGGACTGGGACGATGACCTGCTGCGGCTGTTCCGCGTCCCCCGCGCCCTGCTGCCCGAAGTGCTCGATTGCGCGGGCGCGTTCGGGTCGACCGCCGCGCTTGGCGCGCCCCTGGCGATCGCCGGGGTGGCCGGCGACCAGCAGGCGGCGGCGATCGGCCAGGCCTGCGTGGCACCCGGCATGGTCAAGAGCACCTACGGCACCGGCTGCTTCGTGCTGATGAACACCGGAGCGACGATCCGGGAATCGCCCCACAAGCTGTTGACGACCCTCGCCTACCGCCTCGACGGGCGCCCGGCGTTTGCCCTGGAGGGCAGCATCTTCATCGCCGGGGCGGCCGTGCAGTGGCTGCGCGACGGGCTCGGGATCATCGCCAGCGCCGGCGAGACCGAAACGTTGGCCGCCACCGGCCGACCGGGCGTCACCATGGTTCCGGCCTTCGTCGGCCTCGGCGCCCCCTTTTGGGATGCGGACGCCCGGGGCGCGATCTACGGCCTGACCCGCGACACCGGCCCCGCCGAAATCGCGCGGGCCGCGCTGGAGGCGGTGTGCTTCCAGACCCGCGACCTGGTGGACGCCATGGCCGCCGACGGCGGCGGCCCCGTCACCGCCATGCGGGTGGATGGCGGCATGACCGCGAACCGCTGGATGCTGCAATTCCTGGCCGACATCACCGGCATTCCCATCGACCGGCCCCGCCTGGCGGAGACGACCGGGTTCGGCGCCGCCGTGCTCGCCGGCATCGGCACCGGCCTGGTGGCGGGGTTGGGCGATCTGGCGCGCGACTGGCGCGCCGAGGAGCGTTTCGAGCCGCGCATGGCCGAGGCCGAACGCGGCCGGCGCTACGCGCGCTGGCGCGACGCGGTGGCGCGCACCCTCAGCCGAGGGCCGTGAGCAGATAGCCCGGCACGTCGCTGAACAGGGCACAGGCCCCAAGGCCGTACATCCGCCGTGCCGTGGCCGCGTCGTTGACCGTATAGGCCAGCAAGGGATAGCCCGCCTTGGCCGTTGCCTCGGCCAGCTCCGGCGTGACGAAGCCGTGGAAGATATGGACCGAGATCGCGCCGACGCGGGCCGCGAGTTCGCGCCACTCGGCCCGGCGGTCGTGCACCAGCATGCCCCGCCGGATCAGAGGCGCCGCCTCGGCCGCGGCCTCCAGCGCCTCGGGGCTGAAGCTCGACAGCAGCGGCGGCGGCAGGTGCGCCTGCCAGCCATTGGCCAACGCCGTCGCCACCACCCTCCCCGTCTCCACCTCGAATCCCGGGCACGCCTTGATCTCGACGTTGGCGCCGAGGCCCAGCCGGCTCAGCAGGTGCAGCGCGGCGGCGAAGGTCGGCACCCGCTCGCCCGCGTAGGCCGGACCCCACCACGAGCCGGCGTCCAACTCGGCGATCCGCGCCAGCGACAGGTCGGCGACCAGGCCGGTACCATTGGTCGTCCGGTCCAGGGTGTCGTCGTGCATCAGGATCGGCACGAGGTCGGCCGTCAGCTTCACGTCGAACTCGACCCAGCGCGCCCCGTCCGCGTGGGCCCGGCGGATCGACGCCAGCGTGTTCTCCGGCGCCAGCCGGGCCGAGCCCCGATGGCCGATGACCCGGGGAACCGCAGGAAACGAGATCATCAGCCGCGGCCCAGACGCGCGAGGACGGCGGCCGCCTCGGCGGCGATCGAACGGACCACGTCGCCGGCGGGGCGAACGTCGCGCACCAGCCCGACGCCCTGTCCGGCGTAGAGGCACATGGCGTCGAGGTCGCCCCTGGTGTTCGCCTTGGGCGACTCCACGTCATAGCGCAGGATCGGCCGGCCATCGGGGTAACGGCCGATCGCCTCGCCTTCGCCAGGACGCCCGCCCGCCGAAGGCCGCCCGGCGGCGACCCAGGCGTCGTAGGTCGCGTTGCGCAGCACCCGGTGCGGCGCATCCGGCCAGCCGATGTCGAACAGCTCGGTGTGGACGGTCGCGGTTTCCGCCGCGGCCAGCAGGAGCTCGCGGTAGCGCGGGTGTGATTCGGCCTCGACGGTCGCCAGAAACCTTGTGCCGATCCACGCCGCGCTCGCACCCAGGGCGAGGACCGCGGCCAGCCCGCGCCCATCGGCGATGCCGCCGGCCGCGATCACCGGCACGGGCGCGACCGCATCGACCACGGCGGGAACCAGGGCAAGGGTCGCGACTTCGCCCCAGACGTGGCCCCCAGCCTCCCAGCCTTGCGCCACGATCACGTCGGCTCCGGCGGCGACCGAGCGCTTCGCCTCGGCCGCGCTCGCGACCGTGTGCATCACCAGCCCGCCGCGATCGTGAATCCGCGCGATGTACGGCGAGGGATCGCCCCAGAACAGCGAGACGATCCGCACCCCTTCGTCGAGCACGATGGCGAGCCGCTCGTCCTGCGGCGCATCGAGCACCAGGTTGACGCCGAAGGGTCGCTCCGTGCGGCGTTTCGTCGCGCGGATCGCGGCCCGCACCGCATCCGGGCTGCTCCAGGCCAGGGCCAGCATGCCGAGCCCCCCGGCCTCCGCGGCCGCCACGGCGATGTCGGGACCAACGGCGCCGCCCATGGGTGCCTGAACGATCGGAAGGTCGATCCCCAGCCGTTCGCACAGCGCCGTACGCAGCATGATCAGACTCCCGGGAACGGCTTGGGATCGACGAACCGGCGGATGACGTTGTCGGTGATGCGGCTCACGTTGTTGTCGTAGCGGTTGTGCGCCAGGCTGCCGCCCCAGCAGATCGACGAGGTCGAGAACACCGCCCCGCCGCCGGGCATTTCGAAGAACACCATGTCCGCCCGCACGTCCGGGTGATCGCGCCCCAGCGTCGTCGGGTAGTTGTGGCCGATCTCCTCGGTGACGATCAGATACGTGTCGGTGTGGCCCTCGGACGAGGCGAGGACCAGGGCGTGCGGCGGCGTGCCGTGGCGGCGCTCGACCCGGTCTATCTCCCACCCGGCGGCGCCGCCTCCCACCAGGCCAAAATCGCCGATGATCTCCTCGTCGACTCCTTCGAAGATCCAGGCGGCGCGCGGATTCCGGCTGTCGGGCTTGCGCCGATAGTAGGACGCCAGGTCGAACCCTTGCGCCGCGAAGCCGGTGCCGACGAGCGACTGCGGCGCCCGGCCCTGGCGTTGCCACAGGCCGCCCAGCTCGCCGGTGAAGCTCATGTGGTACTCGCCGGGCTCGGCGAACCAGGAGCGCGAGCCGCCCTCGGCCCGGCGCATCTCGATCGCCCCCGGCCGGTCCTGGCTGTACGCGATGCGCCAGTAGAAGCCGTTGGCGCCGGTGTAGATCAGCCGCCCGCCGCGGTTGATGTAGGCGTGGACCGCGTCCCACATCGGCGTCGAATAGTACTCCGGGTGCGTGCCCGTCATGACGCAGGCGTAGCGCTCCAGCAGGCCGAGGCCCTCGGCGTGCAGGTCTCCGTCGGTGATCACGTCGAAGGCGTGGCCCTTCGCCTCCAGCCAGTCGGTCAGGTGGGTGTCGGCGTTGTACTGCCACAGGGTATGGCGCGGCCGCAGGTTGAGGATCGGCCGCAGCCCCGACGAATACGCGACCCCCGAGCCGTCGGCGTGGTGGTCGTACATGGACAGGCCGAGCTCGGGGTGATCGTTGATGTAGAGATCGCGGGCGCCGAGGGTCGCCACCATGTTGAAGCCGAGCTCGGCCGCCGGGTAGTCCAGGCTCTCGCGGAAGTTGGCGTAGGCGAGATAGCTCGCCGTCGGAATCAGCAGGGCGAGCGGCGCGGTGGCCGTGCCCTTCGGCGGCGGCACGAAGAACGGGACATAGTCCTCGGCGTCCCCCGCCGTGAGCTTCGCGGCGTAGGAGCCGGACGGCAGATCGGCCGGTACCCGCAGCGTGAAATCCGTCTCCCAGCCGGCGTCGTACAGGTCGTCGTCGTGGAAATGGATCGCCGAATAGTGGTCCGGCGCGTGGGTCCAGTTCATCTCCACGCCCGTCCAGCGATAGCCCCGGACGGCCCGCGTCGGCAGGTTGACGAGCGTGCCGTGCAGGGCGTTGGGCGACAGGTCCACGGTGCGCGACGACCCCATGTCGCCGCCGAAGTCCCAGGCCGCTACCAGCGCGTCGGTCAGGGTCAGGGGTTCGCGCACCAGGCGCTCGATCCCGGCCCGGTCCAGCGCCCGGGACGCGATCCGGGGGCTGTCGATCCGGCCGTTGAAGATGCCGCCGGCCGTGACCCCCGAGGCGGTCTCGGTGAGGATGGGGCCGATCGACACGGGGGCGTTCGGCGCGCCGAACGCCCGCACCGACGACGTGGCACGGACCAGGGCCGCGTCGTCGACGGTCGCATGGCGCAGCAGCGGCTCCTGGATCAGCACCGCCTCGCCGGTCGCGGCGTCGAAGCTTCCCGCGACCAGGTACCAGGCCCGATCGCCGAGCTTCTTGCCCGACCTTACGAGCTGCACCCCGCCCCGGCCGTCGCCGATCGCCAGCAGCGTCTCGCCCCGGCCGTCGATGAACAGGCCGAATCCGACCTCCGTGGGCTCGGACCACCAGCCGAGCAGCCCCTGCCACCCCTTGGCCGGCGTCGTCGGCCAGATCATGGCGGCGATGGTGAAGCTCGCGAGCCGCCGCACCGCGGGCCCGGCCGGGGCAAGGACGTAGGAGCCCGTGGCGATCGCTTGCGCCCGCGCCGGGTACTCCCCGTCCACGGCGGTCGCCACGGCGCGCTCCTTGAAGCCCGGCCCCTCCGGCTGGTCATCGCCGCAGACCACGCGCACGATTTCGGCGCGATAGCGGCCGACGCCCTCGTCGCAACTCACCTTGAAGGCGATCGGTTCGCCCGGCCGGACGCTCAGCCGATCGGCGTATCCAACGATGGGTTGACGGATCATGGGGTTCAGCCCGGCGGCTTGAAGGGTTTCGGGTTGGTGAACCGGCGGATCACGTTCTCCGTGATGCGGCCCACGTTGTTGTCGAAGTCGTTGTGCGGCAGGGCCGCCGCCCAGGCGATCGACGAGGTCGAGAATACGGCGCCGCCGCCGGCGGTCTCGAAGAACACCATGTCGGCGTGGACGTTCGGGTTGTCGTCGCCGCCGAGGAACGGGTAGTTGAACAGCACCTCCTCGTTGACCAGTTGGTAGTTGGCGCTGTGGTCCACGGATCGGGCGACGATCAGCGCGTGCGGCGGTGAGCCGTTGGTCACGTCGTACCAGTCGAGCTCCCAGCCCGCGGCGCCGCCGCCGAGAATCCCGAAGTCGCCGATCTTCTCGGATTTGCCGATGCCCTTGAAGATGAAGGCGGCGCGGGGGTCGTGGCTCGCCGCGGTGCGCACGTAGTAGGATGAGAGGTCGAAGCCCTGGCCGATGAACCCGGTGCCGACCAGGGCCTGCGGCGGCCTGCCGCTGCGGCGCCACATGCCACCGTATTCGCCGGTGAAGCTCATGTAGTACTCGCCCGGATGGGCCGCCCAGGCGCGGCTGCCGTCCTCGGCGCGGCGCATCTCCAGCACCCCCGGCAGTTCCGGATGGTAGGCGATGCGCCAATAGAACCCGTTGGCGCCCAGGTAGATCAGCCGCCCGCCCCGGCCCGTGTACGCCTCCAGCGCATCCAGCATCGCCTTCGAATAGTACTCCGGGTGCGTGCCGGTCATGACGCAAGGGTAGGCCGCCAGCAGGCCGACCCCCTCGGCGTGCAGATCCTCGTCGGTCACCACGTCGAAGGGAATCCCCCTAGCCTCCAGCCAGGCGGTGACGTGGGTGTCGGCGTTGTATTCCCACAGGGGCCCGCGTGGCCGCATGTTGAGGATCGGCCGCAGCCGCGACGAGATGCTGACCCCCGAGCCGTCGCTATGGTTGTCGTAGCAGGAGTGGCCGTACTCGGGGTGGTCGTTGAGGAACACGTCGGCCCGGCTCAACACGGTGAATTGCCCGCCGATCAGTTCGGCGAGGTGGCCGTCCGTCCGCGAGCCGTTGGCGTACGCCATGTAGCTCGCCGTCGGCACCAGGAAGCAGAGCTTGGCGGTCGTCGTGCCCCGTTTGGGGCGGACGAAGAACGGAATGTGCTCCTCGACCTCGCCGGCACTGAGCCGCGCCGCGTAGAACCCGCTGCGGGTCCCCGCCGGTACCGTCAGGCTGAAGTCGGTCCGCCAGCCGCAGTCGTACAGGTCGCTGTCGTGGAAGTGGATCGCGCCGTACTGACCCGGCGCGTGCCGCCAGTTCATCTCCTCGCCGGTCCAGAGCGAATCGCGCACGGCCCGGGTGGGCAGGTTGACCAGGCGCCCGTCCAGCCGGTTGGGCGAGGCGTCGCGGATCCGGTCCGACGCGATGTCCTGGGCGAAGTCCCAGGCCGCGACCACGTCGGGCGCGACCTTGGGCGGCAAGGGTCCGTGGCGGACGGCGGCGATCTCCCCCCAGGAGAGCGCCCGGCGGCAGAGGACGGGATCGTCGATCCGGCCGTTGAAGTGGGCGCCGACCGGATTGCCGTCGGCCCGCCCGTCTTCGCTCCAAGCGGCGATCAGGAACGGCAGATGGGCCGGCGCCCGGGGCCGCACCTTGGTGACGGCGGAGACCACCGCCTCGTCGAGATGCGCCGCCTGCGGCACCTGCCGCAGTTCAAGGCGGCCCGTGGCAGCGTCGAACGTCGCGGCCGTCAGGTACCATTCGCCCGCCAGCATCGGCTTGCCGCTGCGCAAGAAACAGGTGCCGCCCCGGCCGTCGCCGATGCCGACGCAGAGCTGGGCTTTGTCATCGATATAGATGAAGAACCCGGCCTCGGAGGGCTCGACCCAGCGCCCCATGATGGACTGCCACGGCTTCGCCGGCAGGGTCGGCATGACCATCGCCTGCAGGGTGAAACTCGCGATCGCATCCAGCGCCGCGGACGGCGGAACGATCGCGTAGGACCCGGCGTGGATCGGCTGGGTCTTCGCCGGATAGGTACCGGTCACCGGGGTCTTCAGCGGCTCGACGCGATAGCCTGGACCCTTCGGCGAATCGTCGCCCGAAATCACCCGCACGATCTCGGCCCGATAGCGCTTCATCCCCGCGGCGCTGACCTTGAAGTCGATCGTCTCGCCGGGCTGAACGCTGATCTTGTCGCTGTAACCGGTGATGGACGCCACCGTGCCTCTCCCTCGCCGCGGGCGGGACTATGGCGCGTCCGACGGCTGTGCTCAACGTGCCCGATGAGACGTCGGCGGCAGCCTACGACGGGGACTATCGCGAAAGGGTGCTTTAGACCTGTACCCTGCGGCCTTCGACAAGTTCAGGCTGAGGGAAATTTTTTGTGCCGCGAAGAGAATTCCTCAGCCTGAGCTTGTCGAAGGCCGCGACGACCCTGACTCGGGCGATTCATTGCGACACGCAGACGCGCTCCCGCTCACCCTGTCCCTCTCGCACTACGGCATGCACACATCTTTACATGGGGCCGTTGCTCGGGATTGGGATTGGGATTGGTGACTCTAGTGATGGCTGGTGATTTGCCGAATACGTCGCTCCACACGTCGAGCGACTCCTCGCTTCTCTGGTTCTCGTGGCGATGGGTACCGCGGCGGTGTGGGCGATCACGATGCTTCGGCGCAGGGCTCAAACTCTCGGCCGCGACGCAGGGAATGGATCGAGGACCGTGACCCCGAAGGGCTTGAAATCGCGCGCGTTGCGCGTGACCACGACCAGATCATGCACGATCGCCGTCGCGGCGATCATGGCGTCCTGGATCAGCGTGTCCGATTGCCGGTGCATCAGACGTGCCCATGCCCGAAAGACCACGCCGTCCATCGGCAGCACGTTCCAGGTTCGCGCGACCAGATCGACCCAAGCTTCGATCTCGTCGGCCTTTTCCGGGTTCCGTTCGCGAGCCAGCTCGACCCCGGCCTGCATCTCCCCCAGGGTCACGGCGGCGATGCGAAGTCGATCGGCAGGAATCGCCGATAGCCATGCCGTGACGGCACCGTGGGGGTGCGCCTTGCGCAGCTCGGAAATGACGTTCGTGTCGAGCAGGTACATCGAGATCGCCGTCAGAGCGGTGGCGGCGGCCCGCGGCGGAGCCTACCCCGGGATGGGATCGGGAGATCGAACCTCGGCTCATCGGCGAGCAGGAGGTCCTTGAGCGTCGGGGTCGCCTCCGCTTGCAGCCGTCGCCACTCCGCCATAGGGACGAGGACGGCGGTTTCGATCCCACGCTTGGTCACGATTTGCGGACCTTCCTTGAGGCTCGCATCGAGAAATTCGCTGAACCGCGCCTTTGCGTCCTGAACCTGCCACGTTCGCATCGCGCGGCCTCGCACCATTGTTCCAGACTAGTTATATGACTAGACAGAATCGTTGGCAGGTGCCCGGATTCACTCGACCCGCAGATCCTGACCGGTGATGCGCTTCCAGCGGCGCTTGAAGATGTCCCACTCGGCCGCTTCCAGGTTGGTGAACACCACGTCCTCGTGAACCTTCACCGGCTTCCCCCGCTCGCCCGGCAGCTCGGCGAGCTTCCACTCCTGGTGTGGCTTGGTGCAGACCAGCACGTGCTTGCCCTTCAGGGGCTCCCAGCGCATGCGGTTGAGGATCCGCTGCAGTTCGGCCGAATGCGGCCCCCACGGGTTCTTCTTGAACTCGAGCGCCAAGTCCGTGCGTTTCGTGTCGATCTCGTACAAGGGCGACCCCCAGGCCTGGATGCGGGGAACCAGTGTCCGGCATCCGGCGCCGCCTTGGCAATCGGGTTCGCGCCGGCGCTCAATTCGGAGCCCGTGGCTACATCTTCGTGGGTGGGGGCGACAGCATTCCGGCACTCGTCAGCGGAGAGCCCCAAGATCGGCACCAACGGTATCGACGTCCTGATCGGGACGGCCCTGGCCGACATACTGTCCGGTAAGGGACTCTAACGACTCCCTCTTCGGCCTCGGCGCCAACGACATCCTCGACGGCGGCACCGGCATCGACCGCATGGAAGGCGGTCCCGGCAACGATCGTTACTAAAGTCGATCAGAACGCCGACAAGGTGATCGAGACCACCGGCAACGGCACCGACGCGGTCGACAGCACGGCGCCGAACTTCATCCTGCCGAACCACGTCGAGAACCTGAACCTCGGCGGCGGCATCGCGATCCGCGGCACCGGCAACCTCCAGAACAACACCATCGCCGGCAACACCGTGGCCCTCGACCCCGTTCGCGATCTCGGCCGACTCGGCGGCAACAGCGGGTTCAAGATCGCCGGCGCCGCGGATGGCGACGACGCCGACGTGTCGGTGGCCATTGGTCGCATCGACGGCGACGCCTTCGCCGATATCGCCATCGGCGCTCCCGGCAGCGGACCGGGCGGCGCGGCCTTCGTCGTTCACGGCAAGACGAGCGTCACGATGGTCGATCTCGGCAACACCGGCGGCGGCAACGACATTATGCTCCTGCAAACGTCGAACCCCACCGCCTTCCAGGTGGCCAACGGCGGGCCGGGGGTGGACACGATCGTGTTCACCGGTGCCGGCACCACCCTGAACCTCGCCGGCAAGGGCGGCAGAAAGATCGTCGGGTTCGAGGCGTTCGATCTGACCGGGACCGGCACAACACCCTGAACGTCACCAAGCTCGGCATCCTGAACCTGTCCGAAACGACCAACAAAATCAGGATCGACGGCAACGCCGGGGATACGGTCACCACGTCGGACACCGGCTGGGGTGCGGGCGCCGCCGCACCGGCGCCAATTCCGGCTACACCGTCTACAACAACGGCCTGGCCCAGCTCATCATCGACAGCGACATCACCCAGACCGGCATCAAGCCATAAAGCCCACGTTGCCCGCCGCGGTGGTGCTCGCTAGGGTGGCCGCCGCAACCTGGGGGCCGGGGACGATGCGCGTTGGGGTCGAGGTCGGGGGGACATTCACCGATCTGGTGGCGATCGAGGGCGGGCGGGTGCGCGTCGGCAAGGTCGCGAGCGTGGCCGCGCACCCCGACGAGGGCGCGTTCAACGCCCTGGAAGCCGCGGGGCTGGCCCTGGACCGGATCGAGGAGCTGGTGCACGGCTCGACCGTCGGCACCAACGCGGTGCTGGAGCGCAAGGGCGCCCACGTCGCCTTCGTCACCACGGAGGGCTTCCGCGATCTCCTGTTCCTGCAACGCCACGATCGCCACAACATCTATGACCTTGCCTACCAGAAGCCTAAGCCGGTGGTGCGCCGGCGGGATTGCTTCGAGGTTCCCGAACGGATGCTGGCCGACGGCACGATCGAACGGCCGCTCGATCGCGCCGCAGTCGCCCGCGACCTGATCCCCGCCCTCCGGGCCGGCGGCTACGGGGCGGTCGCCGTGTGTCTGCTGAACGGCTACGCCAATCCGGCGCACGAGGCCGCCCTGCGCGATCTGGTGGCCGCGCATCTGCCCGATCTGCCGGTCACCTTGTCGTCGGACGTGACGCGCGAATTCCGCGAGTACGAGCGGGCCTCAACCACCACCCTCGCCGCCTACCTGCAGCCCGTCATCGCCGGCTACCTCGGCCGCTTCGAGGACCGGCTGGCCAAGCATCAGTTCCGCGGCCGCTTCAGCGTGATGCAGTCGAACGGCGGCCGGCTGCCGGTCGAGGGCATGAAGCGCAACGCCATCTCCTCGCTGTTTTCCGGCCCCGCCGCCGGGGTGATGGGGGCCGCGCGGCAGGTGGGCCTCAGTGGCTTCAAGAACCTCATCACCTTCGACATGGGCGGCACCTCGACCGATGTCTGTCTGGTCGACGACGGCCGCCCGACCCTCGCCGCCGAGACCTCGATCGACGGCCTGCCCGTGCGCCTGCCCGTGCTCGACATCGTTTCGGTCGGTGCCGGTGGCGGGTCGATCGTCTGGCGCGACGCCGGCGGCATGCTGCGGGTCGGGCCGGAAAGCAGCGGCGCCAACCCCGGCCCGGCCTGCTACGGCCACGGCGGTTCGCGGCCGACGATCACCGACGCCCACGTGGTGCGCGGCACCATCCGGCCCGACGCTCTGCTCGGCGGCACCATGGCGCTGGACGCGGGTGCGGCGCGGCGGGTGTTCGAGGGTTTGGCGGCCGAGTTCGGTATGGCCCTCGAGGAGATGGCCGACAGCGCCGTCCGGATCGCGGACGCCAACATCGTCCGCGCGATCCAGCTCGTCTCCACCGAGCGGGGTCGCGACCCGCGCGACTTCGCCCTGGTGCCGTACGGCGGTGCCGGACCGCTGCACGCCGCCAAGGTCGCGGCCGATCTCGGCATCGGCACCATCGTCGTGCCGCCCAACGCCGGGGTGATCTCGGCCTATGGGTTGATCGCGTCCGACTACGTCCACTACGACACCCAGACCCGTCGGGTGCCGCTGGACGACGCGGCGCCGGCCGCGGTCGCGACGATTTACCAGGCGATGCGGAGTGACGCTCTGTCCCGTTTCGAGAAACTCGGGCTGTCCGGTCCGCTCGCGTTCACGTTCTCGCTGCAGATGCGTTTCGTCGGTCAAGCGTTCGAATTGCCGGTCGAGCTCGGCGCCGAAGACGTGGCCGCGAACACCGAAGAAGGCCTGCGCGGTCTGTTCGGCGAGGCGCATCAGCGGGTGTTTTTCCACGGCGCAGCCTCGAACAAGCCGATCGAGATCGTCGCCTTCCGCCTCGGCATCACCGCCGTCCAGGCCGACGTTCCAGCCCTGGTCGAAGGCGGCGATCAGCGCGGGCGCGCGGGCGCGTTTCAGGTGTATGATGATCGCGCCACGCGTGTGTGCCAGCTTTTGCCCCGCGCCGGATTAGCGCGCGGCGCCAAGCTCTTAGGGCCTGCCCTGATGGAAGACCCGACCTCGACGATCTACGTCCCCGACGGCTGGATCGCGAGCCACGACACCTGGGACAACCTGATCCTGAGGCGATTGCCATGACCCATCTCGACCCGGCCGATTACGCGGTCATCAGCCAGGCGCTGCAGGCGATCGCCCGCGAGATGGGCGCCAAGCTGGTGCGCTCCGCCTATTCCACCGTGGTGCGCGAGGCGCGCGACGCCTCGGCTGCCCTGTGCGACGCGCGCGGCCATACGGTCGCCCAGGCCGAGCTCATCCCCATGCAGCTCGGCTCGATCGGGGCGACCATCCAGCCCTGCCTCGCGCTGTACCCGGCGGAGACGCTGGCGGAGGGCGACTTCCTCATCACCAACGATCCCTACCAGGGCGGCCAGCACCTGCAGGACGTGTTCATCTTCACGCCGATCTTCGTCGCGGGCGAGGTCGTGGCGTTCAGCGCCTCGATCGCCCATCACCTGGATCTCGGCGGCGGCAACCCGGGGCTCAACACCTCCAGCCGCGACGTCTACCAGGAGGGGTTGATCATCCCGCCCTCGCGCTACAGCGAGGCGCGCGACTGGAACGGCGGCGGGCTGGAACGCCTGATCGCCCGCAACGTCCGGGTGCCGGCCCAGACCATCGGCGATTTCTATGCCCAGTTCGCCGCCAATCACATCGGCGCGGCCCGCGTCCGGCAGCTGTGCGAACGCTATGGCGTGGCCACGGTGAAGGCGACCATGGCCGAGCTGCAGGACTACGCCGAGCGGCGCGTGCGCGCGGCCATCGCCGCCGTGCCGGATGGCGTCTACGAGGGCGAGGACGCGACCGACAGCGAATGGGGCGAGGGCCGCGAGCTGATCGTCAAGGCCCGGGTGACCGTCAAGGGCGATACCATGACGGTCGATTTCGCGGGCACGTCCGACCAGGTTTCACGCCACGTGAATGCGCCGTTCGCGTCCACCGTTTCCGCCACCCTCTCGTGCATCAAGGCGGTGCTGACCGGGTCCGACGTGCCATTCAACGAGGGCGCGAAGCGCCCCATTTCGGTCACCGCCCCCTACGGTTCGATCCTCAACCCCCGGCCGCCGGCCCCGGTGCGGGCGCGCATGACCACGTCCTATCGTGCCTACGGGGCGGTGATGCGGGCCCTGGCCGGCGCGGTCCCCGAAAAGATCGTGGCGCAGGGCTTCGACACCACCTGGGTGGCGGCCCTCAGCCACCTGACGCCCGCCGGCTACCGCGTGCACCTCGACATCCTCGGCGGCGGCAATGGCGCAAGCTTCAAGGCCGACGGCTGCGATGGGGTCGACGGGCCCCTCAGCAACTGCTCGAACACGCCGGTCGAGGTCCTGGATATGGATTTCGATTTCTTCCGCACCATCACCTACGAGCTGGTGCCCGACGGCGGGGGCGCGGGCCGGCAGCGAGGCGGCGCCGGCTTCCGGCGGTCGTTCCAGGCGCTGAAGGATGGGGTCAACTTCGCGATGTACGCCGACCGTCTGGAGAAGTCGCCGGGCGGGGTCGCCGGCGGTCTGCCTGGAGCCAGGGCGGTCTGCGTGATTCAGCGGGGCGCCAAGCGGGAAGGCGCGGGTGCTTCCACCGGCACGACCCTCGATAAGGGCGACGTGGTCGAAATGGTGTCGGGAGGCGGTGCCGGCTTCGGTCGTCCCAAGGATCGGGCGCGCGCGGCGCTCGCCGACGATCTGGCCGATGGCCTGGTCAGTCCGGCCGCAGCCGCGCGCACGTACGGATTGGCTGAGGCGGCGGAATAGTCCGGCCACGCAAGGGGAGTAGGGATGCTCAAGCTCAATGTGCTCAAGCCCAGCGTCAACAACATGACGGTGCGGGTGTTCGTCCGCGCGGCCGGGCTCGACTTCAGCGAGACCGACGCCTGGGGGCACACCCGCTCGCCCGAGTTCCTGGCCAAATGTCCGGCGCACATGACTCCGATGCTGGAAGCCGAAGGCCTGCCTAGGGGCGCGCCATGGGAGAGCTGCGTCATCATGCAGTACCTCAGCAACCGCCACACCCTGACGGCGTTCTATCCCACGGATCCGGCGCGCCGCGCGATGGTCGACAGTGCCATGTTCTACGCGACCGGCA
>SHVY01000034.1 GCA_009694045.1 Alphaproteobacteria bacterium | reverse complement strand
ACGGCGACAGCTATCGGCTCAAGCAGAGCAAGCGCCGACAGCGTGGTGCCAAAGCCGCAAAACCTGCCCAACCAACCCACCCGAGCCATGACCCAGAACGCAGGCAGCCCCCCCGCGGGGCGCCTCCATGCCATCAGCCGTGACGCACTCTATACTCCGGCACGCCGATGCATTTTTACTCCGGCGTTGACAGGCGCTGGGTGATGGCCGCGAGGTCGCACCCCAGCTCGGTCAGGCGAACGCCTCGGCCGGCGCGGGCGAACAGGGCGACGCCGAAGGACACCTCCAGGATCCGGACCTGCGCCGTCACCGCCGGCTGGGTGACGCCGAGCGCGGCCGCGCCGCGGGTGAACCCGCCGGCCGTCCCACCGCGTGGAAGGCGCGAAGCTGGGCGCTATTCATAATATAATATTGTATATTCTATACAAAACCATCATTGGATTTATGTAACACGAAGGGACATGCTCGCGGTCAGCCCAATTCGGTGGGTATTTCGATGAATTCCGGGCAAATATTGCTCACGCCAGGGCCACTTACGACCTCTTCGACCGTCAAGGCGGCGATGCTGCGCGATTGGGGCAGCCGCGATCCCGACTTCGTCGTCATGACCGCCCGCGGCCGCGCCCGACTGCTCGAAATCGCCGGTGGATCAGAGGGTTACGTCTGCGTGCCGATGCAAGGGAGCGGCACGTTCGCGGTCGAGGCCACGATCGGCACCCTGCTGCCGTGGCACGGCCGCCTGCTGGTGCTCGTGAACGGCGCCTATGGCAAACGCATGCAACGCATGGCCGAAATCATGGGCCGCGCCGTGGTCGTGCTCGAGACTCCGGAAGACGAGGCGCCCAGCCCCGCTGCCCTGGACGCGTGTTTGTCCGAGGACTCCGGCATCACCCATGTCGCCGCCGTCCACTGCGAGACCACGTCCGGAATCCTCAACCCGATCATGGCGATCGCCGACGTGGTGCGCGCCCGCGGCCGCCGCCTGATCGTCGACGCCATGAGTTCCTTCGGCGCCCTCTCCTGCGACGTTGAGGCGCTCGGCTGCGATGCGCTGGTCGCGTCCAGCAACAAGTGCCTGGAAGGCGCGCCGGGCCTGGGTTTCGCCATTGTCCGGCAGGACGCGCTGGCGGCCGCCAAGGGCAACGCCCATTCCCTGAGCCTCGATTTGCAGCACCAGGAACAGGGTTTCGCGACCAACGGCCAGTGGCGCTTCACGCCCCCCACCCACGTCCTCGCCGCCCTCGACCAGGCCCTGGCCGAGCACGCGGCCGAGGGCGGGGTGGCGGGTCGCGGCGCGCGCTATAGCGAAAACTGCCGGCTGCTCGTCACCGGCATGCGGGCGCTGGGGTTCGAGACCCTGCTGCCGGATCGGCTGCAGGCGCCGATCATCGTCACGTTCCGCATGCCCGCCGACCCGCGCTTCGACTTCAAGGCGTTCTACGATCGCCTGGTCGCGCGGGGCTACGTGATCTACCCGGGCAAGCTCACGGTCGCCGACTCCTTCCGGATCGGTTGTATCGGCCGCATCGGCACGCCCGAGATCCAGGGCGCGCTCGCCGCCATCGCCGACGCCATGGCGGCGCTGGGCGTCGCCTCGGGCGCGCCTGGGCGGGCGACCGTCGGCAAGATGGCCTCGTTCGCCTGACAGGGTATCCCATGTTCCGCTATCGCCGTCGCTACGTCGGGCCGCTTCAAGCCGTGATCTTCGATTGGGCCGGAACCATCGTGGACCATGGCTGCATGGCCCCCGCCGCGGTGTTCCTCGAGGTATTCGCCAAGCGCGGCGTGCCGATCACCATGGCCGAGGCGCGCGGACCCATGGGCGCCGAGAAGCGTCTGCACATCGCCACCATCGCGGCGATGCCGGCCGTGGCAGACCGGTGGCGGACCCGGCGCGGAACCGGCGTGACGGACCGCGACATCGACGCGCTCTACGCGGCGTTCATTCCGGCGCAGATCGCCTGTCTGTCGCGCTATTCCAAGCTGATCCCAGGGACGCTGAAGACGGTCGTGGCCTGCCGCAAGCGCGGCCTGAAGATCGGCACCACCACCGGCTACAACCGCGCGATGAACGAGGTGAACCTGCGCGATGCCGCGAAGCAGGGATTCACCCCCGACTGTTCGGTGTCCTCGTCCGATGTGCCGATCGGCCGGCCCGGTCCCGCCATGTGTCTGCGCAATGCCATCGACCTCGAGGCGAGCACGATAGCGGCTTGCGTGAAGGTCGACGACACGGTGCCCGGAATCGAGGAAGGGCTCGCCGCCGGCATGTGGACGGTCGCGGTGACGGTATCGGGCAACGAGATCGGCATGCCGCTCGCCCAGGCCCGCAGGCTGCCGAAGAAGGATCTGGCGGTGAGAAGGGCCAAGGCCGAATCGAAACTCGCCCAGGCCGGCTCCCACTACGTGATCGATTCGGTGGCCGACCTGCTGCCGTGCCTCGACGACATCGAGGCACGGCTCGGGCGGGGCGAGCGGCCCTAGGCGACGAGACACGTCACCAGTTTATCGAGGCGGGCGTTCCAACCGTGGCTGTGGTCGGCGATCGCCTTGTCGGACAACAGCCGTTCGTGCAGGACGACGATTTCGGTTTCGCCCTTGCCGGCGTCGCGAAACTCGACCGTCACCAACGATTCGACGCCATCGTACGGACCCGCTACCACGCCATGACCACGTGTAGACCAGCCGGCGCGGCGGCTCGACGGCAACGTAAGTGCTACTGAGCTCGAACGGGTTCCTGCCCGGCATCACCATCTCTACCCGGTAGCGGCCGCCGGGCCGGACATCCAATTCAGCCTTGGGAATGACACACCCCGACGGACCCCACCAGGCCATGAACTGGGTTGGCTCGGTCCAGGCACTGAACACGTCGGCCAGGCAAGCGGATACGCGGCGGACGATCCGCAGCACGTCGTCCTTGGTTTGGGCGCGGGCTATCACGAGCCCTGCCGTGGCGGCATCCCTTCGAAGCGGGGAACCGCCGGGGCCATGTGATCCCACGCGTGTCCGCGCTTGGCGAAGATCGAGAACTGCGGCTTGAACTGGGATGGATCGTCGAGACTGCCCGCGAAGACCACCATCCCCTGAGCGTTGCCGGAGGTCTTGCCGAAGACGGTGCTGCCGCAAGTCGCGCAGAACCCGCGCTCCGTCGTGTTGCCGCTGTCGGCCTTCGAGGCGAAGTAGCGGGGCGTGCCTGTGATCTTCGTGGCGGCGGTCGGCACCATCATCAGGCTGGCGTGGCCGGCGCCCGTCGACTTCTGGCAGTCGAGCATTGGCAATGGCCGGCCATCATCGGCTCGGCATCGATCTCGTAGCGCAGCGCGCCGCAGATGCAGCCGCCGGTGATGGGCTTGGTCATGGGTTCCTCCAGGGGTTGGTAAAAGTCTCGGTCATGCCTTTGGATCGCCCTTGCGACGTCTGGCACGCCTTTTCTTGGCGGGTTTCCGTTGGGGCTTGAAGTAAGCCGCAAGGCTGTCGAGGTTCGACTCCCAGAAGGCACGGGTCCGCTCGACCCACTCACCGGCCTCGTCGAGGGGCTCGGTCAGGAGGCGGCAGCGGCGCCATTGGGCATCGGTCTCGCGCCGGATCAGGCCGGCCTGCTCGAGAACCTTGAGATGGCGGGAGACCGTGGGCAGGGCCAAGGCAAAGGGCCGCGCGACTTCTCCGACCGTCGCCTCGCCCGCGGACAGCCGCGCGACGATCGCCCGCCGCGTGGGATCAGCCAAGGCGGCGAAGGTGGCGGAAAGCGCGTCGGGGTTGCGGATCATCGTTATTTAGCCTATTAGCTAATTGCATATTTAGCTAAATACAGGGTGGTGTCAAGGGGCATCAACATTCGGATCGACCACCTCTCCCAGCCCCTCCCGCGAGGGAAGGGGAGAAATCCAGGCCCTGACGATTTTGGAACAGTATCTTCGGCGAGCGGTTACTCCGCCAGGCCCGCCTTGCATAGGCCATCGGTGAACTTTTCGGCGTCCGCGGAGTCCCTGAACGGCAGTCGGCCGATATGATCCCCGTGCGGGTATCCAGGATTGATCTCCTTGAGCTCGCGCCAAATCCGGCGGGCCTCGTCCAGTTGACCCAAATGGCCCAACGCAGACGCGAGGAAGGCGCGCGACAAATCCCTGGTCGGATTGATGGCGATACGGTCCTCGAAGAGAGCCCCCGCGGTCGCGTAATCACCAGCCACGAAATGGGCCGTACCGAGGAAATGCAAGTACTGCTGCTGGAAGGCCGGATCGCGGCGCATTGCCCGTTCGATGTAGGGGATCGCCCTGGCGGGCTCTCCCGTATAGATGTGCACCCTGCCCCTCACATTGAGCGCTGGCGCGTAGTTGGGGTTGAGAGACAAGGCCCGGTCGGCCTCATGGGCCCATCGCTCAAAATCCTTCTTCCACATGGCGACCATGGCGGCGACGTAATGCGCGAATGGATCCTTGTCGTCCTTGGCGATCGCCTCGCTGACGTGGCGCTCGGCCTGGTCAAGTGACGTCTCGGGCGCATCGCTCCAGCTGTTCTGATGATCCAGGACGTACGCTATGCCAAGGCCCGCGTAGGGGTCGGCATAGTTCGGATCGAGCGCGATGGCGCGCCGGAAGCAGGCCGTCGATCGATCGAACATCTCGCGATCTCTTTTCAGCTCGAACATCAACTCGCGGCCCCTCAGGAAAAAGTCATGAGAGGCCACGTTCTTCGTGCCCCTTCGACGATCAGCGATTTCTCGGCCTCGCTCAGCGTGACCTCGAGCGCGCTGATGATCTGTTGCGTGACATCGTCCTGGACCGCGAAAATGTCGGTGAGATCGCGGTCGTAGCGCTCGCCCAGAGATGTCCACCCGTGACCCCGTCAATCAACTGCGACGTGATCCGCACCCGGCTCCCGGCCTTGCGGACGCTGCCCTCCAGGAGGTACCGGACGCCGAGCTTCTTGCTCACCTCCTGCGCGTGGACGGCTTTCCCTTTGAAGGTGAAGGATGAATTGTGGGCAATGACGAACATCCGCGGAACCTTCGACAAAGCCGTGATGATGTCTTCGGAGATGCCGTCAGCGAAGTATTCCTGGTCGGGATCGCCGCTCATGTTCACGAACGGCAGGACCGCGATGGAGAGGTGCTCGGGCTGTGGCGGAGCGAGCTTCGCATCCGCACCCACCGGTGCGGGTGCGCCGACGGAAACGCGAAAGACCCGCACCGGCCGGGCGATGTTCTTGACCGCCTGATCGCCGAGGTCTTCGAGCGCGAGTTCGAGTTTGTCCCGGACCTGATCACGCGCGCCCCGGCTGATGCAGATGCCGCCCGGAAGGGCCAGCGCCTCGAGCCGCGCCGCGATGTTGACGCCGTCGCCGAAAATGTCGTCGCCGTCGATGATGATGTCGCCGACGTTGATGCCGATGCGGTACTCGATGCGCAATTCGGGCGCAAGTCGACGCCGCGCTCGGCCATCCCTAGCTGAATTTCCGCGGCGCACCGCACGGCATCGACCACGCTCGCGAACTCCACCAGCATTCCGTCCCCGGTGGTCTTGACGATCCGTCCGCGATGTTCCGTGATCTTGGGGTCGACCAGGGCGCGCCGATGAGACTTCAATTGCGCGAGCGTGCCCTCTTCATCGATGCCCATGAGCCGGCTGTACCCGGCTACATCCGCGGCAAGGATGGCGGCGAGCCGACGCTGTTGACGCTCCACGCTGGACCCTCCCGCGAAGGCTGAAATCTAGACCAATGCCGCGCAGGGGCGAGTCCGCCGTGGGTTTGCTCCCGGATTGCTCCCGCCGCTGGCCGTCGACAGCCGCGAGCCTAGTGCTACACCATTTCGTACAGGGCGGGGAGGAGGGCGAAGCCGAGGCCGCTCAGAGCCTGCTTGTCCTTGGTCATGGCGCCGGAGTCGCGGAAGGGCAACGGGGCTGCTATGGAAGGGACATCGATCGGACGTCCCTCCCCCAGGTTCCCGCGACTGGTGTCGAGAGAGAAGGGGGCAGCAGAACAGCGAGTTGACCCATGACAGAGCCGTTCCCGCACCTCTTCCAACCTCTGACGATCCGGCACAAGACGTTGCGCAACCGCATCGTGTTCGGGGCGCACACGGCGAACATGAGCGTCGAGGGGTTGCCGGGGGATCGGCACTTCGCCTACTACCGCGAGCGGGCACGGGGCGGCGTCGGCATGATCGTGGTGGAGCCGGTGCCGCCGCACCAATCGGGGGTTCTCATTCGCGGGAATTTCCGGGTGCAGGACGACGCGACCATCGCGCCCTTCCGCCGGATCACCGACGCCTGCCACGCCGAGGGCGCGGTGATGATCCATCAAATCTATCACATCGGCGCCAACGGTGATTCCGACAACTCCTGGCACGCCAATTGGTCGCCGTCGGGAACCCTGTCGGTCTACGAGGCCGACGGCAGCCACCCCATGACCGAGGCCGAGATCGAGGAGATGATCGAGGCGTTCGTCGGCGCGGCGCGGCGCGAGCAGGCCTCGGGCTTCGACGGGGTCGAGCTATTCGCCGCGTACAACGCGCTGATCGACCAGTTTTGGTCGCCAATCACGAACTTTCGCGACGACCGCTGGGGCGGCAGCCTGGAGAACAGGTTGCGCTTCGCCGTCGAGATTTGCCGCCGGGTGCGCAAAACCTGTGGCGAAAACTTCATCATCGGCATGACGATCACCGGGGCCGAACCCGCCGAGGGCGGCCTGACGCTCGGCGACAAGGCGGAAATCGCGGCCTACCTGGATGGGCGCGGGCTGGTCGATTACTTCGCCGTGTCCACCGGCAGCTATCTGGTCGACTACGAGCGGATCGTGCCGGGGTTCCTGTATGGCCCCATGCAGGGACCCGCCGACGCGGAGGCGATCCGCGGCGCGGTTCGCCACGCCAGGATCCAGGCCGAATCGCGCATCCGGACCCCGGCCAACGCGGAGGCGGTGCTGGCCAAGGGCCAGGCCGACATGGTGAGCCTGGTGCGTGCCCAGATCGCCGACCCGCACCTGGCCAACAAGGCAAAGGCCGGTCGGCCCGAGGACGTGCGGCCCTGCATCTCGTGCAACCAGCAATGCATCGGCCGCCGGCACCGGGACTACTACATCTCCTGCTTCGTCAACCCGAGCGTCGGCCACGAGTGGATCTGGGGCGAGGCGGAACGGACGCCGGCCAAGGAACCCAAGCGGGTTCTCGTGGTTGGCGGCGGACCCGCCGGCATGGAGGCCGCAAGGCTCGCCGCCGAGCGCGGGCATCGGGTGACCCTGGTCGAGCGGACGGGGGAACTCGGCGGCCAGCTTCGTCTGGCGGCCCGGCAACCCGAACGGCACGAGATCGCCGATTTCCTCGGCTGGATGGAGCGGCAACTGGGGCAGCTCCAGGTCGAGGTGCGGCGCAACACGACGCTGTCGGCTGCGGAGATTGCCGCCGGTGGCTTCGACGAGGTGATCGTCGCGACCGGTGCCAACTACACGAAGGACGGCGTGCAGCGGGCCCTGCCCCATGTCCGCCGCATGCCGGGCGCCGACCAGGACAACGTCATTACCATCGCCGACGTGCTCGAGGGCCGCGCAAAGCCCGGCCGCCGCGTCCTGGTGGTCGACGACGAGGGCGGCTGGCGCGGGATCGGCACGGCGCTGTTCCTCGCCGAACGAGGCCATGACGTCGACATCGTGACAGGGCTGCCGACCGCCGGGCATCGGACCCTCGCCAACGGCATGGGGGGCGTCCTCGCCCGCATGGTCGCCAACGCGAAAGTGACGTCCCATGTGCGCTCGGCGGTTCTGGGCATCCAGGGCAATGCCGTGACGATTCGCTATCTCGCCGCGCGCTCCGAGCGCGTCGTGACGGTCGATACGGTAGTGCTGGCGACCATGCCGACCTCCGAGACGGCACTCGCACGCGACCTCGCCGGCCTCGCGGTGGCGCATCATGCGATCGGCGACGGTGTCGCCCCGCGCAAGGGCAGCCTGGCCCTGTACGAGGCGCGGAAGCTGGCGGCGGGTCTCTAGGGAGACCGGGGTGCACAAGCTCGTCATCGGTAACAAGCTCTATTCATCCTGGTCGCTGCGTCCGTGGCTCCTGATGAAGATCCTGGGCATCCCCTTCGGCGAGACGGTGATTCCACTGTACGAGCCGGGCAGCAAGGCGGCGATCCTCGCGCTGTCACCGTCGGGCAAGGTGCCCACGCTGATCGATGGCGACGTGGTCGTGTGGGAGTCCCTCGCGATCATGGAGTACCTGGCGGACAGGCACGGCGAGCTCGGCGTCTGGCCGAAGGGCCGTGCGGCGCGGGCCCACGCCCGTTCCGTCGCGACCGAGATGCACGCCGGATTCATGGCCCTGCGGCAAGCCTGCTCGATGAACCTCGGCAAGCGCTACGCCGCCACGGACCGCGGCGAGGCCGTGGCCAACGACGTGGCCCGCATCACCGCGATCTTTCGCGAGGCCCGATCACGGTTCGGCGCGGGGGGACCGTTCCTCTACGGCCCCTTCACCGCCGCCGACGCGATGTACGCGCCGGTCGTGACCCGCTTCGAAACCTATGGCATCGTGGTCGATCCCGTGAGTCGCGCCTACATGAACGCGGTACTGGGCCTGCCAGCGTACCAGGAGTGGCACCGGGGCGCCCTGGCGGAGACCTGGACCATTCCCCACACGGAGGTCCGGTGAGACGCCGATCGAGGTGTATCGTGCCCTTTGAGTCGCGGGGAGGGAACCAGCCATGCCGGTGACGATCGACGATATCCGCCGCGCCGCCATCGTCATCGCGGGCCAGGTGGTGCGCACGCCCAGCCTGCATTCACGGACCCTGTCCGAGATCTGCGGCTGTCAGATCGTCATCAAGTTCGAGAACCAGCAGTTCACCGCGTCGTTCAAGGACCGCGGCGCGCTGGTGAAGCTCAACGCGCTCCCCGAGGCGGAGAAACGCGCCGGGGTCATCGCCATGTCCGCCGGCAACCACGCCCAGGCGGTGGCCTACCACGCCCGGCGGCTGGGGATCGCCGCGACCATCGTCATGCCCAACGGCACGCCCCACGTGAAGGTCGAGAACACCCAGCGGTTCGGCGCGCGGGTCCTGGTCGGCGGCGAGACGATCGACGAGGCGGCCGTGTTCGCCCGCGAACTAGCGGCGAAGGATGGCCTCAGCTTCGTCCACCCCTATGACGACGAACACGTGATCGCGGGCCAGGGAACCATCGCGCTGGAGATGCTGGAGGACGATCCCGACCTAGACGTGCTGGTGATCCCGATCGGCGGCGGCGGCCTGATCGCCGGCAACTCCATCGCCGCGAAGGCGATCAAGCCGGCGATCGAGATCATCGGTGTCGAGGCCGCCCTTTATCCCTCCATGTACCAGGCCGTCCACAGCCTGCCCGCGCGGGCCGGCGGACGGACCGTCGCCGAGGGCATCGCCGTGAAGACCCCCGGCAAGAAGACGTTCCCGGTGGTGCGCGAGCTGGTGAGCGAAGTGCTGGTGGTCGGCGAGGCGGACTTCGAGCGAGGCGTCCAGCTCCTGCTCAACATCGAGAAGACGGTGGCCGAGGGTGCGGGCGCCGCCGCCCTCGCCGCGGTGCTCGCCAATCCCGAGAAGTTCCAGGGGAAACGCGTCGGCTGCATCCTGACCGGCGGCAACATCGACCCCCGCATCCTTGCCTCGATCATCATGCGCGGCCTGGTGCGCGAAGGCCGCCTGGTGCGGATGCGGATCGAAATCCCCGATCAGCCGGGCGTGCTTGCCGCCATCACCAAGATCATCGGCGAATCCGGGGCCAACATCATGGAAGTCTACCACCAGCGCACCTTCTCGGCCCTGCCGGTGAAGTCCGCCGACCTCGACATCGTCATGGAGACCCGCGATATGGCCCACGTGCGCGAGCTGTCGGCCAAGCTCACCGCCGCCGGGTTCAAGGCCACCCTGACCTCGACCACACCGGGCGATATCGGCTAGTCCTAGGCTTGTCCCAGATTCGCCGACTCTCTATAGAGGTCAGGTGTCCAAGGTCAGATCAGGCGATCGCCATGGCGGACGTGACATTCACCATCCCAGCGTGGCACGGAATGGCCGCGTGACAGGGCATTCGGGTGGTCGACATCAACCGGCCCCAGGTGAGCGGCCCGGCGTGTCGCCCCGGCGACGCCGCCATGGCCATGGCATGAGTCTCGCATCGCGCTCCGCGTCATGAGCAGACCGGTTGCCCTCGTCGTTCACCATGGTCGTTCGCGCCCTGGGCGCGTCGCCACCGTGCTGGCGCGGCGCAATCACCGGTTGAAGCGCTGCTGTCCCGCACTGGGGCAGCCGCTGCCGGATCCGGCGACGCTGGCGGGTGCGGTGGTGTTCGGCGGTCCCATGAGCGCCAACGACGACCACACGTTGCCCTATCTGGGCGAGGAGATGCGCTGGATCGACCGCCTGCTTGCGGCCGGGACTCCCTACTTCGGCGTCTGCCTCGGCGCCCAGCTCATGGCCCGTTGCCTCGGTGCCCGGGTGGCACCCCACGACGAGGGCATGATGGAGATCGGCTATTGGCCGATCCAGCCGACCAACCGCGGCGCGCACGTGATCGATGCGCTGAGCCACGTCTACCATTGGCACGGCGAAGGCTTCGACCTGCCGGACGGCGCCGAACTGCTGGCGACAGGCGCCACGTTCCGCAACCAGGCCATGCGGTTCGGGCCCAACGCCTACGGCGTGCAGTTCCACCCCGAAGTCACCCGCGAAATCCTCTCGTGGTGGACGACCGAGGCGCACGACCATCTGAAGCGCCCTGGGGCGCAGTCCTGCGACGACCAGCTCGCGTCGTGCGACGCCTATGATGCCGCCATGGACCGCTGGGTCGAGCACTTCGTCGACCTGTGGCTCGACCCTAAAGCCAACCCCGGCGCCTGAAGTACACGTAAGGCAGAACGGCCGACAGGGCCATGAGCCCGAGCGCCGCCGGATAGCCCCACGGCCAGCCGAGTTCCGGCATGACGTCGAAGTTCATGCCGTAGATGCTGGCGATCAGGGTCGGGGGCAGGAAGACCAGCGCCGCCACCGATACGATCTTGATGATCGCGTTCTGCGCGATGTTGATCATGCCGAGGGTGCTGTCGAGCAGGAAGTTGATGTTGCTGCCGAGGTACGAGGCGTGGTGGGTCAGGGCCGTCACGTCGCGCGCCAGTGAGACGAGGGTCCGCGCCACGGCTTGCTCGTTCCGGGTTGCGTCCGGGCGGCCCAGGAAGGTCAGGACGCGCTCGAGGCTGGCCAGACTTTCCCTTACTCTCGTCGTCAGATTGTGGTTCAGGCCGATGCGGCGCAGCAGGCGGTCCAGATCGCGACTGGCAACGGGGCGCTTGGCCCCGAAGATCGACCGCGATATGTCGTCCGCCTCGCGCTGGACGAGTTCGAGGATGTCGGCCAGGCGATCGACGATCGCATCCATCAGCCCGAGGAGAACGCCGAGCGCCGTGCTGCCGAACGGCGCCTCTCGACCGGCGCGCGACACGAACCCGTCGAACGCCTTGAAGTCGTGGTGTCGCACGGTGACCAGCGCGGTGCCCATCAGAATGAACAAAACCGGTTCGAGGGCCGGTCGATCCGTTTCGGCACCGGTCACCAGGCTGGCCGTCATGAACAGCGCGTCGATTTCCTGATAGAGCCGGCTGGACAGCTCGATTTCGAGCATGTCCTCCCGCGTCGGTATGGAGAGTTGGAGAGCGTCGGCGATCGCGACCCGTTCCGCCTCGGAGGGGTCGGCGAGGTCGAACCACGACGCCCCGGCCGGCAACGGCTCGCCTGGGCGGAAGGGCATCGGCCGCAGGGTGCTGTCGACGAGACGATAGGCCGTGATCATCGCCGCGTAGTGTAGCGCACGATCGGGGCGATGGCGCATCGCGGTTGACCGGCTTTGAGTCCGAGCCGTCGATGCGCTATGGTCGATCCACGATCACGGAAAGGGTCGATCATGGAACGTGTCGGTGGCCTGGAGGCCCGGGCTTTCGCCAATCCGCGGGCGGATCGCACCGCGCGCTTCAGGCCAGAGCAGGCCGCGGTCATCAACGCCCGGGCGGTGCACGCGGCCCATGCCGAAATCTCGCGCTGGCCCGGTTACGCGCCGACCCCGCTCGTCTCCCTGCCGGCACTGGCCCGCGAGGCCGGAGTCGCTCAAGTGTGGTGCAAGAACGAAGGCTTGCGGTTCGGCCTGGGCAGTTTCAAGGCGATGGGCGGCTCCTACGCGGTCCTGCGGCACCTGGTCGAGCATCTGCGAACGTCGGGACACGCGGTCACTTCCGCTGATCTGATCGCCGATCGCTTTCGCGAGCGGACGGCCGCCATCACGGTCACGTCCGCGACCGACGGCAACCACGGACGTTCGGTCGCCTGGGGAGCACAACTGTTCGGTTGCCGCTGCGTCATCTACATGCACGCAGGCGTGAGCGTCGGTCGGGTGCGGGCGATCGAGGCCTTCGGCGCCGACGTCGTTCGGGTGCAGGGGAACTACGACGATTCCGTGCGCGTCTGCGCCGACGATGCCCGCCGGCTCGGCCGCCAGGTGATCTCCGACACCGCCTACCCGGGATACACTGACATTCCGCGCACCGTGATGCACGGCTATGGCGTGATGGTCGAGGAGACGCTGACCCAGATGCCTGCCGGCGTCCGTCCCACCCATCTGTTCGTCCAAGGCGGTTGCGGTGGGTTCGCGGCCGCGATCCATGGGCGGTTTTGGGAACTTTGGGGTGCCGATCGCCCACGCCTGACCGTGGTCGAGCCGGTGCGGGCGGATTGCGTGTACCGCAGCGGCGAGGCCGGGCACCCCGTGGCCGTTCGCGGCGGGCTCGAAACCGTGATGGGCGGCCTCGCCTGCGGCGAGGTGTCCATGGTGGCCTGGCCGATCCTGGACGTGGGCACGGATGTCTTCATGGCGATCGGCGACGACTGGGCCATCCGCGCGATGCAGCGTCTGGCGGCCGGCCCCAGCGGGGACCTGAAGATTGTCGCCGGCGAAGCCGGGGCCGCTGGCGTCGGCGGGCTTATGGCCTCTGTCGCGACCGAATCCATACGTCGAATCATTGGATTAGATGACCACTCCCGGGTCCTGACGATCATCAGCGAAGGCGCGACCGACGAGGAGGTCTATCGGACGATCGTCGGCCGAACGCCGACGGATGTGATCGCGGCTTAGATCAGCACCGTCATCACACTTACTGTTGCAAGGATTTTCCGGGCGAACTAAGGTGCCTTGGCGGTTCCGAGCTAGCTGGCTGGGAACGAGAGGGTTGGGTTCGCACGCAACCTTGGCGTGGGCCTTGAGTTCAACGAGGGGGAGACCCAATGAAACTTTCGCGTTTCCTATTGTCCGGGGCGCTGGCGCTCCTACTTGCAAACTGCGCCTACGTCGATATCGACAATGTGCGCGGTATGGAGCCACAGGGCACTGATTTCACCAAGGCCCTGTTCGCCGAGTACGTCACACTTGCCGACGAGGAAGTGGCCGAATTCGATTGGGACAACGCGGGCATGTACGCGTCCAAGGCCCAGGTCGTCGGTGGCGGCGAGGCGATCTTGCCGAACGACCCGGCGAATCACGAACTTCCCGCCGACATGATGGGCGACTTCAACGATGGTCGTGCGCGGCTCATCGCGGCGTTGGACGCTGGCGCGCGCGACATCATCCCGGTCGATGCGGCGCACGCCCAGGCGATGTACGACTGCTGGATCGAAGAGCAGGAAGAGGGCCACCAACCTGAAGATATCGCCCGCTGCAAGAACGCTTTCTGGGGCTCGCTCGCGGTGATCGAGGCGGCCATCAAGCCGGCCCCAGAGATGGCGGCGGAAGAGCCGATGGAGGAGCCCGCTTGGCCCGGCCCGTACATCATCTACTTCGGCTTCGACCGCGACGATATCGCCGAGAGTGCCACCAGCGTGATCAGCGAGATCGCCGCTCAGATCGCGGCGGCTGGCCCATCGAAGGTGACGGTCTACGGTCACACCGACCGCGCCGGATCCGATGATTACAACTTGGACCTCTCTCGGCGTCGCGCCGACAACGTCGCCGCCGCTCTCGCGGGTGCCGGCGTGTCGGGCGATCTGCTCGAGATCATGGAGTTCGGCGAATCGACGCCGCTGGTCCCGACCGACGACGGTGTCCGCAATCCGGAAAACCGCCGGGTCGAGATCACCCTGGTCCCGTAACCACGGGCGCGCCTGGCGCGCCTGGAAACTTAAAGGGGCGGCCCACTCAGCCGCCCCTTTCGTTTGCGGTGGGGATCGGATCAGCGCCCGCGGAATCGGTCGGTCGCCGCGATCAACTCGTGCAGGGTGCCGGGGTCGGAGTAGGCGTGACCGGCGTCCGGTACGATGCGAAAATCGGCCTCGGGCCAGGCCTTGTGTAGGTCCCAGGCGGACCGCGGCGGGGTCGCCATGTCGTAACGGCCCTGGACCATCACCGCCGGGATGTGGCGAATCCTGCCGACGTTGGCGAGAAGCTGCCCATCGGTCTCGAAGAAGCCGCGGTACTGGAAGTAGTGGTTCTCGATCCGGGCGAAGGCGATCGCGAACTCATCACCGGCGAAGCGCGCCACCCGCTCCGGGTTGGGGAGGAGCGAGATCGTGCTGCCCTCCCAGATGCTCCACGCCCTGGCGGCATCGAGCTGCACCGCCTTGTCGGTGCCCGTCAGGCGGCGGTGGTACGCGGCCACCAGATCGTCCCGTTCGGCCACGGGGATCGGCGCCAGGAATCTCTCCCACTCGTCCGGGAACAGCCAGGAGGCGCCCTCCTGGTAGTACCAGAGGATCTCCTTGCGCCGGAGCAGGAAGATGCCGCGCAGCACCAGCTCGGTCACGCGGCTGGGGTGGGTTTCGGCATAGGCGAGCGCGAGCGTCGAGCCCCAGGAGCCGCCGAACACCTGCCAGCGCTCGATGTTCAGGTGCTGCCGCAGGGCCTCCATGTCGGCCACCAGGTGCCAGGTGGTATTGTCGACCAGGGAGGCGTGCGGCCGGCTCTTGCCGCAGCCGCGCTGGTCGAACAGGACGATCCGATAGGCCTTGGGATCGAACAACCGCCGATACGTCGGGTCGGTTCCGCCACCCGGGCCGCCGTGCACGAACACCACCGGCTTGCCCTTCGCATTCCCGGATTCCTCGAAGTAGACCTCGTGCAACCCGTCCACCTTGAGCCATCCGGCACTGTAGGGCTCGATCTCAGGATAGAGCCCGCGTCGCGATCCCATGTCCATCGTCGTTCCTTGTCCCCCGCTTTCAGGTTGTGCGCGGCCACCGCTGGCCGAGGGTTTCGATCATGCTCGCACCGACGATCAGTCCGCCACCGATGGCTTCGCGCCAGCCGAACGGCTCGCTGGTCAGCCAGCTGGCGGTCAGGGCGGCGATAACGATCTCGATCTGGAAGATCACGTTGACCGCGCCGGGGTCGAGACGGCTGTTGCCCCAGACCTCCAGCCAGGTGGCCGGCAACAGCACGACCACGGCGACCGCAATCACCAGTGGCAGTACCGCGACGACGATCGGCCAGGCGGGCGCCTCGCCCACGGGGCGCGCCATGGCCGCCAAGACCGCACCGGCGGCACAGCCGAGAAACGTGGCGGCGGTCTTTTCCCAATCCCCGACCTCGGTAGCGGCCCGGATCACCACCGAGGCGACCGCGAACAGCAGGCCCGCGATCAGCGCCGCGACCTCACCCTCCGAGCGCGGCACGAGGGTCCCGACGTCGGCCCCGAGGACGACGGCGGCCCCCAGCAACCCGAGGGGGACCGAGACCAGGCGCAGCCGCGCCATCGGTTGCTTGAGGACGACCCATGCGAGCAGCGTCGCCCACACCGGCGAGACGAAGAAGAGCAGCATCGAACGCACGACCTCGCCGGTCAGCAGCGCGTGGTTCCAGGCGGCCAGGCTGGTACCGCTGAAGAGGGCGACGAGGGTGAACATCCCCAGGCCGGCGAACACCCGGCGACGGCGCACCAGCAGCATGGGCGTAAGCATCGCGAACCCGATCCCATAGACCCAGACGGTTGCCCAACTGCCGCTGAGCCCGTGATTCTCCAGCGTCCGCAAGGGAATCCACCAAGCGCCCCAGATCAGGGCCGAAGCAACGATGGACAGGGCCGGGGTGGTTGATCGATGGGCCGCGACAGTCACCCTAGAACGCCACCTGGTCGCCGCCCTTGAGGTCGAGGAGCGCCCGCGCCTCCGTGGGCGTGGCGATCTCGAGCGACAGGTTCTCGAGGATGGTGCGGATGCGGGTCACCTGGTCGGCGTTCGATTTGGCGAGCTGGCCCTTGCCCAGATACAGGCTGTCCTCGAGGCCGACCCGGACGTTGCCGCCCATGATCGCGCCCATGGTGATCAAGTTCATCTGGTGCCGGCCTGCCCCCAGGATCGACCATTGGTACTGATCGCCGAACAGGCGGTTCGCCGTCTCGCGCATGAACGCCAGATTCTGCGGCTCGGGCCCGATGCCGCCGAGGATGCCGAAGATCGTCTGCACGAACAGCGGCGGCTTCACCAGCTTGCGATCGAGGAAGTGCGCGAGGTTGTACAGGTGGCCCACGTCGTAGCATTCGAACTCGAAGCGAGTGCCGCAACCCTCCCCCAGGTCCTTGAGGACCCGCTCGATGTCCTTGAAGGTGTTGCGGAAGATGTAGTCGCGGCTGGCCTCGAGCCGGGCCGGCTCCCATTCGTGCTTGAAGGTCTTGTACTTACCGAGCAGCGGGTAGAGCCCGAAGTTCATCGAGCCCATGTTGAGGGAGCACATCTCGGGCTTGGCGCGAAGCGGCGCCGCCAGCCGCTCTTCCAGGGACATCCCGGCGCCGCCGCCGGTGGTGATGTTGATGACCGCGTCGCTCGCCTGCTTGATGCGCGGCAGGAATTGCATGAAGACCGCGGGGTCCGGGGTCGGGCTGCCGTCCTTGGGGTTGCGGGCGTGCAGATGGATGATGGCGGCTCCCGCCTCGGCCGCGGCGATTGATTCCTTGGCGATCTCCTCGGGCGTGAGCGGCAGATAGGGCGACATGGTCGGCGTGTGGATCGATCCCGTCACCGCGCAGGTGATGATGACCTTGCGTGCTTGCGCCATGCATGCCCCCGTTGCCAATCCGCTTGCCTAGCCGGTAGGGTCGCATCCTCGTTCCCTGCGATCAAGCGAGGTCAGCCGATGAGTGAGCCGGTCAAGGTCGTGCAGCACGGCCAGATTCTGGAGGTCACGCTGGATCGACCGCCCGCCAACGCGATCAACGGCGTGGCCAGCCGGGGCCTGGGTGCCGCCTTCGTCCGCCTGCGCGACGATCCCGCATTGAGGGTCGCGATCGTCACGGGCGGCGGCGAGAAGTTCTTCTCGGGCGGCTGGGACCTGAAGGCCGCAGCCTCGGGCGATGCCGACGCCACCGATTACGGTCCGGGCGGCTTCGCCGGGTTGACCGAACTGTGCGACCTCGACAAGCCGGTGATCGCGGCGGTGAACGGCTATGCCGCCGGGGGCGGGTTCGAGCTCGCCCTGGCCGCCGACGTGATCGTCGCGGTTGATCACGCCCAGTTCTTCCTGCCCGAGGCGAAGGTTGGAATTCTGCCCGACGGCGGCGGCATCAACCGCCTTCCCCGTCGCATTCCCTACAACGTCGCCCTCGAGATGATGCTCACGGGCCGTCGCATGCCGGCCCAGGAGGCATACGCCCGGGGGCTGGTGACGGCGGTTGTGCAGCCGGCGGACTTGATGGCGAAGGCACGGGAGATCGCCGCGCAGATCTGCGAAAGCGCGCCCCTGTCGGTGAAGGCGATCAAGCACGTGCTGCGCGCCATCGAGCCGCTGACGGTCGAGCAGAGCATTCAGCTGATGCGCGACAACCGCGAGGCGATCCCAGCTTACGCCGCCATGTGGGCGTCGGAGGATGCGCGCGAAGGCCCCCGCGCGTTCGCCGAGAAGCGCAAGCCAAACTGGAAAGGGAAGTAGGAAGCCCTGGTACGGGCGACCGATCGGCGCGATACTTCATCCACGTGATCGTTCGATCGGCCGTCGGGGAGCGGCGTTGCGTCACTCCCAGCCAAGGATCATCGACGCGGGGCTGACGGATCGACCCCCACGACGGCGAGGAGGTCACCATGCTGATCGAAGCCATTTTGAAAACCAAGGGTCGCGCCGTGGCGGCCCTGGCGCCGGACGAGACCATCGCGACCGCGAGCAGCCTGCTCGCCTCCCAGGGAATCGGGGCCGTCGTCATCGTCGACGGCGACGGTGCCACGCGAGGGATCGTCTCGGAGCGCGACATCGTGCGAGCCCTCGCGCACAACGGCGAGAGCGCGGTCGCATGCGGCTTACCGAAGTGATGACCCGGGACGTGGTGAGCTGTCGCGGCGACGACACGGTTCAGGGCGTCATGGCCGTCATGACCAACCGTCGCGTCCGCCACCTGCCGGTGATCGAGGACGGCCGCCTGATCGGCATCATCAGCATTGGCGACGTGGTCAAGAGCAGCATCGAGAAAACCGAGCTCGAATCGCAAGTGCTGGTCGACTACGTCCTGGCAGGGCATTAGGATCGCGCCGTTTCGGCAAGCGGGGAGACTCCTCATGTCCAACACGATAGCCACCAACGGCAGCAGCGGCCAGTTGCCCCAGGGCTGGGGCATCGACAACGCCTACAAGCCCCTGACCGACGTGCTCTTGGCGAAACCCGACAACTTCACCTGGAAGCCGATGAACTCCATCGCGCGGCATACGTTCGCTAACATGGAGAAGCTGGGCCTGCGCTTCGACAAGCAGAAGGCCATGCGCCAGCACCGGGAGATGGTGGACATCTACGAACAGTTCGAGATTCGCACCCATTTCATCGAGGCGGACGACGGCCTGTACTATTCGATCTTCGCTCGGGATTCGAGCTTCATGACCCCATGGGGCGCGGTGATCGCCGCCATCCAGACGCCGGTGCGGCATCGCGACTACGCGGTGGCCGCGCAGTTCTACCTTTCCACCGGCATCCCGATCTGGAAGTGGGTGACCGCCGGGTTCTTCGAGGGCGGCGACTTCTGCGTCGTCGAGCCGGGCGCCGTGCTGCTGGGTTATGCCGGCGATCGGTCCACCAAGGAGGGCGCCGATCAGGTCGCTAGCTGGATGCGCGAGAAGGGCTGGGAGGCGATGACCGCCCCCATCCCGCCGCAGTTCGTCCATATGGACGCGGTCGTGGTGATGCTGGGCGAGAAGGTCGCGCTGGTCTGCACCGACGCGCTCGAGGCCTACGCCATCGACTTCCTGAAATCGCGCGGCATCCGCTTCATCGACGTGCCCTACCGCGAATGCGTCAAGCTCGGCGGCAACGTAGTGTATCTTGGCAACGATCGGATCATCTCGATGGCGCACAACAAGAACCTAAATGAACGGCTGAAGGCGGAGGGCTTCGAGGTCCTGGCGCCCGAGTTCGAGATGTTCACGCTGGGTGGTGGGGGCGTGCATTGCGCCTGCCACGAACTCCGGCGCGACAGCGCGGCGTAGCCCCATGGCTGGGATTCTGGTCGTCACCGGCGGAAGCCGGGGAATCGGGCGCGCCGTCGCGATGCTGGGCGCGGCACGTGGCTATGCCGTCGCCGTCAACTACGCCGAACACGCCAAACATGCGGGTGCGGTGGTCGACGCGATCCGGGCCAAGGGCGGCAAAGCCATCGCCGTCGGCGCCGACGTGTCCAAGGAGGCCGACGTCGAGCGTATGTTCAAGACCGTGGACCAGGAGTTGGGTCGCCTCACCGCCTTGGTCAACAACGCGGGCATCGGTCCCGGGTTCGGCCGGGTCGACGAGATCTCGGCGGCCGACGCGCAGCGCACCCTCGATGTCAACGTCATGGGCGTCTTCCTGTGCACCAAGGCGGCGATGCGGCGCATGGCTAAGCGGCACGGTGGCCAGGGCGGCGCCATCGTCAACGTGGGCTCGGCCGCGGCCAAGATCGGCGGGCCGGCGGCATTCGTCCACTACGCGGCAAGCAAAGGCGCGGTGGATTCGATGACCGTGGGACTCGGCAAGGAGGCGATCGTGGACGGCGTCCGCGTCAATTGCGTGCGACCCGGGGTCACCGACACCGACATGCTGCGCGGCGGCCCCGACACGCCGGTGCCCAAGGGCAGCGACGAATGGCTCGCGGGGGTCCTGAAGACCCTGCCGATCGGGCGCCTAGCGTTCCCGGAAGAGTTGGCGGAGTCAATCCTCTGGCTGCTCTCGGACCAGGCCTCGTACGTAACCGGGGCTATCCTCGACGTCTCTGGGGGCCGGGCCACCCCGTAGGGCCGCGCGGGTCACGTCAGGGCGGAGACGGTTTGCTGGATCGCGTCTGGCTCCTGCGCGTCGGACCAGGCTATCGTCACGCGATTGCGGCCGGCTCGCTTCGACCTGTAGAGCGCGGCGTCGGCGCGTTCGATCAACGATTTGATCGACTCGTTCGGCTCGAGCGCCGCGACACCCAGCGACAGGGTGACCGCCCCCAGATCCTCGCCGGAGTTCCGCCGAACGATGCGCCTCGAGGCGATGGCGACCCGGACTTGCTCCGCGACGATGGCCCCGGCATCGAGTCCCGTGACCGGTAGAAGGATCGCGAACTCTTCGCCGCCGAACCGCGCCACGCTTTCGCGACCCTTGACGTTCTCGGAGAGCGTGCGGGCCACCAGCTTCAGGACGTCGTCGCCCAGTTGATGACCATAAAGGTCGTTGAAGCGCTTGAAGTGGTCGATATCGAGCATCACCAGGGTCAGGGGCCGTGACGTTTCCATTGCATCGCGAACCGCGGCGGCGATCGCGGCATCGAACGCACGCCGGTTCGCGACACCGGTCAGCGCATCGGACATGGTGTCGCGGGACATGTCGGCCAAAGACTGCTTCATGGCCACGACATGGTTCGTGACCTCGTGCAGTTCGGCTTGAAGCCGCCTGTTCTGCTGGCGTATCTTGTTGGTCGCCGCGAACATTTTTGAGAGTTCGGAATTCCGGTCGGCATGGGCCTCGGTAATTGTCGACTCGAAGGTGCCCAACGCCCGGTCGTAGGTCGCCGTATGGGTTCCCGAACCTGTCACGCTGGCGAGCAAATCGTCCGCCACCTTCCGCAGGGCTTCCGCGTTCTTCTCCAGTTGGGGGCGGGTCAGTTCCGCGAGTCCGAACGCCTCGAACAGCGTGCGATTGATCTGGTCGTTGAAGACCCCGCCCCCGCGAACGATCAGGTTGATCGCCTCGATGAGTCTCGGGTCGGAGCGTGAGCAGTAGAGGTGCCAGATCGCGTAGTTCTCGGGGGTCGGGGCAATGCCCTTGGCGGACATCTGCACGAGCGCGGCTGCGGACACCGCGTCTTCGCGATTGGCGTCGTTCGGCCCTTGATCCACGCGGCGGCTCCCAGGTAATGCGGACCGTCTTAGCTCCCCGACCCGACCGCGATCACAAGAGCATTGGAGACGGTAAGCCGCCGGACGTTAACGATCCCTTGTCGCCAGGGCATGGTAATCGAACCGGATTACCGTCAGATCCACGTCGCCGGCGGGCCGCGCCCACGTGACGGTATCGCCCGGGCCGACGCCCAGGAGGGCCCGGCCCAGGGGCGAGGTCCAACTGACGCGGCTATTTCTGGCGTCCGCCTCGTCCTCGCCCACCAGTGTAAAGGATTCCGTCGAATCATCATCCCGCCGCACCGTGACGGTCGCGCCGAAGCTGACTTGGTTCGGCTTCGCGTCCGCCGCGTGAATGACGATGGCCCGCTCGATCCGGGATCGAAGGTACCGCAGGTCACGCTCGATCGAGCGCAGGGCTTCCGTGGCATCCGGGCCGGCGGCGGCGATCCGCACGTGATCCTCCTGCAGCGCCTGGAAGCGGCGTTCCAATTCGGCGAAGCCGTTCGGCGTGATCAGAACGGGGTTGGCGCTTTGGTGCCGTTCGGGAATGTCGGGTCCGCCAGCGGCGTCGTCCTCCTTGACGAAGGCGCGGCTCATGGCGCCAGCCCCAGTTTGGCGCACGCCAACCAGCAGAACTCGTAGGCCACGGTCGCGGCCAGCCACGCCGTCATGCCCTGTACGTCGTAGTCGGGGCTCGTGGTGTTGATGTCGAAGCCGACGACGTTGAGCCCGGCCAGCGCACGCAGCAACCCCAACCCCTCGGCCGCCGAGGGGCCGCCCCAGGCCGGGGTGTACACGCCCGGCGCGACCGACGGATCGAAGAAGTCCATGTCGAAACAGAGGAACACCGGGGCATCGGCCAGCCGCATCCGGATGTCGGCCGCGACTGCGTCGATCCCGCGACGGCGCAGGTCGTCAGCGCCGATGATCCGATACCCCAGGCCGCGGGTGTAGTCGAACACGCCCGGCACGTAGGTCGTGCCGCGCAAGCCCACGTGGAGCGAATTCTCCGCATCCACCCAGCCCTCGACCGCGGCATAGGCGAAGGTCGTGGCCGGGTTGATGGCGATCGCGTTGCCGGCCTCGGGATAGGCATCGGTGTGGGAATCGAAGTGGAGCACCCGCAGGCCGGGGTGGCGGCGGCCCAGCACCTGCATCTGCGGCAGGCTGGTGACTCCGTCGCCCCCCAGGCAGATCGGAATCGCCCCGGCATCGACGATCCGACCCACGGCCCGACCGATGCGATCCATCGCGTCATCGATGTCCGCGGGGGTCAGGGGCACGTCGCCGCAATCCACCAAACCCAAGGCGGCGACGGGGTCGAACGGCTCCTTCAACTCCGGCCGAAAGAGGCGGACCATGTCGGTCGACATCGCCCGAATGGCGGCGGGGCCCCGGCGCGCACCGGAGCGCCGGGGGGGCCGGCCCGCGTCGAACGGCAGCCCCAGGACGACGGCCTTCGCGTTCGCGAGGTCCCAACTCAGCGGCACTCCCAGAAACGTGCCGATCGTGCGAAACAGGTCGGGCGAGAAGATATCGCTCATGTCGATGCCCGTGTTGCCGGCGCATTCCCCCACTACGGACTTAGTCTTGCATCGTTCCCGCCCCTGCGCCAACCTTCAGCGCCATGCGCGCCGTGCCCGACGGATTGTCCGCCGTCATCCCCTTCCCGCTCGGTGCCGCCTCCACCGCGGCATCGCTTGGCAACGTCGGCGTCGATGTGGTCGCCACCGTCAGCCTCATTCTGATGATCGAGGATGCGTGCTACCGGCTGATTCGCCCGTACTACGAGGTCGACGATGCGACCGTGGGCAGCCGCGTCTGCGTCAATCATCGGGCCCCCGCCACGCCGGACCGGCCGATCGACATCGCCGTGCGCATGGCCGGTATCAAGGGCCGCCGCTATGGCTTCGCTGTCGCGGTCGACCAGGACGGCCGCCGCGTGATGGACGGCGAGCACGAACGCGCCCTGGTGTCGGCCACTCGCTTCGCCGGTGTTGGGCGAGCCCCGGCCCCAGGCCCGGAGGTGGACTTCTGGTTCGACGTGCACAGCCCGTGGTGCTATCTCGCCTCGCACCGGATCGGCACGGTCGTCCGCCGCCATGGTGGATCGATCCGCTGGCGCCCCATCCACCTCGCGAACCTCAGCGACGCCATCGGCGGACGCAGGCCCCTGGAGGCGAACTCCAACTTCGCGGCCTGGTACAAGCAGGACCTGCTCGACCAGGCGGAACTCCTGGGCCTGCCCCTCAGGCAGCACCCGAGCTATCCCTTGCGCCCATCGCGGGCGCTGCGCGCCAGTCTCTATGCGGCCGAGCACGGTGCCGCCGAACCGTTCGTGCAGGCCCTGATGCGGGCCTACTGGGCGGAGGAACAAGACATCTCGGACCCAAGTGTCCTCGATCGGCTGGCCCAGGCCCTAGGCCTTACCCAGCGACCGATGGCGGACGTCACCGCCGACCCGCGCTACAAGACGATGCTGGATGGCAACCTCGACGAGGCTCTCCGCCGGCGGCTGTTCGGCGTTCCCACGGCCGTTTTTCAGGACAAGCTGTTCTTCGGCAACGATCACCTCGAACTTCTGGACCGGTTTCTGGCAAGGTAGCGCCCGTGACGACAACCGTCGACGCAACCCATATCGAGGCCTTCGCGCGCGATGGCGCTGTCGCCCTGCGCGGCGTCTTCGCCCCCTGGGTCGAGAGCTTGCGCGCGGGGATCGATCGGAACCTCGCGGCACCGGGTCCCGACGTGCGCATCTACCGCAACGCCGACGGCACCGGCCTGTTCTTCGGCGACTACTGCAACTGGGACCGCATCCCAGAGTTCCGCGACTTCCTGTTCCATTCGCCGGTCGGCGCCGTCGCCGCTGGGCTCATGGGGTCGCGCACGGCCCGGGTTTTCCACGAGCACGTCCTGGTCAAGGAACCCGGCACCGATATTCCGACACCCTGGCATCACGACCAGCCGTACTACGCGGTGGACGGCCGGATGTCGTGCAGCCTGTGGGTGGCGCTGGACCCGGTGCCGCGCGCGACGGCGGTTGAGTACGTGGCGGGATCGCACGCCTGGGGCCGCTGGTTTCGGCCCGAGCGCTTCAACCGCACGCCGCTCTACGCCGACGATGGCCTTGAGGCGGTTCCCGATATCGATGCCGAGCGCGAGCGCTACCGCATCCTGAGCTGGGACCTCGCGCCGGGTGATGCCGTTGCCTTCCACTTCCTCACCCTGCACGGCGCACCGGGAAACCCTTCGGCCGTGACGCGGCGGCGCGCCTTCTCGGCGCGTTTCGTCGGCGACGACGCCACCTACGCCGTGCGCGCTGGCCCGACCTCGCCCCCGTTCCGCGACGTCCGTCTGGCGCCCGGCGATCCGCTCGCCGGACCCGAGTTTCCCGTGGTGTTCGAGCCGGGCTAACTCGCGACGATCTCGATGCCGCCCGCGGTGATCGAAGCGGCCACCTGCACCGTCGCGACCACCGTATAGCCTGCCGTACCGGTGTTGTCGTCGTAGTAGAGGGTCCGATCCGCGGCGGAGAAGATGAACACCGGGGAGCCCGCCGCCAGTCCCAAATTGGTCCCGTCATAGGCCCCGGCGATGCTCGCGAAGCGCGCCGCGTTGAGGACCACGACCGGCAGACCGCCGAAAGCCGCCTGGACGAACAGCAGCCGTTCGCCGGCCGTGAAATCCGTGATGCTGTCGCCGGCGATGGCGCCACGCAGCACGTTGCGGGCAACGGCGCCGCCGATCAGAGTGTCGACTGCCGCGGCGCCGCTCAGCGTGTCGATGCCGGCAAATCCCGCCAAGGTGTCCGCCCCGCCCCCACCGGTGAACGTGTCGGCGAACCCGCTTCCATTCAGGCGCTCGATCGTGGCCAGGGCATCGCTGCCGAGCCCGCCGCCCACGGCTTGGAGCCCGGCAAGGCCAAGATTGACGGCGACTCCCGACGTCGCGTCGCCATAGTCCGCCGTGTCGGCGCCCGCGCCACCGGTCAGGGAGTCGTTCCCGGCCCCACCCAGGAGATTGTCGTCGTTGTTGCCCCGTTGATGGTGTCGTTGCCCACGCCCCCCAAGAGAACGTCGTTGCCGTCGTTGCCGACCAGGGTCTCGTTGCCCGCGTTGCCAATCACGTTCACGCCGGCGGCTCCCGTCAGGGTGACGCTTTCCACGTTGGCCGCGTTGGTGATGGTCACGGAACTCTGGATCACGTCGGTGCCGCCGCCGACACCCTCGGTGACGATGTCCGCCGCCGAATCGACCGTGAACAGGTCGTTGCCGAGGCCACCGATCAGCGTGTCGTTGCCGGCGCCGCCGTCCAACGTGTCGTTGCCCGCCTGCCCCTCCAGCCAGTTCGCCACACCGTCGCCGGTGAGGACGTCGTTGTTGCTGCCGCCGATGACGACCTCGACGGTGCCCAGGGCGACGACGTCGGTGCCGATCTCGGCCCCGCCGGTCACGAGCCCGGACGACAAGTTGACCAACAGGGCCTGAGTCACGTTCACATAGCTGAGCGTATCCGTCCCGCCGCCGCCGTTGACGCTGTCGGACCCCGCCCCCGGGCTCAACAGATCGTCGCCGTTGTCGCCAAGCAGCACGTCGGCGAGGGTTGAACCCGTGAGCGTGTCCACCCCGATCCCGCCGACCGCGCTTTCGATGCTGATCAGGGTGTCGGACCCGATCTCCGCGCCGGTCGCTGTTCCGGCACCCAGGTCGACGACGACACCGAGTATCGTCGCGCTGTAGATCGCCCCATCGGAATTCGCGCCGCCGTCGAGCCTGTCGTTCCCCAGGCCGCCGATCAACCGATCGTTGCCGGCGTTGCCGGCGTTGCCGACCAGGGTGTTTTGCCCGCCGTCTCCTGTCAACGTGTCCCCGGCCGATCCGCCCGTTACGTTTTCGAAGGTGGTGACCGTGTCGCTGCCTATATCCGCCCCGGTGGCGGTTCCGGCGTTCAGGCTCACCACCAGGACCTGGGTCGACGTCGACAGGTTCAGAATGTCGGTACCGGCGCCACCGTCCAGGCTGTCGTCGCCCAACCCGCCGATCAGGGTGTCGTCTCCGCCCCCGCCCAGAATCGTGTTCACGCCGGCGTTGCCGGTGAGGGTGTCCGCCCCGCCTCCGCCGCCGCTGACATCTTCGATCGAGACGAGCGTGCCCGCCCCGGTTTCAGCCCCCGTCACCGTGCCGCTCCCCAGGTTCACGACCACGGCTTGAAGCAACGACGAAAGGTCGAGGCGATCGCTCCCCAAGCCGCCGTCCAGGGTGTTCACCCCGCCGTTGCCGGTGAACGTATCCGCGCCGGAACCGCCAACCGCGTTCTCGATGGCGATCAAGCTGTCGGTGCCAATGTCCGATCCCGTCGCCGAGCCGGAAGCCAGGTTGGCGATCACGGATTGGGTCGCCGCCGACAGATCGACGGTATCCGTGTTCGCACCACCGTCCAGCGTGTCGGTGCCAAGCCCCCCGCTCAGCGTATCGTTGCCGCCGGCACCGGTCAGCGTGTTCGCGTCGGCGTTGCCGGTCAGCGTGTCCGCCGCGGTCCCGCCCGTCACATTCTCGAACCCGCTGATCGTGTCGCTGCCGATCTGGCTGCCGGTTGCGACTCCCGCACCGAGGTTCACCACCACGGCCTGGGTGGTCCCAGAGAGGTCGAGAAAGTCGGTGTCGGCGCCGCCGTCGAGGGAAAATCGTCGCCGAGACCCCCATTGACGGTATCGTTGCCGGCGCCACCCCGCAGCGTGTTCGCCCCGGTGCTTCCGGTCAGCGTATCGGCCCCGGATCCGCCCAGGACGTTCTCCACCGTCGACACGGTATCGGTGCCGATCTCCGCGCCCGTCGCGGTCCCGGCGGCGAGATTGACCACGAGCGACAGCGTGGCCGCCGCCAGGTCAAGGGTGTCGGTGTCGGCACCGCCGTCGAGCGAGTCGTCGCCGGCGCCGCCGGACAGAAGGTCGTTGCCGGCACCCCCGAGCAGAGTATTGACCCCGGCATTGCCCGCAAGCGTGTCCGCGCCCGAACCGCCGATCGCGTTCTCGATCGCGACCAGGGTGTCGGTGCCGATGTCCGATCCTGTCGCCGAACCGGAGGCCAGATCGACGATCAGCGATTGGGTCGCCGCCGACAGATCGACGGTGTCCGTGTTCGCACCGCCATCCAATGTGTCGGTGCCGAGCCCCCCGCTCAGCGTATCGTTGCCGCCGGCACCGGTCAGCGTGTTCGCATCGGCGTTGCCGGTCAGCGTGTCCGCCGCGGTCCCGCCCGTCACGTCCTCGAATCCGCCGATCGTGTCGGTGCCGATCTGGCTGCCGGTCGCGACTCCCGTACCGTGGTTCACCACCACGGCCTGGGTGGTCCCGGAGAGGTCGAGGACGTCGGTGTCGGCGCCGCCGTCGAGGGAATTATCGCCCAGCCCGCCCACGACAGTGTCGTCGCCGGCGCCCCCGATCAGCGTATTGATTCCGGAACTTCCCAGCAGGGTATCCGCCCCGGACCCGGCGATCGCATTGTCGATGCCGATAAGCGTATCGTTGCCGACCTCGACCTCCGTCGCGGTTCCACCTCCCAGGTCGACGATGACGGTCTGGTTACTACCCGACAGGTCGAGGGTGTCGGTGTCGGCCCAGCCGTCCAGCCGATCGTCTCCGAGCCCGCCGGCGATCGTGTCGTTGCCCGCGCCACCCTGCAGTGTGTTCGGCCCGCCGCCACCGGCCAGCGTGTCCGCGCCGGACCCGCCGATCACATCCTCGATCCCGTCGACAAGGTCGTTGCCGATCTCGGCACCGCTGGCGGTACCCGCCCCCAGATCGACCACGACGGCCTGGGTCATCGTGGTCAGGTCCAGGCGATCCATGTCGCCGCCGCCGTCGAGAGAGTCATCCCCGAGCTCGCCCGTCACGGTGTCGGCCCCGACGGCGCCCTGCAGGAGGTTGTCGGCCGTGCTGCCCGACAGGGTGTCCGCGCCCGAGCCGCCAACGACGGAATCGATCCCCAGAAGCGTATCGTTGCCAATCTGGGCGCCGCTGGCCGTGCCGGCGCCAAGGTTCACCGCCACGGCCTGGGTCGTGCCGGACAGGTCCAGCACATCGGCGCCGCCACCGCCGTTCAGCGTGTTGTTTCCGGAGTTGCCCGTGAGGGTATCCGCCCCGGCGCCACTGGTCGCGTTCTCGATGCCGATCAACGTGTCGATGCCGATCTCGGCGCCGGCGGCCGTCCCCGCTCCCAGGTCGATGACCACCGCGCTGGTCGCTCCCGACAGGTCGAAAGTATCGCTGTCCGCCCCGCCGTCGAGCACATCGTCGCCGAGCCCACCGCCCAGGGGGTCGTCGCCGGCATTGCCGAACAGGCTGTTCGCGCCACCGCCGCCGGACAGCGTGTCGGCACCGGACCCGCCGAGGACATTCTCGATGCTGCTCAGGTCGTCGGTCCCGATCTCCGCGCCGGTCGCCGTGCCGGCGCCCAGATCGACCACGACCGCCTGCGTCGCCGCCGAAAGATCCAGCGTGTTGATCCCGCCGCCGCCGTTCAGGGAGTCGTCGCCTGCCCCACCATCCAGGGTATTGCCGCCGCCGCCGCTCAGGCTGTTCGCGCCCCCGCTGCCAACAAGGGTGTCCGCGCCAGAGCCGCCAAGGGCGTGCTCGATGCCGCTCAGGGAATCGGTTCCAATCTCCGCGCCCGACGCACTGCCGGCCCCCAGGTCCACGACGACCGATTGGCCGGACCCGGACAGGTCGATCGTGTCCGCATCGGCACCACCGTCGAGCGCGTCGTCGCCGGTGCGCCGATCAGCACATCGTCACCCGCGGCGCCGATCAACGAATCATCGCCGACATTGCCCGTCAACGTGTTGCCGCCATCGTTGCCGACGAGGGTCTCGCCCGCGTCGGTGCCGGTCGCGTCGATCGCTCCGTTTCCGGTCAGGGTGAGGGATTCGACGTTGGCGACGTTGGTGATGGTGAGAGAACTCAGAATTCGGTTGGTTCCGCCACCGACCACTTCGACGATCGATCCGACGGCCGCGCCGATCACGAAGGTGTCGTCCCCGGTCCCGCCGATCAGCGAGTTCACACCCGCGTTCGCCGCCAGTGAATCGTCCCCGCCGCGGCCGTCGAGCACGACCGTCGACCCGATGCCGATCAGCACATCGCCCGCGGAACCGCCCACCACCTCCTCGATGCTGGCGAGTTGGTCGTTCCCGATCTCCGCGCCCGTCGCCGTTCCAGCGCCGAGATCGACGACGATCGCCGATGTCGTCGCGCCATAATCGGCCGTGTCGAGCCCGCCTTGGCCGTCGAGGCTGTCGTTGCCTTCGCCACCCACCAGCGTGTCGCCGCCGCCAACCAGGGAATCCGCCCCGCCGTTGCCGACCAGGGTCTCGGCGTCGCCATGACCAATGACATCCAGCGAGTCGCTCCCGATCAGGGCCACACTCTCCACGTTGGCGGCGTTGGTCAGGCTGACGGAACTGAGGATCACATCATCGCCACCCGCGACACCTTCGATGACCTAGTCGCCAGCGGAACCCACGACGTAGATGTCGTCGCCCCCTCCGCCTTCCATCCGATCCGATCCGGACCCGCCCTCGAGGTAGTCGTCGCCTCCTCCGCCGACCAACGTGTCGGAATCGCCATTGCCGATGAGGGAGTTGTAGCCGCCGTTGCCGACCAGCGTCTCGGCGTCGCCATGGCCGAAGACGTCCAGCGCGGCGGCGCCGGTCAGGGTCACGCTTTCAACATTGGCGGCATTGGTCAGGCTGACGGAAGCGCGGATCGCATCCGTTCCCCCAGCGGCGCCCTCGATCACTTGATCACCGGCGGCATTCACGACGAACACGTCGTCGCCGCTGCCCCCTTCCATCCGATCCGATCCTGCTCCGCCGTCGAGCACGTCGTCGCCGCCGGCGCCGGTCAGCGTGTCCGCGCCGCCGTTCCCGGCGAGGGAGTTGGCCCCCTGGTCGCCGATGATCGTGTCGCCAGCGGCGCCGCCTGCCACATCCTCGATCCCGATCAGGACGTCGTCGCCCGTCTCCCCGCCAGTCGCAGTCCCGGCGCCCAGATCAACCACCACCGCTGCGGTCGCGGTCGACAGATCGAGACCATCGCGACCGTCGCCGCCGTCGATCCGACCGTTTCGCCGGCACCCGGCGCGACGCGTCCCAGCCCAGCCCAGCCGCGAGTTCCGCGTAGGTCAGGACGTTTCCGGGGTTCACCCCGCTCGCCAAGGGCAGCAGCTCGTTGTAGGTCGCCTCGATCAAGGGGCCAAAACGCGCGAACAGGCCGATCAGATCGATGGCTTCCGGCTGGCGCGGACCCGAAGCACCGGCCGGGATGATCGTCGCGTTCTCGGCGCCGGCCAAGGTGATCGCGCTCTCCGGCCCCACCACGTCGATGCTGCCGGTCCCGGTCTCCTCGAGCGGAAGCAGGCCAACGAAGGTTTCGCCGTCCACCGCCCGAACCGCCAGGGCGATCCCGGCGTCGTGACCGTCGATAGTTGCCAAGGGGGTCGCGATCGTCAGGTCCCCGACGATCACGAGCTTGCCGTGTGCAACCGATAGGCGCGGATCCGTGCCCGGATCGCCGAACCCGACCCGGGTATGCTCGGCCACCGCCACCGTCGTGCCGTCGCCCAGAACGACACCCACCGACCCGCCGCGACTGGTCTCGAGCACGTCGCCTGCCCGCAGCACCATTCCCGGAGCCGCGGCCTCGGTCGTCCCGTCGGGGTGGGTGATCGTGACCTCGCCGACGACGCGTACGATCGTGCCGACGGGATCGGGCGCGTGGCAGCCACGAGCTCGCGGTCACGACCGCGCCCTACCGGGATCAGAATGGGCTCTGTGTTGTCAGCCATGGATGACGTGGCGCCGCGCCTGTTTCTTCCTGCTGTTCGCTTGCAAGTTCCGTGCTGTCACGACCTAGGAGAGTCGAGCCTCATCAGCTTGATATTACTGGGGAAAACGAAGGCAAATTCGATCGATTTTCAATAAGGCCTGTTTACCATATCTCCTGAACGAGCGTTTCCCAGTGATGCCCATCACAGGCTTTCCAACAATGGGCTGGCATCAGCAATTCTCGCTTGTGCCGTTTTGACCAGGCGCGGCATTGTCGCACCCATGGCGGGGGGCCTCTATCAGACGCTGTCCCAGGGGTTCGCGACCGACCCTTCAACCCCGTTCATGACCACGCTTGCGGGTCGCTGCGTGACCTACGGCGAGCTGGATCGCCTAGGGGCTCGGATAGCCCACCGCATGGCCACGGCCGGCGCCAATCCCGGCGATCGCGTCCTGGTCCAGACCGAGAAGTCCCCCGAGGCGGTGGTGCTCTACCTGGCCTGCGTCAGGGCCGGGTTCGTCTACGTGCCGCTAAACCCCGGCTACACGGCGGAGGAAGTCGCCTATTTCCTGGCCGACGCCGAACCCCGGGTCGTCGTCGGCGGCCGGACCTCGCCGCTCCTCGCGGCCCAAACCAGCGCCTGCGGCTTCTCACTGGAGGCCGACGGCACGGGAACCCTACTCGCGGGACCCGCCGACGCGTCGTTCGCGCCCCCGCCGCTCGGGTCCGATGATCTCGCGGCCATCCTCTACACCAGCGGCACCACCGGACGGCCGAAGGGCGCCCAGATGACCCAGGACAACATGGCGTCAAACGCCGTTGCCCTGCATCGGCTGTGGGGATTCGGCCCCGGTGACACGCTCGTGCACGCCTTGCCGATCTTTCACACCCACGGCCTGTTCGTCGCCATCAACACCACGCTGTTGAACGGTACGGGGATGATTTTCCTGGCCCGCTTCGACGCGGACGAGGTTATCCGCTGTCTGCCGCGGGCGACGGTGCTGATGGGTGTGCCGACGTTCTACGTGCGCCTGCTCGCCCACCCCGACTTCAGCCCCAAGGCATGCCGGACGATCCGGCTGTTCATCTCCGGCTCCGCGCCGCTGGCCGCCGAGACGTTTTCCGCGTTCGAGGGCCGCACCGGGCACCGGATTCTGGAGCGCTACGGCATGACCGAGACCGGCATGATCACGTCGAACCCTCTGGTTGGCGACCGCGTCCGAGGCAGCGTCGGGCCGCCGCTGCCGGGTGTCGCGGTGCGCGTCCAGGACGATCGTGGGAGCCCGCTGCCGACGGGAGACATCGGCGGCATCCAGGTGCGCGGTCCCAACGTCTTCAAGGGCTACTGGCGCAACCCGGAGAAGACCCGCGAGGAGTTCACCGCCGACGGCTTCTTTCGCACCGGCGATGTCGGTCTGATCGACGAGCGGGGCTATGTCCACATCGTCGGCCGCTCCAAGGATCTGATCATCTCCGGCGGGTTCAACGTCTATCCCAAGGAGGTCGAGAGCGTGCTCGACGGCATCGACGGCGTCCAGGAATCGACGGTGATCGGCGTGCCGCACCCCGACTTCGGCGAAGCCGTGGTCGCCGTGGTCATCGCCAAGACGGGCCGCCAGACGACCCTCGACCCCGATGCGATCACCGCGGCGGCCCGCGCCAAACTCGCGGCCTACAAGATTCCGAAGGCGGTGAAGATCGTCGCGGAGATTCCCCGCAACGCCATGGGCAAGGTGGAAAAAGCCCGGCTGCGCGAGCGTTATCGAAACCTGTTCGACTGAATGTAAGCGCCGGAGAGAAAATCCCTCAGTGAAGCGGGCGGATTGTCTGGTTGCGCCGGAGCAAAAATGCCTCGGCGGATAGCTCTTTGCATGGCGTGCAGAGGGCGGTGGGATGAAGGGCGTGGAACTTTACGGGCAGGTTCCGCCATTTGGTGCGGATTGAGGGTTCTGAGCCGACGTGAGGCGGCTCGGCGGTTTGGGCTGGATCCACG
>SHVY01000033.1 GCA_009694045.1 Alphaproteobacteria bacterium | reverse complement strand
CAGGAAGGCCGAATAGATCTCGCTCGTCGCGTCGTCCATGGTCACGATCGGGTCGAGCTGCTGCTCGCAGCCGGGTAGCCAGGCATGGCGCGAGCCGTCTTGGTGCAGCAGCATGCCCGGCAGGGGCCGGCGTGGCCGCTTCAGGCGATGAACCCCCTTCTTCGCCGCCCCCGGCACCAGCAGGCGCTGGTGCAGGAAGGTCTTGGCCCAATTGTAGCTGAACGGAAGCCGTGGTCCTTGACCAGGTGCTCGTGGAAATGCCGGGCGTTGAAGCCGGCATACCGCTCCCGGTAGAGCTGCTCCACCCGATCCGCCCAGTCCGCCGGCACCCACCGGGGCGACGGCTTGCCCAACCGGCGATCCAACAGACCGTCGAGCCCTTCCTCGTCATGGCGCTGGTACCAGCGCCGAAACGTCCGCTCCCCCACCCCCAGAATCTCCGCCGCCTCGACCTGGCTCAACTCCCGGCGCCGCCAACGCTCCAACACCGGCTCGAACTTCATGATACGCAGTCCTTGCGATAGCTCTGTCCGTCTCATCAACGCCCCCCACTTCGGAGCGATGAAACGACCGGACAGATCGCGTGGCAGCGACACTCAACGGTCGCCTGCTTGCCGCATGGACCCCTCAAGGAAAACTGTGATGCTCGGAACCGGTGTTCATATGGGGAATGTCGGCTCAAATGAAACAGCCTCCGGCAAACCCGGCGCGGTTCAGAGTTACAGGGACGTGCTACGGCTGCTCCTGGCTAGACTCGCCCCTCGGACCCGCCTGCCAGTAGCGGCCGCTGTCGGGGGTACAGCCGCCATCCCGGCGCCGATGTCCGCTTCACCCCCGGGTCCGGCCGTGTAGCGCTGGTCGCGGAGTAGACCGGGTCTGACCCCGACGGCCGCTGGTGACGCATGTGGTGGCAAGCGGGGGAGATCACTATTGCTCAACGCGCGTCAGCGACAAAACTGGCGCGAAGATTTGTGCTTTCCTGGCATCCCTGCTACCCTTCGAAGGTCGATGCCCCGCCAGCGGGGTGACCGACTCCAGGTACCTCTTCCGAGGAGAGGGACAAGCCTCGACACTGGGATGGCGGCTCAACTTCAAGGATCGGCACTTGAGCGACGTTACCGGCGCCGACTTCCTCATCCCTGACACGATCCGTGGCTGACGCGGTATACGATTATATCGTCGTCGGCGCTGGATCGGCCGGCGCGGTAATCGCCGCCCGCTTGAGCGAGGACCCGGGTGTTACCGTCCTGCTGGTCGAGGCCGGGAGCAGGCAGCGAAGCTGGAAGTCTGACATGCCGTCGGCGCTGGCGTACGCGATTAACGACCCCTCGTTGAACTGGGCCTACCAGACCGAACCCGAACCGCATCTCGGCGGCCGCAGGATCGGGCAGCCGCGCGGTAAGGCCATGGGCGGATCGTCCGCCATCAACGGCATGATGTATGTGCGCGGCCACGCGCACGACTATGACCGCTGGGCGCAGAAGGGCTACCGCGGTTGGACCTACGCCGACGTGCTGCCCTACTTCCGCCGGTCGGAGTGCTTCGACCGCGGTAGCGACGACTACCACGGCAGCGATGGGCCACTGAACGTGACCTCGGCCGGCATGACCAACCCCCTGTCCCGCGCCTTCGTCGAGGCGGGTCGCCAGGCGGGCTACGCCTTGACCGATGACGTCAACGGCCGCCAGCAGGAGGGCTTTGGGCGCGCCGACCGGACGACCCACCGGGGCCGGCGCTGGACCACAGCCCGGGCCTATCTTGACTCCGATCGCGGCCGTCCGAACCTGACGATCGTGGCGTCTGCGCTGACCGAGAAAGTTGTCGTCGAGGGGCGACGGGCGGTCGGGGTCGTGTACTACACCGCGAACGGATCGACGATGGTGCGAGCCAACCGCGAAGTCATCGTCAGTGGCGGGGTGATCAACTCGCCGCAGATTCTCTGGCTCAGCGGCATCGGGCCGGCGGACGCGCTCAAGGCGCTCGGCCTCAAAGTGGTCGCTGATCTGCCGGGGGTGGGCGCCAACTTGCATGATCATCCGGACCTCGCGCTCAAGCAGGCCTGCACCCAACCCGTGTCGCTGCACAAGGACGTGCAGCCCCTGCGCAAGCTGATGGTGGGGCTGCGTTGGTTCCTGTTTCACAACGGCCTCGGTGCCACGAACCACTACGAGGCCCAGGCATTCATCCGCAGCCGCGCCGGCATCGAACATCCGGACCTTCAACTCGCGTTCCTGCCCATGGCGGTGGGCGGCGACACCATCCAGAGCGCGGTCAGCATCGGCCAGCACGCCTGGATGACCGAGGCCGTCCACTTGCGCCCAACGAGCCGGGGGCGGCTGTGGCTCACCTCCGCCGACCCGCGCGACAAGCCGCGGTTTGTCATCAACTACCTTCAGACGGCCGACGATGTGGCCACCATGGTGCAGTGCGTCAAGTTGATCCGCGAACTGCACGCGCAGAATTCGTTTGATCCCTATCGGGGCGCCGAGATCGCCCCCGGACCCGGGGTAAAGACCGACCCCGAAATCGAGGCCTGGCTGCGCGCGACTGTTGGGACCTCGTACCACCCGGTCGGCACTTGCAAGATGGGACTGGAGAGCGAGGGCATGGCTGTGGTCGATCCGGAATGCCAAGTTTACGGCATTGAAGCCTTGCGCGTGGCCGATGCCTCAATCATGCCCGACGTGGTCAGTGGCAACACCAACGCACCCAGCATCATGATCGGCGAGAAGGCCAGCGACATGATCCTTGGACGGCCCCCTCTGCCCCGGTCCACGGCACCGGTGGGGCTCCACTTGCAGTGGGAACGAAGCCAGCGGTAGGGCTCACGACCGCCGGATCCGGGATAACACCAGCGGTCGGTGACGCGGTTCATGAACGCACTCAAGCTGGCGACCCACGCGGTCAGCCTCGGCTGCGCCAGGGAGCATAGCATCCAGCCGGCGAGACCCACGCCCGGCATCCAGGATGATGTCGAACAGGTCCTCGACGCCGCCTTCGCCTAGGGCCCGCCCTTACGCGCGCTTGAAGCCCGGCAGGTACATGCTGATACCGTCGGGCCGAATGACCGGCGAAATCCAAGACTTGTGCAGCGCCGCCTGCAAACCATTGGTCAGGAACGTGTACGCGCCGGATTCCTCACACAGGTCCTGCATGCGTTTGACGTATTCGCCGCGCTTGATCGGATCGAACTCGGCGAGCTGTTTTTCGTTCAGCTCGCCATACTCGGGGCTGTTCCAACGCTCCCAGTTCCAGATTCCCACTTGTTCCGGCAAGAACCATTGGGTCTGGTAAGCCGGATCGGCCAAGCCGTTGTAAAGCTGCATGTAGAGCTGAATGTCCTTCCATGCTTCGCCCTCGGATTCGAGGCCCAGGGTCCAGAAGGTGCCGGAGTCGTAGGGCAGGATCTCGACTTCGATGCCGGCCTCGGCGAGGTTCGCCTGGGCGACCTGGGCCATGCTGGTCCACAGGGTGGCATTGATGATGGTCAGGTTCGTCTTAAGGCCTTCGACACCTGCTTCGGCCAGGAGCGCCTTCGCCTTGTCGACATCGCGGGCACCGATCAGGTTGGCGTCGCGATAGCCGATGCCGCCGGGCGCCTGGAATCCCGTCGCCCGCCCGGCGACGCCGAAGAACGCCGCGTCCAGCATGGCGGGCACATCCAGAGCGTACTGAATCGCCTTGCGTACGCGCTGGTCGGTGAAGTTCGGATGCTCGACGTTGATCCCGAGCCAGTAGTAGTCCAGCCCCGGGATTTCCTGGAGCACGCTGCCGTCGGGGACCGCGTCGCGATAGCGGGGCACCGAACTGATGCTGATGGGGCAGTAGTCGATGTCCCCCGCCTCGAAGGCGAGCTCGGCGGTCTTGTCCTCGTCCACCGGCAGAAACACGATCTCGTCGAAATCCGGCTTGGCGCCGGAGAACAGATCGTTGCGTCCCAGGACGAGCCGTTCCTTCGGCTTCCACTCCGTCACCATGTACGGGCCCGAGGTGGCGGGCTGCTGGGTTTCGACCCGCTTGCCCGGCAGGGCTTCGACGGCCGCCTTGCACAGGATGAAGCCGGAAACCCAAGGCAGCGTCGAGCCCCACAGCGCCGCGAAGGGCTGCTTCATCACGACCGTCCCGGTGCGTTCGCCCGTCACCTCGACGTGATCGAGCAGGGCCCAGTCGGCCTGATAGGACGATCCCAATTCCGGATCGAGGATGCGCTCGAACGAGAACTTGACGTCCTCGGCTGTCATCGGCCCGAAGCCGTTGGTCCAGCCCAGGTCGTCGCGCAGGGCGAAGTTCACGTGGGTGTCATCGACCTGTTCGACCATCGCGGCCCCATCAAGCTCCCACTCCCACGAATTGTGAGTCTTGAACGTGATCAGATTGTGAAGCTGGGCCTTGTTGACGTTGGCTTCATGCACCGAGTAGGTGAACGCCGTATCGAGAGTCTGGATGTCGACGATCGAGCGCAACCGGAGCGTCGTTTGGGACTGCGCGGCAGCACGGCGCATGGTCCCCACCCCCGCGAGCGCGGCCGTCATGCCCATCAGTTGCCGCCTGTTCAGTGGAATTCCCCGCATCATTTGCTCCCGGTTGGATCGTGGTGGGCGAACATAGCAGGTTTCCGGCCGCAAGCGCCGCTCCGTCGCAGGGTGCCGGAGGGTCCACGCGCGCACCTGGATGCAGGGCCCCTTCCGAGGCATGTGGACCAGGTTCTGGATCTAGGACTATAGAGTTAACGCAGGGAACCGAGGTCGAGGATGGTGTCGCCTGGACAGGACAAGGAAGAGAGCCACGAACGCATCGAAGGCGTTCAACGCCATGGGAACCGCTTGCGTGTTCGCTGGCATGACGGTTCCTCCACCGACTATCACTGCACATGGCTCCGCGATTGGTGCTCGTGCGGCTTGTGCAGGAACCGCTATGTGAACGGTGCGACGGAGAGCTGGTTTCTGGCTCCCGACATCGAACCCGTGCTCGCCGCCGTGGGGAGGAGCGGTGCTCTCGAAGTGACATGGCCACCCGACGGCCATGTCAGTGTTTTCGCGCCAGGCTGGCTCAGGGAGCGCCGTGAGTGCAGGTCATCCCCAACCCGACCCACCCTGTGGGCCCGTGACCTTGGTGACGCGCTCCCCAGCATGGACTGCGACGAGGTGTATTCGTCGGAGGAGCGGCAGCTTCGTCTATTGCGGCTGGTTGGCGAGTTCGGCTTCGCGCTCGTGCGCAACGTGCCCGCCAGACGCGAAGAGGTGGAGCGGCTTGCCGGACTCCTGGGCTACGAGCCGGGTGGGCGGCGCCATTGGGGACGTGCCGACGATGTCATGGCGATCCCCAACACTGACAATGCGACCTACGCCCACCGGGCGCTACGACCGCACACGGACTACACGTACGCCGCGTGGCCACCTGGCTTGTTCGTCTTCCATTGCCTCAGGGCTAGCCCGGATGGCGGCGGCGTCTCCTTGTTGGTGGATGGCTTTCACATCGCCGAGACCATGCGCCGGGAGTCACCAGATCTCTTCGAACTCCTCGCGCGCATGCCGATGGCATTCCGAGGGGAGGGCAGCTTCGTCGACGAGTGGCGGGCCGAAGGGCGCATCTTCACGCTCGATCCGTACGGGAACATGGCAGGGGTCAGGTTCAGCCCCGACAACCTGCTCCCCGTCGGCGCACCGGAAGACCGCCTGGATCTTGTATATGAGGCGCTTCATGACGTGATTCGACGTATCACCGCGCCCGAGAATCAGATCAGGATTCCGCTTTCCGCCAGTGATTGCCTCGTCATTGACAATCATCGGGTACTCCACGGGCGCATGTCCTTCAACATCACGCAGGCGGGGCGGCACCTCCAGAGCGTCTATATCGATCGAGACGATGTAAGAACACGGCATCGGGTCTTGGCCAGGCAATCCAATCAAGCCGATCTCGGATGCTTTCTACCTTTCGGAGCGCGCGGCTAGAGCATTTTCCGATCATTCTGGTTCGTACCCTGAGTCGGTGAAGTAGGCGACGCATTCGGCTGGCGTGAAGCGCTTGATGGCGTCGGCGATGGCGTCCCAGAGGGCATCGATGGTGCGTGCCGCGGCTTTTCGGAGCAAGGCCTTGAACTTGGCGAAAGCCTGCTCGATGGGATTGAAGTCCGGGCTGTAGGGCGGCAGGAACAGGCGCGTCGCACCGGCCGCCTCGATGGCCTCGCGGACGCCGACGACCCGGTGGGACGGCAGATTGTCCATGATCACCTGTAAGCGCCGAACTGAAACGCCTGATCGCGGCCCAAAATGAGAAGCGCGATCGAACCGCCGAAGTAGAACCCGCGCGTCAAAGGGCCGATGGGCCGGATCAACCAACAATTTCGGTCGAACTTGGTCAACAGCATCTTGAAGGCGAGACCCAGATCACTCCTGTCCCTCGGCTCGACGCGTTGCTGCGTAAGCGCCCTACCAACTTGGAAGAGTTCCACAACATGATCGGCCCAGACTTGCGCACCGGTACGGATGGGGCACAGATTCGAGAGTTTCACGTGGAAGTCTTTGAATTACTGGGAAGAATTGTCGCATGATTGAAGGGCAGGGCGCACTCGTTTCTCCCACCTTCTACCCACCCACCTCCAGCACCGCGTCCGCGTCGAGGTCGGGGATCGTCGGGCGGCCGAGCTGGCGCATGGTCACCAGCATCTCCTCCTTGAGGATGGCAAGGGCGTGCTCGGCGCCCGCCTGGCCCGCGACGGTCAGGCCATAGAGGGTCGGGCGGCCGACGAAGACGAAGCGGGCGCCGAGGCCGAGCGCCGTGACCACGTCGGCGCCGCGCCGGACCCCGCCGTCGATCATCACCGTGAGATGCGGCGCGGCGGCGATGACCGAGGCCAGGACCTCGAGCGGGGCGGGCAGCCGGTCGCCCTGGCGCCCGCCGTGGTTCGAGACGATGATCCCGTCGGCGCCGGCGGCCGCTACGCGGCGCGCGTCGTCCGCCGCCATGATCCCCTTGATCACCAGCTTGCCGGGCCACCGCTTGCGCACGAGTGCCAGGGTCTCCCAGGTCTGGGTGGCGTGGAACAGGTCGTTGGTGAGAACGGCGATCGCGGCGGCGTCGGCGCCCTCGGGCGCGTAGGGCGCCCAGTTCTCCATGCGCGGCAGGCCGCCCGTGGCAAAGTAGGCGAGCGACCAGGCGGGGTGCAGCGCGCCGTCGATCACGGTCGATAGCCGGTAGCGGAACGGCACTTCGAAACCGTTGCGGATGTTGCGTTCGCGCTTGGGCTCCGAGACCACGTCGACCGTCAGCACCAGGACCTCGACCCCGGCCTCGGCCGCGCGGCGGATCTTGTCCTCGGTGATGCGGTCGATTTGCGCGGGGTAAAGCTGGAACCAGACGTGGCCCGGCGCCGCCTTCGCCAGAACCTCCACGCTGGCCGTGGCCGCGCCCGACATGATGAAGGGCACGTTCGCCGCCGCGGCCGCGCGCGCCAGCAGGACATCGCCGCCGGGGCGGAACAGGCCGGGATAACCGGTCGGCGCGATGCCGATGGGACAGCCGTAGGTGCGTCCGAACAGGGTCGTCGCCGTAGCGGCGCCGGTGATGTCGACGAAGTAGCGCGGCACCAGGCGGTAGCGGCGGAATTGGCCGAGGTTGCCGGCGACGGCGAACTCGTCCTCGGAGCCGCCGTCCATATAATCGCGGACGATCCTGGGCAGCCGGCGGCGAGCCAGCCGGCGCAGGTCGGCGATGTTGACGATCCGATCAAGGCGCATGCTCCCCCTTACCACGGCTAGTGTCCCGATTCTGAAATTCGCCCGACCTAGCGGCAACCCTCGGAGCGAATTCCGGAATCGAAAGGACACTAGCGAAATTTCGAAACCACGACACTAGGCGCGGCGGCGAAAGGTGTCGGCGATGAAGCGAAGATTGCCGACGAGGTAGCGCGGGCCGAGCCGGCGGGGGCTCCTGGGTCAGGCGAAAAAGCCATTCCAGACCAAGGTGTTGCAGCCAGAGGGGCGCGCGGAGACGGAGCCGGGCGTGGGCGGCGAAGGCCACGCCAACCCCGAGACAGGAGGCGGGAATGAGCGGGGCATTCGCGGCCATCCATAGCTCCTGCTTGGGGCAGCCGAGACCGACGAACACCAGGCGGGCGCCGCTGGCGGCGATGCGCGCCACCAAACCCGCGTCGCGGGTGGGGCGGGCGGGTAGGTCAGGCCCCTCCGAACCGGCGACGAGCAGGCCGGAATTGGCCCCAATCAGGGCCGCTGAGAGCCGAGCACGGAGCGAAGAAGCCCCGCCGAGCAAATAAACGGGCAGCCCGCCCGACGGGCCCGGGCGACCAGCTCGGCCATCAGGTCGGGACCGGCCACGCGTTCGGCCTCCCGCCACCCCTGTCGGCGCAGGTGCCAGACGAGGGGCATGCCGTCGCTGGTGACCAGCGCGGCCCCGTCCATGGCCGCCATCAGTTCGGGATACCGCCGGGCCAGGCTGACCATATGGACGTTGGCGCAGCAGACGTAGCCGGGGGTGCCGGCGCGGGCCCGTTCGACAATCGCTGCCGCGACCGCGTCCAGGCCGGCGACGGTGACGGGGCCGCCGAGGACGGAGGCCCGCTTCATGCGCGCGCCGCGTCGTAGATCGCCATGAGGCGGGCATAGGCGGCATCCGGCGTGTGGCGGGTTGCGTAGGCGGCCCGCGCCGCGCGCCCCATCCGCGCGAGGTCGGCCGGATGATCGACGGCCCAGCGCAAGGCGCGCGCCAGGCCGGCCACGTCGCCGGGCGCCACGTGCCGACCGGTGATCCCGTCCGCGACCAGCTCGGCGAGCGAGCCGTGGCCCGAGGCGACCACCGGCAGCCCGGCCGCAAACGCCTCGACCAGCACCAGCGGGAACCCTTCGTGGGCCAGGGACGGCAGCACGAGGGCGGCGGCCCGGCGCCCGCGATCCGGATGGCGACGCCGGCCTGGGCCACGGCTGCGAGCAGGGGGCGGATGCATTCTCCTCGCCGAGCCGGCCGACGTAGAGCAGTCCGGAGCGGGGACCGTCGGCAAGAGGGCCGGGGTCGTCCGCGAAGTTGCCGCCGATCGCGATGCGGTCGCCCGGCAGCCCGCCCTCGATCAGCTTGGCGCGGGCGAATTCGGTGAGGGCGACGAAGCGGTCGACCTTGGCGTGCCAGGTGCCCGCGCGACGATGCCGCTCCACCAATCGGGCGACCGCGAGCGAACCCCAGCGCGACCCGCGATAGCAGGCGTAGCGCACGGCCTGGTACGCCGAGCCTTGGACGCACAGCTCGCACGGCCGGCCAGCGCGCAGGAGCGTGCCGGCCGGGCAGATCCAGCCGGAAGTTGTGCAGGGTCTGCACCAGGGGGACCCGGGCGGCGCGGGCGGCGTCGTAGATCGACGGCGTGAGCAGCGGGAACAGGTTGTGGGCGTGGACGAGATCGGGCCGGTCGGCGCCGAGCCGGGCCGTCATTTCGTCCCGCGCAGCGGGCGAATAGGCGGCGTCGAGCCCGACCCGGATGGCGGCGAGGGGGCCCGGCGAAGCCGTCGTTGCGGCTGAACCAGGCGGCCACCTGGTGGCCGCGGGAGCGCAGCAGCCGGACTTCGCGCGCCACCGCCGCGTCCTCGCCGCCGGCTTGGCGGTAGGCGTTATGGACGACGAGGATCTTCACGCAACGGCGGCGGCGGCTGGGGCCGCACGGGGCGATGAGCCGCCCGGCGCCGCAGCGCGAAGTAGGTGGTGGCGGCGAGGAACGTGCCGATCATCGGGTCGAGCCAGCCGCCCAACCCGGTCGACATGACGGTGCGCGCGACCCAGGGCACGACCAGGATGGCGAGATCCAGCTCGCGGTTGACGGCCAGCAGCCGGAGCCCCTGGCCGACCCCCCACAGAACCGCCGGGGCCCAGACCACGAAGCCCAGGACCCCGGTTCCCAGCAGCACCTCGAGCAGGCCGTTGTGGACCGAGGAGATCGTCTCGCCGAAGCCCAGCAGCTCCTCCTTGGCGAACACCTCGCGACCGCCGATGCCGAAGCCCGCGCCCACCCAGGGCGAGTCGGCGATCCCGGCGATGGCCGCATCCCACAGCCGGGTCCGCCCCGACAGGGTTTCGACCTGCGTGGGGTTCTGGCCGCGCAGGATGAAGCTGGACAGTTCGGTGAGCAGCATAACCCCCAGGATCGCCAGGGCGGGAAAGACGATCAGGGTCGCGAGCGAGGGGCGGCGGCGCAGCATGAGGACGCTGACCCCGACGGCGAGGATGGCGATCCCGGTGCGCCCTTGCGCGAGGAAGGGAAACCCGGCGAACACGAGGGCGATGATCGCATAGGTCGCCCGCCGCCCGTGGCCCGGCCGCAGCAGAAGGACCCGCGCGAAGGCGACGATCGCGATGGTCGCCCCCAGCACCGCCACGGCGTTCGCGGACATGTAGGGCGCCGCGAGCTGGTGGCGGAAGAAGCCGACGGATGGCTCCGAGAACAGGGTCGGTGCGACGACGTAGCCGGCGAGGGCGACCAGCAGAAGGGCGCCGTTGAACAGCAGCGCCCAATCGAACAGGCGCAGGAGCCGAAGCGGCGCGTCCGGCAGCCGCGCGGTCTGCCAGACGACGAGGACGGCGACCAGGAGCTCGGCGGCCTTGCCGGCCGTCGCCACCGGACTGGCACTCCACAGGGTGGAGGCGAGCGCGACGCCGCCGTACAGCAGCATGAGAGTCAGCGGTTCGGAGCGCGGCAGGCGCAGGCGGCCGATGGTGCTGGCGACCAGGAGGGTGGCGAGGCCGACGAACGCGACCCGCTGCAGGTGGGTGGCGTCGATCGCCCCGCTCAGGGATTCGGCCGCCGTGCGCTGGGCGAAGGAGATCGTCCCGGCCCACAGGGCGAGCCACGCCAGCTCCAGCCGATTGGTCGCGCCCGCGAAACGCAGGAGGCCGTTCATCGCCGATCGCTCGATCCCGTCACGGGCGCAGCATAGAGGGCGTTCGCGAGGTTGCCGAAGGGAACGTCGCGGCCCGGGCTTGGGCGCCCTGGCCGAGACGGCGCTGCCCAGCGGGGTCGGCGGCGAGAGCGGCGAGCGCATCCGCCAGGGCGCGGACGATGTCAGCCTCGGTGCGGCCCTGCGTCGGGACGACGATGCCGCAGGACGTCTCACCAGGACACCGGGGCCGCCGAGATCGAGGCAGACGACGGGCAGGCCGCTGGCCATCGCCTCGAGCGCTACGAGACCGCCGGAATCACGCAAGGCCGGGAACAGCAGGACGTCGAAGGCGGCGTAGCGCTCCAGCATCTCGGCGCGGGGCATGGGGGCGACTCAGGCGATGCGCTCGGCGATGCCGAGGTCGTGCGCGAGGTGGGCGAGCGCGGCCTTGGCGGGACCATCGCCGATCAGGGTGAGGGTTGCGTTCGGCGCTCGTTCGGCCAGGGCGGCAAGAGCGCGCAGGGCGAGGTGAAAACCCTTGATGGGGGTCAGGCGGCCGACGGCGAGGATGTTGAGGGTGTGGCCCCTCCCCCCAACCCCCTCCCGCGAGGGGAGGGGAGACGCACGGCACGGCTCGGATCTCCCCCTCCCCTCGCGGGAGGGGGGAGGGGGAGCGCGATGGCGAGGGTCACCTCCGCGCGGGGGCGATCCCGGGCGGGGAAGAGAGCGCGGGTCGCCTCGGAGGTGACGAGGATGCGGCTGGCGGCGCGGAACGTCGCGCGCATCAGGGGGTCGAGAGGCATGCTGACGTTGGCGAGATCGCGCAGGGATTCGCGGAGGCGTGCGGCAACGGGAAAGCTCGCGCGCAAGGAGCGCGGGATGCGATCGCCGCCGGAGACCGGGCCGAACCAGAAGGGGATGCCGAGGCGGCCCATGAAGCTGGGCTGGTGCACGCTGACGAAGGTGACGTGATGCACCAGGTCGAAGCGGCGTTCGCGGTGCAGCCGGCGGGCGAGGCGATAAGCCCCCCATTGCCACAGCAGGTAATAGAGATGCACGCCGCGTGACCCGCGCTTCCACCAGGCGAGCCAGGGCGGCAGGTCGTAGTAGGCGAAGCGGGGACGGGTTGCGTCCGGCAGGATCGCGAGCGCGTGCTCGACGGCGGCGCGGTTGTTGGTGCGCGTGAGCACGGTGACGTCGTGCCCGAGACGCGGCAATGCCGTGGCCCAACCCCAGCCGACGGCGGGCTCCGACCCCTTGTCGGGCTCGCAGGCGTACGCCGAGAGCAGAATCCGCGTCATCCGGCGCGAGTCCACACGGCGCGGCGCCAGACCTGGAGGGGTGCGTCGTCGGGGTGCCCGTCCCGGGCGGCGCCCCGGTGGGCGGCGAACGCGGCCAGGCGTAGGATGGCGTTGGCTTCGTCCGCGTCCAAAGCCGGCCAGGGTCGGCGCGTCAGCGTGCGGGTGGCGTGGGCGATGGCGCGGGGCGGCGACCAGCGGTGGAGCAGTGCCGCCGTGTGCAGCAGGAGGTGGGCGAGATCGACCCAGGGGAAGCCCTCGGCTGCGCCGTACTCCCAGTCGATCAGCCGCGCGGTGCCGCCCCCGTCCACCAGGATGTGGTGCGGCAACAGGTCGCCGTGGCGATAGGACAGCGGCCAGGGGCGACGGGACAGGGCGGCGGCCCATGCCTCGCCGGGCGGCCCGGCGCGGGCGGCGGTGAGCCAGGGATGGTCGGCGGCTTGGCGATCGGGGCCGTGATGCAGGGCGGCCACGGCGGCCCGCACCCCCGCCGGCGGTTCGCGGCGCCAGGGCAAGGGTTCGCCGTCGCGGGCGCCGAGCAGGAGCAGGGTCGCCGCGTCGTCCGCGGCGAACCCGAGCACGGGCGGGGCGAGTGCGGTGTTCCCCAAGCTCGCGAGGACATCCCGCTCCTGGGTCAGGCGGCGGGGGTGGCGCCGATCTTCAGATAGGCGCGGATTGCTCCCGCCGGGTTGGCGAGGGCGAGGGTCGCCTTGGTGGCGGGGCTGGGGGTGCCGGGCAGATAGGCGGCGACGCGGAGATCGCCGATCATGCCCGCCAGGGAGGCGGCGAGACCGGCGGCGGGAAGCGACGGGATGAGGTCGGCGGTCGCGGCGATCCGGGCGACCAGGCGGACGAGCCGCGCCGAGGGGCCTGCGCTGGGTACAGGGCGCTCACCCGCCAGCGGTCGGCCCGGGCTCCCAGCGGCAGATGGAGCCGGGCGCGGCAGGGCGGCGACCCGCGTACCGGCGGCGAAGGCGCGGGACCATGGGATCATCGGTCGAGCCCGAGGCGGCGGGCGGTCCGCCGCGCGAGGTGGGCGACGGCGAGCTCGCGCGCCGCCGCGAGCACGGCGGCGGCGGGCGGGCGGAATCGAGCACAACCACGTCGCTCCGCCCCCCCCCGGCGAGGGCCGCGTAGACCGCGATCTGGCGGGCGGTTTCGGTCGCCCCGACCTCCCGCCGGCGCGCCTGGATCGCGGTCGCGTCGGCCGCGAGGATCAGGGTGAGATCGGGCCTGGGGGCGAGCCGGCCGACCGCCCTCGCGAGCCACGGGGGCCCGCCGAAGCGGTAGCGGCGAGGGTCCCACGGCCAGATCGTCGGCGTAGCGATCGAACAGGACGAGGGTGCTACGCACCAAAGCGGGGAACACCGCCAGGACGTGGCCGAGGCGATAGTCGGCGATCCACAGCATGGCCTGCAACGACGAGAGGAAGGGTCCCCGCGCCGGGCGGGCGTGGGGCGCGCCCCCGTCGCCGCCGTGACCAAGCCCAAGGAGATGGGGCCGCAGGTGCCGCTTACGCACGCGCCAGAAGGCGGGGCGAAGCGCCTCGGCCAGGCCGTCGATCAGGGTGCTCTTGCCGGCGCCGTCGGACCCGAGGACGACGATCAGCAATCCCGTCGGCCGCAGCGCCCGGCGGACCAGCCGCGCGAGCGACGCCAGCGGCGCCAGGGAGCGGTAGCGGGTGCCGAGGCCGTGCCGGATCATGGCGCCGCGCGCACCCGGGAGCGCCGCCCAGTCGCCCACGGCGGCGGCGGGCAGCAGCCGGGCCCAGGCCGCGCGGCAGCCGGGTTCGTCGCGCGCGAACAGAACCCGCAGGTCGGCGATCTGGTCGGGTCCGAGGTCGCACTTGATGAAGCGCTTCGCCAGGTAGTAGGCGAAATCGATGACCGGGGCCGGGGCGTCGGCGGGTCTTGCCCCCGCCAGCACGTCGTCGCCGCGCAAATAGAGGATGCCGCCGTAGCGGATCGCCGAGACGACATCGACCGGCAACCAGGCGCCGTCGTGGGCGAGGATGTAGGTGGTCGCCTCGGGGCCGTAGCGGATCGCCTGGACCAGGGTGAAGCCGGGGATGGTCGCGAGCGCCCCCGCGGCCAGATCGGGGCGATCGACCAGCAGGTCGAGGTCGCAGCTGGTACCGCCGCCGTGCAGGATCGCGACGCGCAGTCCGGCCGCGCCGAGCGCCCGCAGGATGCGGTCGCGCGGGCCGGGCGGAAACGGACCCGTCATGGGCGGGGTACGCCATGTTCGGCGACGAACGGAAGCAGGCCCCGGCGCGCGAGATAGATGGCCATCAGGAGCGCGCCCGCGGCGACGCTCGCCAGAACCGCGATCGCCATACCGATCGCCCCGCCCCCCGGCGCGAACAGCGCGGCCCCGGCAAGGTTCACCGCGGCCATGACGATCAGGATGTCGCGGTAGGCGCGATCGCGGCCCAGCGGCACCATGATCTGGATGCCGAGGACGTTGATCAGGGCGAGCAGCGGAATCACCGGGGCGAGCACCACCATCAGGGGCGCGGCGGCGATGAAGTCGGGGCCGAGGTAGAACCGCGCGAGCGGACCGGACCCGAGGGCCAGCGCCAGACCGAACAGGCAGCCCAGGCCGACCATGGCGACCAGGAGACGGCGGGCGAGGCGGAAGGCCGCGGCCGGTGCCGTCGCCTGCAGGGCGCTGAGGCGGGGGAAGAACGCCTGGGACAACGGGGTGAGCAGGCTGACCAGGCCGAACATCACGCGCTCGGCGCCGCTGTAGAGGCCGACGGCGCCGAGCGGCGCGAACAGTCCGAGCAGGAACGGGTTGGCGCTGGTGTACAGCAGGTTGGCGAGGTTCGAGAGGAACAGGGGCCAGCCCTCGGCCAGGGTGCGGCGGGTGGCGGCGAGGTCGAGGCGCAACCGCACGAGGCCGCCGAAGGGCCGCGCCAACCACAGGCCGAGGGCGCCGGCCGCGACCCATTGCAGGCCGAGCAGCGCCGCGTAGATCGGCGCGTCGCCGGGCGCGCGGACCAGGGCGAAGGTGAGGGCGAGACCCGCGAGCTTGGTCCCGGCGTTGAGCGCCGTGATCGTCGCCATGCGCTCGAGCCCCTGGAACAGCCAGACGGGCAGGATCACCTGGCCGACCACGGTCGCGAACAGGAGGAGGTGCAGGGCGGCGTGAACGCGCAAGCCGGGGACCAGGACGAGGAGCCCCAGGAACAGGGCGAAGCCGGCCCCGAGCAGGATCAGCTTCGCGCCCATGACCTCGGCGACGAGCCGCCTGAGCGCCTCCGGATCGTCGCGCGATCGGGCGACCGCCCGGGTGGCCGACAGGGTGAAGCCCCAGTTGGCGATCACCAGAAAGAACCAGACGAACGACTGGCCGAAGGCGACGGCGCCGTAGCTCGCGGGACCCAGCACCCGGGTCAGGTAGGGGATCAAGACCAGGGGCACCACGACGTTGGCGCCGTGGAGCAGATAGAGCGCGCCGAGGTTGCGGGCGATCGGCCCGAATGCCAAGAAACGTGTCAGGACTCTAAAGCCCCACCAAGCCGTGGAGAAGGTATCATCGCCCGGTGCCGGCCGCCACCGGCGAGACCAGGGAATGCCGATGCCGACAACGTTCGAGTCGTGGTTCGCCGAGCACGAGCGCCTGGCAAGGGCAACCCGCGAGGGATTGGCGGGGGAATTCGGGCGGCTGCTGGACCTGGTCGCGGGTTCGCTCCGGAACGGCGGCAAGCTGATGGTGTTCGGCAACGGCGGATCGGCCGCGGACGCCCAGCACCTCGCCACCGAACTGGTCGTGCGCATGGAAGGGGACCGCCGGCCGCTGGCGGCGCTCGCGCTCACCACCGACAGCTCGGCCCTGACCGCGGTGGCGAACGACTTCGGCTACGACCAGGTGTTCTCGCGGCAGATCGCGGCGCTGGGGCGGCCCGGGGACGTGGCGCTCGGGATCACGACCTCGGGGCGCAGCCGCAACGTGATCCAGGGCCTGGAGACGGCCCACGCCATGGGAATCGGCGCGGCGGCGCTGGCGGGCGGGACCGGCGGCGGCCTGCATGGCCTGGCCGAGCCGCTGCTGCTGGTGCCATCGACCCGAACCTCGGCCATCCAGGAGATGCATATCGTCATCGCCCACGCCCTGGTCCGGGGCATCGAGGAGGCCCTTGGCCTGTGATTTACATTAACTATTCCGTGGGCGTGACAGGAGGATCGGCGTGCGGTTCGCGGCCTTGAGCCTGTGTTGGAGCGGCCTTCTGGCCGCCGTGCTGCTGGCGCCCCCGGCGGCGGCCGCGGAGCTCGGCCCGCGCCAGGTCGTGATCCTGCTGCAGACCAACCCGACCGTGGGGCTCAAGCTGCTGGCCGACGGCTTTCGTCCGCTGCAAGGCAACCCGGAGGCGATCTCCGACCGGGCGGTGGCGATGATCGAAAGGCTCGGCGGCGATCCCATCGCGGCCCTGGAGACTGCCACCACCATCGCCGACGTCGCCGGCGTGGCGCTGCACGCCCTGCCGGTGGTGCGCCTGGCGGTCGACCCCGACTACACCCCGCCGGCGGGCGGAGCGGGCTGGGATCTAGGTCCCGCCGGGGCGGCGGCCAGGGGGTTCGAGAAAATCACGGAGACCGACATCCGTGTGTTCGGCGCCCGCCCACGGGGCATCGTCGCGGGGGGCGAGCGTCTGATCGGCGACGGCATCGTCGGGGTCGGGCGGATCGCGGTCGCGGTCGCGGACGGCGACTACGAGCTCCTGCTGCTGACCGGCGACCCGGAGGCGACACCCCAGGTCGGGCCCCGTTCGGCGAGACGATCGCGGTCCCAGGCGACTTTATCTCTCGGTGGTGTGATCCCCGTCACAGCCCATCCCTGGGAATTTCGGCCAATTTCGGCTAGATTAGTCGGCCTGATGCCCGCGGCAAGTTCAGGCCTCCGGAGTGACGGATGAAGGACGCGACCCGACGCACGCTGTTGGCCCGGCTGGCCGTCATTTCGGCGGCGGGTTATGTCGCGCCCAAGGCGATCGTGATCGATCCCGCGTACGCCAAGAAGGACAAATGCCCGCCCTCGCCCTTCGACAAGGGCAAGGGGCCCTGCAAGTAGCCCTGGCCTAGACGGCCCTTAGCCCGTCAGGGCGGCGATGACGGCGTTGAGGACGCGGCGGCCCGCGCGGGTGGCGCGCAAGGATGCCTCGTCGCGCGCGATGAAGCCGGCGATTTCGAGGGGCTCGATCCGATCCGCGGGGACCACGTCCCACAGGGTCTGGCCGGTGGCGCGAAGGAAGCGTTCGGCGGACACGCCTTCGTCGAGGCGGAGGCCCATCAGCAGCGCCTCGGTCGCGGCCTCGTCCGACGTCAAGAGCGAATCGTCCTTGATGCCATGACCGTCGCGCTCGACCGCGGCGAGCCAGGTTTCGGGGGCGCGGTGCCGGGCGATGGCGCGGCGGCCCACGGACGTCGTCATCCGGCCATGGGCGCCGGGGCCGACTCCGAGGTGATCGTCGGAGCGCCAGTAAATCAAGTTGTGGCGGCTGGCGGCACCGGGTCGGGCGTGGTTGGAGACCTCGTAGGTGGCGAAGCCGGCGGCGGTCATGCGCTCCTCGGTCGCCTCGAACAGGGCGGCCTGGGTGTCCTCGTCGGGCAGGACCAGATCGCCGCGTTCGGCGCGCATGTGGAATTGGGTGCCAGGCTCGAGCGTGAGCTGGTAGAGCGACAGGTGCCCGGTCCCGAAGGCGATGGCACGATCAAGCTCCTCCGCCCACGCGGCCGGTGTCTGGCCGGGGCGGGCATAGATCAGGTCGAACGAGGAACGCGGGAATATCGCGCCCGCGAGCGCGATGGCGGCCATGGCCTCGGCCGCCGAATGGCCCCGCCCCAACCCCTTGAGCGCCGCATCGTCCAGGGCCTGGACCCCGAGGGAGAGCCGGTTGACCCCGGCCGCGCGGTAGCCCCGGAACCGTCCGGCCTCGACCGAGCCGGGGTTGGCCTCGAGCGTGATCTCGGGGTCGGAGGCGAACCCCCAGCGGATGCCGATGCGTTCGATCACGGCGGCGACGGTCGCGGGCTCCATCAGCGACGGCGTGCCGCCGCCGAAGAAGACGGTGGCCACGGGCCGATCCGGTGTGTCGGCGGCCGCGTGATCGAGTTCGGCCAGCAGCGCCGTCCGCCAGCGCGCCTCGTCGATGTGCTCGCGCACGTGGCTGTTGAAATCGCAGTACGGGCATTTCGATTGGCAGAACGGCCAATGGACGTAGAGGCCGAGGGGCGAGCTAGACATCGGCGAGGAGGCCGGCGCGAAGGCCTTCGAGCGCACGGGCACGATGACTGATGGCGTGCTTCGCGCGCGGGTCCATCTCCGCGAACGTGAGGCTCGATCCCTCCGGCAGGAAGATCGGGTCGTAGCCGAATCCGTTCGCCCCGCGCGGCGGGAAGGTGATGCGGCCTTCGACCCGACCCTCGAAGATCGCGACGGATCCGTCGGGTTGGCTGAGGGCGAGCACGCACGCGAAGTGGGCGTTGCGGTCCGGGTGATCGGCGAGTTCGCGCTCGATGCGCGCCATGGCCGAGCCGAAGTCGCGGCCGGGGCCCGCCCAGCGGGCGCTCATGACTCCCGGCGCACCGTTCAGCGCATCCACGCACAGGCCCGAGTCGTCGCCCAGCGCCGGCAGGCCCGCGGCCTCGGCCGCGGCCCGTGCCTTCAGGATCGCGTTCGCGGCGAAGGTCGCCCCGGTCTCCCCAGGCTCGGGCAGGCCTAGGTCGGCGGCGCCGATCACGGTCACGCCCAAGGGCGCCAAGAGGTCCGCGAACTCCCGCAGCTTGCCCGGGTTGTGGGTAGCGATGAGGAGGCGATGGATTTCAGGCATTCGTGCGGTCGCCCGGGACCCCCGCTTTCGCGGGGGTGACAAATCGAAAAGTAACGCCGGCCAGCGGGGCCTGCATTGAGGTCGCTCAGGACGCACCCGCGAGCGCCGCGCGTTGTTGGGCGACGAGGTCGGCGATGCCGGCGCGGGCGAGGGCGATCATCTCGTCGAGTTGGGCCGCGCTGAAGGTCCGGGCCTCGGCGGTCGCCTGTACCTCGACCAGGTCGCCCCGGCCGGTCATCACGAAGTTGGCGTCGGCCTCGGCCGCGGAATCCTCGACGTAGTCGAGGTCGAGGCAGGCGACCCCCCCAACCAAGCCACAGGACACCGCGGCCACGTGATCGTCGAGCGGCGATTCCTTGAGCGCGCCGGCCGCCTGGAGCTTGGCGCAAGCCTGGGCGAGGGCGACATAGGCGCCGGTGATCGCCGCCGTCCGGGTGCCGCCGTCGGCCTGCAGCACGTCGCAGTCGATCTTGATCTGGCGTTCACCGAGCAGCGGCAGCCGGGTGACCGCCCGGAGCGACCGGCCGATCAGACGCTGGATCTCGTGGGTGCGACCGCCCTGGCGGCCACGGGCGGCCTCGCGGTCGGTCCGGCTGTGGGTGGCGCGGGGCAGCATGCCGTATTCGGCGGTGACCCAGCCCTTGCCGCTGTTGCGCAGGAAGGGCGGCACCCGTTCCTCGACGGTCGCGGTCACCAGCACGTGGGTATCGCCGAAGCGCGCGAGGCAGGAGCCCTCGGCGTACTTGGCGAAGCCGGGTTCCAGGCGAATGGGGCGCAACTGGTGCGGCAGGCGGCCGGAGGGGCGCATGTCGGGCCTTTCCTTGGGGTTCGACTCGGACCGTGCGGCGGTCGGAGGTGGGCCTGCGACGTTGACGGCCCGGAACCCCCTACTTACATAGGTCGGGGGAATTCCGCGAGCGGGTTCCAATTGGCAACCAGGATATGATCGAAGAACTCAACCAGCGCTCCCTCGAGATTTTTCGCCACATCGTCGAGTCCTATGTGGATACGGGCGAACCGGTGGGCTCGCGCACGATCTCGCGCCGCCTGAACGGCAAGCTGTCCGCGGCGACGATCCGCAACGTCATGGCGGACCTGGAGGACAACGGGCTGTTGTCGTCCTCCCATACCTCCGCCGGACGGAAGCCGACCGACCAGGGATTTCGCCTGTTCGTGGATGGCCTGCTGGAGGTCGGCAACCTGTCCCCGGACGAGCGCCGGACGATCGAGCGCAAGTGCGAGGCGGTGGGCCATTCCACCGACGAGATGCTGACCGAGGCGACCAGCCTGTTGTCCGGCCTGTCGGCCTGCGCCGGGGTGGTGGTGGCTCCCAAGCAAGAAAGCAGCTTCACCCACATCGAGTTCGTGCCGCTGAGCAGGCTGCGGGCGCTGGCCGTCATGGTCGCCGAGGACGGCACCATGGAGAACCGGGTCATCGACCTGCCCGAGGGCATCCTGCCGTCGACCCTGACCCAAGCGGCCAATTACCTGAACTCCAGGCTCAGCCGCCATTCCCTCGACGAGGTGCGGCTGGTGGTGCAACGGGAGCTGGAACTGCACACCGCCGAATTGGACGAGTTGACCGCGCGGGTGGTCGAGGCGGGCCTGGCGACCCGATTGGGCGACGGGGAGTCGGGCACCCTGATCGTGCGCGGCCAGGCCAACCTGCTGGCCGACGTCGGCGCGTCCCAACGGCTGGAGCGGATTCGTGCGCTGTTTCAGCTTTTGGAAACCAAACGGGATTTGATTCGGCTGCTGGAGCGGACCCAGGACGCGGACGGCGTGCACATCTTCATCGGGGCGGAGCACGAACTGTTCGCCCTGACCGATTGCTCGACCATCGTGGCACCCTTCCGCGACAGCGAGGGCCGGGTGGTCGGCGCCATCGGGGTGATCGGCCCGACGCGGCTGAACTATGGCCGGATCATCCCCCTGGTCGATCACACCGCCCGAGTGGTCAGCCGGCTGATGGGTTAGAACACCGAGAACAAAGAGCGAACATAATGCAATCGGAACACGAACAACCGCCCCCCGCCGGCGCGCCCGAGGCGGCCAACGATGCGGCGCCGGAACCCACGCCGGAGGCGCGGATCCAGGCCCTGGAGGGGGAAGTCGCGAGCCTGAAGGACCAGCTTCTGCGGGCCTTGGCGGAGAACGAGAACGTGCGGCGCCGGGGCGAACGCGAGCGGGCCGAGGCCGGCAAATACGCCGTCGCCAAGTTCGCCGAGGCCCTGTTGAACGTCGCCGACAGCCTGCGGCAGGCGCTGGGAACACCAACCGCCGGCCCGCCGGAGGCCCTGCGGCAGGGGGTCGAGCTCACGGAACGGGCGCTGACGGCGGCGTTGGAGGCGCATGGGATCCGGCGTTTCGATCCCCTGGGCGAAGCCTTCGATCCGCACCGGCACCAGGCGGTGTTCGAGATCGAGGACGGGGACAAGCCGGCGGGCGCGATCGCCCAGACATTGCGCGCCGGATTCATGCTGCACGACCGGCTCTTGCGGCCGGCCATGGTGGCCGTCGCCAAGGGGGGGCCGGCACCGCAAGCGGAGGACCTGCACGTCGATACCAGCGCCTGAACCGGCTTGCGGGCCAAGCCGATCATTCCCATATGTCCGTGCGTCACGTAGGTGAATTCGGTCAACCTTTCCAGGGAACGCATCTGGCGCCGAGGAACCGGGCCGTATCCGTTCGCCGTTAACGAGGAGGAACCATGAGTAAGGTCATCGGCATCGATCTGGGCACGACCAACAGCTGCGTCGCGATCATGGACGGCAAGAACAGCCGGGTGATCGAGAACAGCGAAGGCGCGCGAACCACGCCCTCGATCGTCGCCTTCACCGGCAGCGGCGAGCGGCTGGTCGGCCAGGCGGCGAAGCGCCAGGCGGTCACCAATCCGGAGAACACGCTGTTCGCCATCAAGCGGTTGATCGGCCGATCGTTCACCGATCCGATGGTGAAGAAGGACATGGACCTGGTGCCGTACAAGATCAAGCGCGCCGACAACGGCGACGCCTGGGTCGAGGCCGCCGCCAAGGACTACAGCCCGAGCGAGATCAGCGCCTTCATCCTGATGAAGATGAAGGAGACCGCCGAGGCGTTCCTCGGCGACAAGGTCACCCAGGCGGTGATCACGGTTCCCGCGTACTTCAACGATTCCCAGCGCCAGGCGACCAAGGACGCCGGCCGGATCGCCGGCCTCGAGGTGCTGCGCATCATCAACGAGCCCACCGCCGCGGCGCTCGCCTATGGCATGGAGAAGAAGAAGACCGGCACCATCGCGGTCTACGATCTGGGCGGCGGCACCTTCGACATCTCGGTGCTGGACATCGGCGACGGCGTGTTCGAGGTGAAGTCCACCAACGGCGACACGTTCCTGGGCGGCGAGGATTTCGACAAGCGGATCATCGACTACCTGGCCGACGAATTCAAAAAGGAGAACGCGATCGACCTGCGCGGCGACAAGCTTGCGCTGCAGCGCCTGAAGGAGGCGGCCGAGAAGGCGAAGATCGAGCTGTCGAGTTCGGTGCAGACCGAGATCAACCTGCCGTTCATCACCGCCAAGGACGGACAGCCGATCCATCTTTCTATCAAGCTCACCCGCTCCAAGCTGGAGGCCCTGGTCGACGAGTTGATCCAGAAGACCGTCGGTCCCTGCCGCCAGGCGCTGAAGGACGCCGGTCTGTCGGCCGGCGAAATCGACGAGGTCATCCTGGTCGGCGGCATGACCCGCATGCCCAAGGTGATTGAGACGGTGAAGACCTTCTTCGGCAAGGAGCCGCACAAGGGCGTGAACCCGGACGAGGTCGTGGCCGTGGGCGCCGCGATCCAGGGCGCCGTGCTGAAGGGCGAGGTCAAGGACGTTCTGCTGTTGGACGTGACCCCCCTGTCGCTCGGCATCGAGACCTTGGGCGGCGTGTTCACCCGGCTGATCGACCGCAACACCACGATCCCGACCCGCAAGGGCCAGATCTTCTCGACCGCCGAGGACGGACAGACCGCGGTGACGATTCGGGTGTTCCAGGGCGAGCGCGAGATGGCGGCCGACAACAAGCTGCTCGGGCAGTTCGACCTGGTCGGCCTGCCGTCGGCGCCGCGCGGCGTGCCGCAGATCGAGGTCACCTTCGACATCGACGCCAACGGCATCGTCCAGGTCTCGGCCAAGGACAAGGCCACGTCGAAGGAACAGCAGATCCGCATCCAGGCCTCGGGCGGCCTGAGCCAGGACGACATCGAACGCATGGTCACGGAGGCGGCGGCCCATGCCGCCGAGGACAAGAAGCGGCGCGAGCTGGTCGAGGCGCGTAACCATGCCGACGCCCTGATCCACACCTCCGAGAAGAACCTGGCCGAGCACGCCGACAAGGTGGGCGCGGACGACAAGCAGGCGATCGAGGCGGCCCTGGCCGAACTGAAGGAAGCCATGAAGGGCGAGGACGCGGCGGCGATCCAGGCCAAGACCAACGCCCTCATGCAGGCCTCGATGAAGCTCGGCGAGGCGATGTACAAGGCCGAACAGGCGGCCGCGGCCGGCGGTGGCGGCGACGCCCCGGGCGACGGTGCCACCCCCGGCGAGGGCGGCGAGAAGGTCGTCGACGCCGAGTTCGAGGAGGTCGACGACGACCGCAAGGGCCAAACCGGCTAAGGGTCCGGTTCGCGGAGGCATTAGGCGAGGGGTCGCCGTCCCGGGGAGAGGGTCGGCGGCCCTTCGCATATCTGGGAACGCCTGACGAATTGTTCCGGGGGCAACGGGCGAGCGATGGCGAAGCGCGACTTCTACGAGGTTCTGGGTGTGGCTCGCGGTGCCTCGGCCGACGAGCTCAAATCCGCCTACCGCAAGCTCGCCATGAAGCATCACCCGGATCGCAACCCGGGCGACGCCGCCGCCGGGCAATCGTTCCGCGACGCCAACGAGGCCTACGAGATCCTGAAGGACGGACAGAAGCGCGCGGCCTACGACCAGTACGGCCATGCGGCCTTCGAGCAAGGCAACGGGAGCGGCGGCTTCGATTTCACCACCACCTTCGCCGACGTGTTCGACGACCTGTTCGGCGAGTTCACCGGCCAGCGGCGCGGACGCGGCGGGGTGCGACGCGGCTCCGACCTGCGCTACAACCTCGAGATCACCCTCGAGGAGGCGTTCGCGGGCAAGCAGACGAAGATCCGGGTGCCCGCCGCCGTGAGCTGCGAATCCTGCCAGGGCAGCGGTTCCAGCGATGGCTCGCAGCCCACCGCCTGCCCGACCTGCGGCGGCGCCGGCAAGGTGCGGGCGCAGCAGGGCTTCTTCACCATCGAGCGGACCTGCGTCGCGTGCGGCGGCGCCGGGCGGGTGATCCGCAACCCCTGCCGCCCCTGCCAAGGCTCGGGCCGGATGGCCCGCGACAAGACTCTGTCGGTCAACATCCCCGTTGGCGTGGAGGACGGCACCCGCATCCGCCTGACCGGCGAGGGCGAGGCCGGCATGCGCGGCGCGCCCCCGGGCGATCTCTACATCTTCCTGGCAATCAAGCCGCACGCGATCTTCCAGCGCGACGGCACGACGATCCACTGCCGCGTGCCCGTGGCCATGGCGACCGCGACACTCGGCGGCACCATCGAGGTCCCGACCATCGACGGGCGGCGCGCCAAGCTGAACGTCCCCGCCGGCACCCAGTCGGGCCACCAGTTCCGCCTGAAGAGCAAGGGCATGACGCCGATGCGCGGCCAGACGCGGGGCGACATGCTGATCCAGACGCTGATCGAGACGCCTGTTAATCTCTCGGCCAAGCAGAAGGAACTCCTCAAGGAGTTCGAGCGCGCCGGTAAGCACACCAGCCCCCAGGCCGAGAGCTTCTTCGCCAAGGTCCGGGAGTTCTGGAGCGATTTGACGGAGTAGGGGGCGGGTAAGCCTTGAGCGGTCCGGAGCGGCGTGGCAGTGTCCGGCCGGCTGCAATGGGGGAGGTGGACGTGGCCCAGCCGACGCTGCGAGAGCTGTTCGCGAGCCCCGACGTGAAGGTCGGGTTCTGGGTCAACGAGTTCGTGACCCCGGCCATCGGCCACATCCTGAAGGCCGGGGGCTGCGACCTGGTCACCTTCGACATGGAGCATTCGGGGCTGGGGTTCGAGAGCGAGCGTGCGGGCGGGCTTGCGCTTCGCCGAAGCCGCGGGGCGCGCGACCGTCGTGCGGCCGCCGTCGAAGCAGTACCACGACGTGGCCCGCGCCCTCGACATCGGCGCCAAGGCGCTGATGTTCCAGATGGTGGACACGGCCGCGGAGGCACGGACCATCGTCTCGTTCATGAAGTACCGGCCGAGCGGCGTGCGCGGGGTGACCGCCCAGCACTACTACGATCGGTTCGAGGCGGGGCCGCTCGCGGCGAAGCTCGCGGACGAGGACCGGGCGACGACGATGATCGCCCTGGTCGAGACGCGAGAGGGGGTCGCCAACGCCGACGCGATCGCCGCGGTCGATGGTGTCGATGCCCTGTACCTCGGCCACGTCGATCTCAGCGTCGACCTCGGTATCCCCGGCCGCTGGGACGACCCGCACCTGCTGGAGGCGACCCATGCCCTGGCCGCCGCCTGCCGCAAGCACGGCAAGCACTTCGTTTGGGACGTGGGCTCGACCGGCACGCTCGAGGACATGGTGCGCCTGGGCGCCGACGTGATCATGTGTGGGGCCGATACCGTGACCCTGCGCGACGCGATCACGGCCGAGACCGCCGCCGTCCGCCGGCGCTGTGCCGCGCGGGGTTAGTCCGCGAGGTCGGGGGTGCGGTGGAGGGTGCGGCCGTCGACGGAGATCGCCACGTCGCGGAGGTAGGGGCGCAAGGCCGGGGGGTTCACCCTCATGCCGAGGCCGGGTGCGCCGGGCAGGCGGATGCGACCTTCGGCATCGGGCAGGATGTGGTTGACCGTGATGGCGGTGGCGAGGTCGCAGGGGGCGAACGGGTATTCGGCGATCTCGTGGTCGGCCAGGCCCGCGTAGGGTTGCAGCGAGGCGGACAGGGCGAGGTGCGAGGTGAAGGTGTGGTTGACGAAGGTGACCCCCTTCGCGACGGCGTAGTCGGCGACCTCCTTCGCCGGGCCGATGCCGCCGATGCGGCCGGTGTCGATCTGGACGAAGCCGACGCCGCCGAAGTCGATCAGGTTGCGGGCCATGGCGGCGGAGTGGCAGCCCTCGCCGCCGGCGAGCCGGACCCGCGAGCCCTGCCGGGCCAGCGCCCCGTAGGCGGCCAGGGCATCGGCCCGGAACGGTTCCTCGAGCCAGACGGCGCCGGCGCGGGCGAGACCCGGAAGGCGCATGGCGGCGGCGGCCACGTCTTCGGCGAAGATTTGCCCGGCGTCGATCAGCAGGCGGCCCTCGCCACCTAAACCGGCGCGTGCGGCCTCGAGGTGCGCCTCGTCATCGGCCACCGACCCACGGCCGAAGCCTACCCAGCCGAACTTGACGGCGCGGAAGCCGGCGTCGCGCGCGGCCTGCGCGAGACGCCCGGTCTCGTCCGGGGTCGCGCCGAAGAGCTGCGAGGCGTAGGCGAGCTTCGGGTGCGCGGCCTTGTACCCGAGCAGGTGGTAGACGGGTTCGCCCAGGCGTTGGCCCAAGGCGTCCCACAGGGCGATCTCGATGCCGGAGAAGGTATGCGGCGCCTGCAACAGGTCCATGCTGTTGTAGCGCAGCAGGGCGGCGATGCGGGCGATGTCGGATGGATCGTCCACCGTCTGGCCCAGCACGGACTCCTGCACCGGGCGACAGGCGCCGTGCGACATGGGCGCGATCCAACTGGCGATGCAGGTCAGCGGCGAGGCCTCGCATTCGCCCCAGCCCGTGTGCGGGCCGACCCGGACGCGGACGAGGAGCGCATCCTGGCTGCCGTCGGCGTCAGTCGTGACCTCGGGCATCGACAGGTAGAAGAGGTCGACGGCGTCGATTTTCATCGCGATCACCAAGGGCAAGAAAAAGGGGAGCGCCCGAGAGCGCTCCCCCGATGACAGACGTGAGGCTATTCGCAGACGATCATCGTGAAGTCCGGACGGTTGTGGTCGGACGCCGGGGTGTAGCCGGAGCAACCCTCGCGGCTCGCGGCCACGAAACTCGCGAACATCGGGATGATCACCCCGCCTTCCTCGGCCAGGAGCCGCTGGGCTTCCTGGTAGATCTTGCGGCGCGCGTCGGGATCGATCGTCGCCGCCGCCTGGTCGAGGAGCGCGTCGTAGTCGTCGCGATACCAGTGGGTCTCGTTCCACGCCGCGGCCTTGCGGTAGGCGACCGAGAGGGCGGCCGGCGTCGTCCGCATGCCCCAGTTGGAGACGGAGAACGGCTGCTTCAACTAGATGTTGTCCCAATACTCGCCAACCGGCTCGTTGATGATGTTGACCGTGATGCCGGCCTCGGACGCCATCTGCTGGTAGGCCTGGACCATCGCCATGGTGCCGGCGAGCAGGTCGGCGGCATGGAGATCGACGGTGATGCCGTCCGGGTAGCCGGCTTCGGCAAGGAGCGCCTTGGCCTTTTCCACGTCACGCTGGATGATGTCCGTGCGGTACGCATCCGGCGAAGTCGGCAGGATCGGGTTGTCATTGCCCGGCATGCCGAAGTCCAGAAGCGCCGTATCGACCATCACCTGGCGGTCAACCACCAGCTTCATCGCCTGGCGCACGCGCACGTCGTCGAAGGGCGGCACGTCGAGGAACATGCCCAGGGTGATCGCCGAGCCGCCGGGCGCCTGGGTCAGCGTGATCTTCGGATTGGACTTGAGCTGCGAGATCGTCACCGGATCGACGATCAACACGATGTCGACGTCACCGGATTTCAGGGCGGTGACCCGGCTCAGCGGCTCGAAGATGGCCGAGACGTTGAGACACGCCGACTTCGGCAGGCCCGCCTGCCAGTAGTGGTCGTTGCGGAGGAAAGTCGTCTGGGGCTGACCCAACTTGATCTCGGCCACGGTAAAGGGGCCGGTCCCATTGGGCCGCAGCTGGATATCGTCGGACGACGCACCGTTCTTCACCACCATGCCGTGCTTGGAGGCGAGGACCGCCGCCAGCTCGACGATCGGCGAGGCGAGCGTGAACTTGACGGTCGCGGCATCGACGGCCTGGATGTCCTCCGGCTTGATGGCGCCGAGCTCGCTCGCGGCCGGCGAGCCGACCTCGGGATCGAGCAGGCGGCGGAAGGTGAAGACGACGACGTCGGCCGTGAGGGGCGAGCCGTCATGGAACGTGACGCCCTGGCGGACATGGAAGGTCCACTCCGTCGCCGTGTCGTTCGATTCCCACGATTCCGCGAGCCAAGGAACCGGCTGCATCGCCGAATCGGCGGCGATGAACGGCTCGTAGACCATGCGCGCGTGAAACACGTCCGCCATCGACAGGAGCTTGGCCGGATCGGCCGACAACGTTTCGGAGTTCCAGTCGGGCCCGACCAGCTTCACGCGCTCGTCGGCCCTCGCAGCGGCCGTGGCCAGGAAACCACCGATCGTCAGCGCCGCCAAGGCGACGCCGTATTTGAGCCCAATCATGTGCTTGTCCTCCGCTGCGCGTCGGATTCCGTGCCGACGCCGGGCGGAATTCTATACTCTCCCGTGGCCCGAGTCTTTTCGGAACCTGGGGAGGACGGACATGGTTGCCTGGCGCATCGCCGAGGTGCGGGCCTACGTGATCGAGACTCCGGGGGTCGGCGGCAATTACGCCGCGCGGGCACCGGGCCACTGGATCGTCGATGCGCGCCAGGCCAACCCGATGTCGATCTATCCGAACCGCACCGATCTCAGGACCGGCGGGGGCGACGCGGCGGCCGGCATCCTGGTGGAGATCGAAGGCGCCGACGGCACCGTCGGCATCGCCACGGGGAGCGGCGGCATCGCCGCCTGCGCCATCATCGAGCAGGGCCTGGCCGGATTGCTGGTGGGCGCCGACCCGCGCGACACGGCGAAGGCGTGGGACCAAATGTACCGCACCTCGCTGCCCTACGGCCGCAAGGGCGTCGCCCTGATGGCGATCAGCGCCGTCGACCTGGCGCTGTGGGACCTTCTGGGCCGGCTGCGTGGCGAGCCGGTCTATCGCCTGGCCGGTGGGGCGACCCGGGATCGCATCGCCGTCTATGGCACCGGGCCCGACCCGACGGTGCATCAGCGGCTGGGGTTCTTCGGCGCCAAGGTGCCGTTCCCCTACGGCCCCAGCGACGGGCGCGAGGGGCTGGCGGCGAACGTCCGCGCCATCGCCGCTCACCGCCAGGCGGTCGGCTCCGACTATCCCCTGATGGTCGATTGCTTCATGGCGCTGGACGTGCCTTACGCCCTGGAGTTCGCCCGCAAGGTCGAGCCCTACGGCCTGTACTGGATCGAGGAGGCGCTGCACCCGGACGACTGGGAGGGCTATCGCCACCTGAAGGCCGCGGCACCCTGGGTGCGCTGGGTCACCGGCGAGCACGAGTACACGCGCTGGGGGTTCCGCAACCTGGTCCAACACCGGGCGATCGACATCATCCAGCCCGACCTGATGTGGTGCGGCGGCTTCACCGAGGCGTTGCGCATCGCGGCGCTCGCCTCGGCGTTCGACGTTACCGTGGTGCCGCACGCGGGCGGCGTCTACAGCTATCACTTCGCCATGACCCAGCCGACGGTGCCGTTTGTCGAGTACTGCAACACCAGCCCCAAGGGGGACGCGATCCCTTCGGTGTTCGGCGCCATGTTCGAGGGCGAGCCGCTGGCGTCGGACGGCACCATCACGCTGTCCGACGCGCCCGGCTGGGGGCTCACGCTGAAGCGCGACGCGGTCACGCTCAGGCGGTTCGCTGCTTGAGGGCCCCGCTTTCGGGATCCGACGTGCGCGCCTAGAATGTACCCTTGGCCACTCGAGGACCCCATGTCCGATTCCGGCGTCGCCCAGACCCTTGTGCCCTTCGACCTGGACCCGGCGCGGTCGCGCACCCTGCCCGGGGCGTACTACCACGACCCGGCAATCTTCGCGCGCGAGACCGGTGCAATCTTCCACCGCACCTGGCAGTACGTCGGGCATGTGTCGATGATCGCCGAGCCGGGGCGCTACATGGTGCGCGACATCCTGGACCAGAGCGTCGTCGTTCTGCGCGATCACGGCGGCGAAATCCGGGCGTTCTTCAACGTCTGTCAGCACCGCGCGCACCGGCTTCTGGAGGGCGAGGGAGACATCGCGGCGGTGATCACCTGCCCCTATCACGCCTGGGCATACGACATGACCGGGGCGCTCCGCACCGCGCGCGGCAGCGAACGGATGGCCGCGTTCGACAAGTCCGCGTTCCGTCTGGCGACGGTGCGGATCGATTCGTTCCTGGGCTTCCTGTTCGTCAACCTGGACGGCAAGGCGCCGCCGTTCGCCGCGGTGGCGGGAGCGATGGCCGAGGAAATCGCGGCGTTTTCGCCCCACGCGGCGTCGCTTCGCTGCGCCCATCGCAGCGCGTACCCGTTAAAAGCCAACTGGAAGAATTCGGTCGAGAACTACGACGAGTGCTTCCACTGCCCGATCCAGCACCGCACCCTGCTGGAGAGCGCGCTGGACTACGAATCCTATCGCATCATCGTGCACGCGCATCACCACAGCCACCACAGCCGGGACCGGGGCGCCGACACCGGCTACGCCACGAACACCGCGGGTGCCGCCAAGCCCCAGGAGTTCGGGAGCTGGCTGTTGTGGCCGAACTGGTGCATCGAGGCCTATCCGGGCGGCAATCTGACGGTGTTCCACCACGTGCCCCTGGGACCCGAGGAAACCGTGCAGCGCTGCGAGTGGTATTTTCCGCGGGCGACGCCCACCAAGGAGGAACAGGAGGTGATCGACTTCGTCCACCTGGTGCGGCTGGAGGACATCCCGATCTGCGAGAGCGTGCAGAACGGGCTGCACAGCCTGGGTTATCGGCAGGGGCGCTTCGTCGTCGACGATGCCCGGAGCGAGATCAGCGAGCACGCGGTGCACGACTTCCAGCTCAAGGTTCTGCGCGCGCTGGGTGACCTGACATGACCGTCCGGGTCGGCATCGTCGGCTGCCTCGGGCGCATGGGCCAGGCGCTCGCCCGCGAAGTGTACGGTGCCGAGGGCTGCGCCCTGGCGGGCGGCACCGAGGCGGCGGGGCACGCCGGGCTGGGAAGGGACCTGGGCGATGCGGCGGGGCTCGGATCGTTGGGCCTCGCGGTCGGCGCGGACGCGGCAGCGTTGTTCCGGGCGGCCGACGTGGTGCTGGATTTCACCGCACCGGCCGCCACGGTGGCCCACGCCGAGATCGCGGGTACGCTGGGCAAGGCATTGATCGCCGGCACCACCGGGCTGTCGGCCGAGCAGGAGGCGCGGATCAAGGCGGCCGCGGGGCGCGCCGCCATCGTCCGCGCCGCCAACTTCAGCCTGGGCGTCAATGTGTTGCTGGCGGTCACCGAGCGGGTGGCGGCCGCGCTCGACCCGGCCTACGACATCGAGATCGTCGAGATGCATCACCGCCACAAGGTGGACGCGCCATCGGGCACGGCGCTGGCGCTGGGCCAGGCCGCGGCGAAGGGGCGCGGCGTGCGTCTGGCCGAGGTCGCGGAGCGGGGCCGCGACGGGGTGACCGGCGCCCGCAAGACCGGCGCGATCGGCTTCGCCGCCTTGCGCGGCGGCGACGTGGCGGGCGAGCACACGGTGATGTTCGCCGCCGACGGCGAGCGGGTAGAGCTTACCCACAAGGCCGGCACCCGGCAGATCTTCGCCCGCGGCGCCGTGCGCGCGGCCCTGTGGGTCGCCGGCAAGCCGCCCGGGCTCTATTCCATGATCGACGTGCTGGGGCTTTAGGCCGACCGCAAGCCCGGCGAGCGCGCGGTGCAGCGCCAAGGCGACCTCGAATTGCTCGTCCGGATGCAGGAAGTTGCCGATCGCAAGGCTACGGCCGTGGGAAGAGACCGTGAGCCGGCTCTCGTGGCGGGGGGGGGTCGTCGATCGCGACGCGCAGCCAATGGGGCGGCTCAAGCCGAACATCGTCGGCGCGGCCCCAGGGGTCGACGCGCCGGACCGTGAACGCCTCGGTCAAAAGGCGCAACCGTTCGGTCCGCCGGGCGCTGAGATAGGAGAGTTTCAGCGCGCCCCACAGCAGAATCACGTCCAGGCCGACGAACCCGACGACGGGCCAGGCGCCGATCAGATAGAATCCGAGCCCGATCGCCCCGCTTACGCACGCGAACCCACCGATCAGCCAGACGTGCCCCCGGCGGCTCAGGGACCGATGCGGCGCCAGGACGGCGTCGAACAGAAGCGGCGCGGACACGGGGTAGGGCTGCCACATGGCACGCACTTTAGCGCATAATCCGGACCCATGAAGCCCACGGACATCGACGCGTTCTTCGCCCGCCTGGCCGAGCGGATCGCCGCACCCGAGACCGAGCTGGAGTACCAGGACCCCTACACCCTGCTGGTGGCGGTGGTGCTGTCGGCCCAGGCGACCGACAAGAGCGTCAACGCGGCTACGCCGGCGCTGTTCGCCGTCGCCGACACCCCGGCCAAGATGGTGGCCCTGGGCGTCGAGCGGCTGAAGCCCTACATTAGCCGGATCGGGCTCTACAACACCAAGGCGAAGAACGTGATCGCGCTGAGCCAGTCCCTGATCGAGCGCCACGGCGGCCGCGTGCCCGCGGACCGGGCGGCGTTGCAGGCCCTGCCGGGGGTGGGGCGAAAGACCGCGAGCGTGGTGCTGAACGCGGCCTTCGGCCAACCGACCATCGCGGTCGACACGCACGTGTTCCGAGTCGCCAACCGCACCGGCCTCGCCGTCGCGAAGACCCCCGAGGCGGTCGAGGCGATCCTGGAGAAGCGCGTGCCGGACACCTGGAAGCGGCATGCCCATCACTGGTTGATCCTGCACGGCCGCTATACCTGCCTGGCGCGCAAACCCAACTGCCCCGACTGCGTCGTCCGCGACCTCTGCCGCTTCAAGGGCAAGACGACGGCGTAGTGGGGATCACGAACAGGCGCGACTGAGGGTCAGGGCGTCGACCCGGTCCTTGCCGCGGGCGTAGTAGCCTTTGCGCACGCCGACCTGGGCGAAGCCGAGCGATGCATAGAGGGCGCGGGCGGGGGAGTTGTCGGCGGCGACCTCGAGGAACAGGGTGCGGGCACCGCGGATGCGCGCGCCATCGAGGGACCGGAGCATCAGCCGCCGCCCGAGGCCCTCGCCGCGGCGGGCGGGTTCGACCCCGAGGGTCAGGAGTTCAGCCTCGTCGGCCGCGACCCGGACGAGCGCGAAGCCCACGGTCATGGAGCGATCGCGCGCGACCAGGCCATGGACCCCGGGACCGGCGAGGAGGCGCGCGAACGTCTCCCGGTCCCAGGTTTCCGCGAAGCAGGCGGCGTGAACCCGGGCGAGGTCGGTCGCGTCGTACGCACCGGCGGGACCGATCTCCGCGGCCATCAGCGGCGGGCGGCGGCCATGGCCTTCGCATCGGGCGGCCGCAGGTAGAGCGCGGTCGGGCGCTCCGTCCCCGGCGTCCGGCCATCGCGATGGCGCGCCGCCGCCAGACTGGCGACCAGGCTTGCCGCGGCGAGGTCGGGTGCGCCGCGGCGCGGGCTTCCCTCCCCCACCAGCCGGGTCGCGGCGTCGCCGGCGATCGGCGTGGCATCGCCGATGCGAACCCTGGCATCCGCCTCGTCGAGGATCGCGGGCGCCGCCAAGGCCACCCCGTCGGGCGCGAAGCCTTGCAGGTAGACGCGGCCGCGGCCGGCGCCGATGGCGACCCAGACGGCGCCCGCGCGCGCCCGCTGCGCACCGTAGGCGATCACCTCCAAGGTGGTCAGGCCGATCGCCGGTTTCGCCGTCGCCAGGGCGAGGCCACGCGCGGTCGCGAGGCCGATGCGAACCCCGGTGAAGCTGCCCGGCCCGACCGTGACGGCGATGGCGTCGAGGTCGCCATAGCCGACCCCGGATTCGGCCATCACCACCCCGATCAGCGGCATGAGCCGTTCGGCGTGGCCCCGATCCAGCAGCTCCAGCCGTTCGGCGACGATCGCGGCGCCGCGCCAGACGGCCGCCGAGCAGCCGGCGAGGGTGGTATCCAGGGCAAGAATGATCAACGCGGGCTCAGGCGAGCGCGCAGGCTTCGTCGAACGCGAGGCGATCGTCGCGCGGCCGCAGGGACTTGGGATCGCCGTATCCGAGGTTGCACAGGAAGTTGCCGCGGTTCCGACCATCCGGGAAGAAGGCGGCGTCGACCTTGGCGTTGTCGAACCCCGACATCGGGCCACAGTCGAGGCCGCAGGCGCGCGCCGCCAGGATGAAATAGGCACCCTGGAGGCCGCCGTTGCGGGCGGCGGTGGCGCGCGCGGCCGCGGGATCATCGGCGAACCAGGGCCGCGCGTCCGCGGCGCGGTAGAGCCGCGGCAGCAAATCGTAGAACCGCGTGTCATGGGCGATGATGGCGGTCGCCGGAGCGGCCATGGTCTGGGCCACGTTGCCTGAGCTCAAGCACGGGCAGAGCCGCGCCTTCGCCGCGGGCGAGATCACGAAGACGATGCGCATGGGCGAGCAGTTGGCGCTGGTGGGGGCGAGCCGCGCCAGCTCGTAGGCCTCGACCAGCACGGCACGCGACACCGGTTTCGGCAGCCAGTCGCGGTGCGTGCGGGCGGTGCGAAAGAGAAGATCGAGAGCGGCGGCATCGAGGGGGGTCGGCACGGGCGGTCGCTCCGGCTGCGAGGCGCCCAATCTAGCGCGCTTTCAGGCGAAGTAGGCACCGGTTCGCCGCCCGGCACGCTCGCCAAATCAACCACCTAGTACCTCTGCACGGTGATTATGACTCTTTGGTTGGGTTGGGGTAATCGCGGGTGAGTTTGGCGCGGGCGCGCTCGGTGGAGAACATCCACTTGATGTGTGCGCCGCTGGCATTGCGCTGTCGCTCCCAGGCGGCGATCTCGGCGACCAGGCGCTCGTGTTCGGCGATGCGGCGGTCCAGGCACTGGCTTCGCAGC
>SHVY01000003.1 GCA_009694045.1 Alphaproteobacteria bacterium | reverse complement strand
GCCGTTCGACGAGTGGACCGGCGTGTTCGCTTCCGAACGGCTCGCCAGCGCCCTGCTCGACCGCCTCACCCACCACGTCCATATCCTGGAGATGAACGGCGACAGCTATCGGCTCAAGCAGAGCAAGCGCCGACAGCGTGGTGCCAAAGTCGCAAACCTGCCCAACAACCCACCCGAGCCATGACCCAGAACGCAGGCAGCCCCCCCGCGGGGCGCCGTCCATGCCATCAGCCGTGACGCACTTTAATACTCCGGCACGCCGATGCATTTTTACTCCGGCGTTGACACCTCGGTGTGCGCTACGTGGTAGAAGGCAGCGTGCGCAAGGCCGGCAAGCGCATCCGGATCACGGCGCAGTTGGTGGAGGCGGCGGCCGGCAACCACGTATGGGCCGAGCGCTACGACCGCGATCTGGAGGACATCTTCGCCGTCCAGGACGAAGTCACCGAGCGAATCGTCTGGGCCTTGGCCGGCAAAGTCGCTTTCGCGGAGATCAGCCGATCCAAGGTGCGCAGGCAGGAGCACTTGGATGCATACGACTTGATGCTGCGTGGAATAGAGGCCTTTCATCGCTTCACGCGCGAGAACAGTGCCGAGGCGGTGCGATTTCTCGAGCAGGCAGTCGCCGCGGATCCCGCTTCCGGCCGGGCACACGCGTGGCTGGCACAGGCTTACGGCTTCCAGGCGGGGTTCGAGTCGGACCCCAGCAGGGACGATCTGGCATATCAAGCAGCGACACGTGCACTCGACCTCGGCGATTCGGACGGCCTTGCCGAAGCCACACTCGCGGCCCACCAGTGGTTCTTGGGTGAATTCGATTCCGCCGAGACATACATGGAACGGGCTGTAACGTTGGGTCCGAACAATCCCTACATTCTCTCATGGCAAGGATTCATGCGCCTTTGGCAGGGGCGATCCGAGGAAGCGCGCGCCATCGGCGAAAGGCTGCGGCGGCTCGACCCCCTGGACCCGAGTTGGGTTCACGAGTTCCTCGCCTTCGCCAATTACCTGCTTGGCGACTACACAGCGTCGCTCGAGTTCTTCCGGAAGTGGAACAAAATGGAGCCCTATCGCGGATTCGCCAATCTGGCTGCCTGCCTCGCGCAGCTAGGGCGGATCAGTGAGGCCCAAGCGGCATGGCGCAAATGCCTCGACTACAGGCCTGGCTTTACGGTCGAGGACTACAAGCGCGGCTCGATGTACCGCCGGCAGGAAGATCTGGACCATTGGCTCGACGGCCTGCGCAAGGCGGGGTTGATCGGGTGAGGGAGAGGGGAAAAGGATTGGACCCACGGCTCGCCGCTGGCGCGGCGCCCAGGGGTGACAGGTAGAGGAAGGCCCGGGTGGTGCCCATGGGTCACCCCGACTGTACGGGCGGGTGTACGCGGGCGGGGGTGGTTGGGCGGGGGTGGTTGGGCGGGGGTGGTTTGGGCGGGGGTGAACGGGCGGGTCTGGGAGCCGCCCGTACGGCGACGACCAGCCGGGTTCTACAGCCCCCACCTCTGGGCGTAGCGGTCGAGGTCGGTGCGGTCGAGGCCTACCTTGAGGTGAGTGCCGTCGTCCTGGTCCTTGCGCGCGATCACCTCGCCGTGGCGGTAGAGCCAGGCGATCGCCTCGCCGCGGTCGTGGGGTATGAGGAGGTCGACCACCTCGCGGTCGTCGCGCAAACGGCGGTCGAGCAGGGCGAGGAGATCGTCGCACCCCTGCCCCGTCACGGCCGAGATCGCCACGTCGCCGTCGTGCCGGACGGTCGTCGCCCGGAGCACCGCGTGGGTTTCCGCATCCAGCAGGTCGATCTTGTTGTGCGCCTCGATCAGCATGCCGCGATCCACCAGGTGGCCGAGATCGAGGGAGCGCAGGACGTCGTGCACGTCGGCGCGCTGGGCGACGGTGTCGGGGTGACTCGCATCGCGGACATGGACGATGAGGTCGGCCTCGACGACCTCTTCCAGGGTCGCGCGGAAGGCGGCGACGAGGGCCGTCGGCAGGTCGGAGACGAAGCCCACGGTGTCGGACAGGATGATGCGGCGGCCCGAGGGCAGCGCCAGCCCGCGCAAGGTGGGATCGAGGGTGGCGAACAGGCGGTCGTCGGCGAACACGGCGGCGCCGGTCAGCCGGTTGAACAGGGTGGACTTGCCGGCGTTGGTGTAGCCGACCAGGGCGACCAGGGGATACGGCACCCGCTGGCGGGCGCGGCGGTGAAGCGCGCGGGTGCGGGCGACCAGGGCGAGTTCGCGGCGGAGCTTCACCAGGCGCTCGTCAATCAGGCGGCGGTCGGCCTCAATCTGGGATTCGCCGGGTCCGCCGAGGAAGCCGAAGCCGCCGCGCTGCCGCTCCAAATGGGTCCAGGACCGCACCAGCCGGCTGCGCTGGTAGGTGAGCGCCGCCATCTCGACCTGCAACCGGCCCTCGCGGGTGCGGGCGCGTTCGCCGAAGATCTCCAGGATGAGGCCGGTGCGATCGATCACCTTGGCCTTGAGCGCGCGCTCCAGGTTGCGCTGCTGCACCGGCGTGAGTGCTGCGTCGAGGTAGACGAGCTCGATCGCGTCGCGCTCCACGTCGGCCGCGAGCTCGGCGACCTTGCCCTTGCCGAGCAGGGTCGACGGGCGGATGCCGCGCAGCCGGACGAGCCGGGCCCCGACGACGTCGAGGGCGATGGCCTGGGTGAGACCGACGGCCTCGGCCAGCAAGGCGTCGGCGTCGCGCGCCTTATCCGTCCGCCCGCCGGGGACCAGGGGATGGACCACCAGGGCGCGGGTGGCGGCGCGCGCGGTGATGTGTTCGGTCAATGAGCAACCCGAAAGCGGGCTGGGCGGTGGCCCTGAGTGGCTTCGCCTTCGGCCCGCGATGACGTCAAGGAGCGGCTTCCTCGTCTTCCTTGGCGCCGTCGAACAGGTGCACGGGCGCGGACGGCATCACCGTCGAGATCGCGTGCTTGTAGACGAGCTGGGCGTGACCGTCGCGGCGCAGGAGGACCGAGAAGTTGTCGAACCAGGAGATCACCCCCTGCAGCTTGACCCCGTTCACCAGGAAGATGGTGACCGGCATTTTCGCCTTGCGCACGTGATTGAGAAAAACATCCTGCACATTCTGCGATTTCTCGACGGGCATCGTTCGTCCCCCTCCTGCGATGGCCCGGCTTGGCGCCGGGCGCTATGGCCCCCCACACCCGACGGGGCCTCGTGCCTAGAATATAGGGAAAACCCCGTGCTTATCCATGGGGTGTTGGCGACGGCGTGAGGTACGATCGCGCGATCGGGTTCCTCGCGGAGGGATTTTGGTGGCCGACGACTTCGGCGAGAACGGTTTCGTCTTTTGCCCGGGCCTGCTTTCGGGCGCAGAGGTGGGTGCCATCAACGGCGCGCTCGAGCTGCTGTCGGCGGGCGAGCCCGCCCCGGATCGGGTCATCCTGGAGAAGGATGGGCGAACCGTTCGCACGGTGGTCAACCCGCACATCCACAGCGAGATCTTCGCCAGGCTGGCGCGGCATCCGGTGCTGTTGGGCAGGGCGGAGGCCCTGCTGGGCGAGCAGGTCTACGTCTTCCAGATGGGGGTCAACCACAAGGCCGCGTTCGACGGCGACATCTGGTTCTGGCACCAGGATTATCCCGCGTACCGCAAGGACGACCACATCCCTTGCCCACGCATGGTGAACACCTTGATCTTTCTGGACGAGGTCACGTCCCTGAACAGTCCGCTGATGCTGGTGCCGGGCTCGCACCAGCTCGGGACCGAGGCGGGAGAGGAATCCGACAAGGGCACGTCGTACAGGTTCCGCTACGCCGACAACGCCTTGATCGAGGAGCAGGTGCGCGCGGCCGGGATCGTCGCGCCGACGGGGCCGGCGGGTTCGGTGATCTTCATGCACGTGAACACCCTGCACGGCTCGACTGCGAACCTGTCGCCCTGGTCGCGCCGGATGGTGACCCTGACCTACAACGCCATGTCCAACAAGGCGACGAGCCGAAGCGTACGCCCACGCCACATCGTCCTGGACGACCGGGATTTGCCGGCGCTTGCCGCCCTGCCCCGCGACTGCCTGATGGTCGCGCCATGACACCGGAGGGCTACGAGCGGGCCCGGCCGCTGTGGGCGGAGATCGACCTTGGCGCCGTCACCCACAACATCGGGCGCCTGCGCGGGATGGTCGGCGGTTCGGTCAAGATCATCGCCCCGGTCAAGGCGAACGCCTATGGCCACGGGGTCGTGGCGGCGGGCCGCCATCTCGCGAGCCTGGGCGTGCAGGGCCTGGCCACGGCCAACCTGGACGATGCGCTGGACCTGCGCCGGGCCGGCGTCACCCTGCCCATCCTGATGTATGGCTCGCAACTGCCCGACGGGCATGACGCGCTGCTGGAGCACGACCTGACGCCGAGCGTCACGGCGCTCGACTCGCTGCACGCGCTGGCCGCCTTGGCGGAGGGGTCCCCGCGGCCGCTCAATGTCCACGTGAAGATCGACGCCGGACTGGAGCGGCTCGGCGTGCGCTTGGACGAAGCGCCGGCGTTCGTTCGCGCGCTGCTCGCCTATCCGAAGCTCCGCCTGGAGGGGATCTACACGCACATTCCCTTCAGCGACGCGGCCGGGGAGCAGTGGTCGGCGCGGCGCATGGCGGCGTTCTGCCAGGTGGTGGGCGCGATCGAGACCGAGCACGGGATCGCCATCGACTACGTCCAGGCGACGGCGAGTTCGGTGCTGGCACGCGCCTTCCGCGACCCGCTGAACACCATTTCGCCGGGACACCTGACCTTCGGCCTGAGCCCGATCGATGGCGTGCGCGCCGAGACCCTGGGCTTTCGCAAGGCGTTGCGCGCCGTGCGGGCGCGGATCATCCACCTCGGCCAGCGTCGCGCCGGCGATGACGTGTTGGGAGGAGCGAACGCCGACGACACGGTAGGGGTCATCCTGTTCGGCATGGACAACGGCTATCGCCCGGCGGCCAAGGGAGGATCGGCGCACATGCTGTGCCGCGGGCGGCGCTGCACGGTGCTCGGCGTATCGGCGGAGTACACGGTGATCAGGCTCGCGGACGTCGCCGACGCAGGCCTGGGCGACGTCGTCACCGTCATCGGCGACGACGGCGGCGAGACCATCGCGGTCGAGACGGTGGCCGAGCAACTGGGGGCGCCCAGTGCCGCGTACTGGATGCTGGGGCTGCGCCGTGTGCCGATGCGCTACGCGGACACCTGATGCGCCATCGGATACAATGCGGCGGCGCGACGCGGTGACCCATGGAACGCAAACTGGCGGCAATCCTTGCGGCGGATGTGGTGGGGTACAGCCGCCTGATGGCGGCTGACGAAGCGGGGACGCTGGCGCGGTTCAAGCTGCTGCGGGCCGATCCGATCGACGTGAAGCTCGCGCAGTACCGGGGCCGCGTGGTGGGGTCGGCGGGGGACAGCCTGCTGGTCGAATTCGCCAGCGCTGTGGATGCGGTGCAGTGCGCGGTGGAGCTTCAGGGTCGGTTGGCCGAGCACAACGCCGAACGGCGCCCGGACCCGCCCATGGCGTTCCGCATGGGCGTCAACCTGGGGGACGTGATCGCCGACGAAGGCTCGATCCACGGCGATGGGGTCAACGTGGCGGGCAGGCTGGAGAAGCTCGCGGAGCCGGGGAGCGTCGTGGTGTCCCGGGCGATCCACGACCAGGTGAAGGCGAAGCTGCCATACGCGTTCACCTACCTCGGCGAGCACAGCGTCCACAACATCGCGGAGCCGGTCCGCGCCTACCGGGTTGAGGACGCGGCAGCGTCGCCCGGCGAGCGCGCGCCGACCTCACCTGCCGGGGAAGGACCGAGCCTTCCCGACCGGCCGTCGATCGCGGTGCTCGCCTTCAGCAACATGTCGGCGACCCGGAACAGGAGTACTTCTCCGACGGCATCGCCGAGGATATCATCACCGAGCTCAGCCGGTTCCGGGGGCTGTTCGTCATCGCCCGCAACTCGTCGTTCGCCTACAAGGGCCGCTCGGTGAAGGTGCAGGAGATCGCCCGCGACCTCGGCGTCCGCTACGTAGTCGAGGGCAGCGTCCGCAAGGCGGCGAACCGGGTTCGCGTCACCGCCCAGCTCATTGACGCCGAAACCCGGCGGGCATGTCTGGGCCGAGCGCTACGACCGACCCCTGGAGGACATCTTCGCCGTCCAGGACGAGATCGTGGAGGCGATCGTCCAGCGGCTCATGCGCAGCTTGGATGACGAATCGATCGAGCGGGTCCGCCGCACGCCGCCGGCGAATCTGACCGCCTATGATCGGTTGCTCCGCGCCCGCCGGAATTGGGTGCGGAGCGATTTCGCGGCGGCCCTCGCCAACCTGAAAGTGGCGGTCGCGCTCGATCCGAACCTCGCTCCGGCCTACGCCCTCATGGCGTTCCTCCACGGGTTCGAGCACTGGATCCTGAACCCGGACTACGGGAACGCCGAGGACAGGGCGCTTGACTCCGCGCGCCGGGCCCATGGTCCTCGATGAACGGGACGCCTATGTGCATGCCCTGGTCGGCTGGTTCTACCTGTTTCGGGGAGACCACGACGCGGCGATGCGCCATACCGAACGGGCGGTCACGCTGAACGCGAATGACGTGACCTCGATGTGGTGCAGGGGTGGGACGCTAGCCTATGTCGGGCGCGCCGGCGAGGGTCTCGGCTGGCTGGAGAAGGCCTTGCGGGTCGATCCTTTCGGCTGGTCCGAGCGTTGGTCTGAAATTTTCGTTGAAAGCCTTTACATGGCAAAGGCCTATGAACCGTGCGTGACCGCCTTCCTGCGCATGCAGAGCCCGACTTCCTACGAGTTTGCGACGCTCGCGGCGAGCTACGCTCAGCTCGGGCGGCTCGAAGAGGCTCGTTCGGCCTTGAAGGAGTTCGAGCGCCGACGACCACCCTATTTGACCGCCGATGCGCTGACTCGGAGCATATCGAAGATGTGCCGGTATCCCGAGGACCGCAATCATTGGCTGGACGGGTTCCGCAAGGCGGGGTTGATCGCGTGAGTGAGGTCGAGTCGGGTGACGCGCGGACGCGCTACCCCTCCCCCGCCCCTCCCGCAAGGGGAGGGGGGAAGTGTGAAAGGGTAGCGAGAAGCGATACGCAGTCGGGGGCGGCGAGGGCGTGGGGGGTGTCGGGGGGAGAAGGGCCGACGAAGACGGCGGTGCAGCCGGTGGCGGCGGCGGCGGCCATATCCACGTCGGTGTCGCCGATCAGCCAGACGTTCGGGCCGGGCGCGAGGCCGGACCCCGCCAGGGCGGCGAGGACCGGGGCCGGGTCGGGCTTGTCGCGGGCCACGTCGCCGGAACCGATCAGGCGGTGAAAGCGGGGGGTCCAGCCGAGATGGGCGGATTCGCGGCGCAGGCCGTCGCCCTGCTTGTTGCTGACGACGGCGGCGAGGACGCCCTGCCCCGCCACCCAGTCGAGCAAATCCTGGGCGCCGGGCAGGGGCACCAGGTTGTCCAGGTGGGTGGCGTAGTAGCGCTCGCGGTACTCGACGAGGGCGTCGCGCCAAGTCTCGCCGAACAGGATGGGGAAGTGCTGACGGAGTGCGTTGAGGCGCGTCTTCGTCTGGTCGAAGGTCCAGGGTTCGAGGCCGTGGGCCGCGAAGGTGCCGACCAGGGCGGCGTGGATCGCGCCCCAGGTGTCGACCAGCGTGCCGTCCCAATCGAACAGGACGGCGCGGGGGGCAGGTAGAGTCAAGCGGCGGCCCCCTGCCCCGCCACGTAATCCAAGTAATGGCCGAGCAGGGCGCGGGTGGCGAGGCCGGGGTGGCCGTTGCCGATCACCGCGTCGTCGATCCGGACGATCGGCTTGACGAAGGCGGTGGTGCCGGTGAGGAACGCCTCGCGCGCGGATTTCGCCTCGGCGACGGTGAAGGGGCGTTCGACGACCGTGAACCCGTGGCCACGGGCGAGCGCCAGGACCGAGGCGCGGGTGATACCGGGCAGGATGTCGTTGCCGAGCGGACGGGTCACGACGCTGCCGTCACGGTCGACGATCCAGGCGTTGGTCGAGCTGCCCTCGGTGACGTCGCCGTCACCATCCACCAGCCAGGCCTCGTACGCACCCGCCTCGGTCGCGCGGCTCTTGGCCATGCAGTTGGCCAACAGGCCTACCGTCTTCACGTCCACCCGCTTCCAGCGGATGTCGGGCTGGGTGATGACGGCGACCCCGGCCACGGTATCGGGGTCCCGCGGCAGGCCCATGTGCTTGACGGTGATGACGGTCGAGGGAGCCAGGTCCTGCGCCGGGAAGGCGTGGGCGCGGGGAGCCACGCCGCGGTTGATCTGGAGGTAGACGATGCCGTCGACCAGACGGTTGCGGGCGATGGTTTCCCGCAGGATCGCGCGCAGCGCGCCAGCGGCCATGGACGGGCGCATCTCGATCTCGGCCAGCGAGCGGCGCAGACGGTCGAGGTGCGGGACCTCGTCAATCAGGCGGCCACCCACCACCGCCATCACCTCGTAGACCCCATCGGCGAACTGGGTGCCGCGATCCTCGACGTTGAGGGCGGCGGCGGCCTGGGGAACGTAGCGGCCGTTGACGTAGGCAATGCGGGACATGGCGGCTCGACGGCAGGTGGCGGGGCCGCCGACGATAGCCCGGTTGACACCGGGAGCAAACCGGTCGCTTAGTCTAGCGAAGGGGTTCCAGCGGCGCCGATCAGCAACCAAATAGGGGAGGTTTCGATGAACATCAGGGAGTTTCGCAGCCGCATCGCCAACCACGACATCACCCGCCGCCAGGCCTATCGGGCCATGGCCGCGGTCGGGATCGTCTCGGCCGCGCAGCCCGTCATCATGCGGCCGGCCCGCGCCGGCAACGATCCGGCGGAACTCATGAGCTTCACCTGGGCCGGGTACGATATCCCCGAGTTCGCCGTGTCCTATATTGCCAAGCATGGCGTGTCGCCGCAGTACAGCCTGTTCTCCGGCCAGGGCGAGGCGTCCGAGAAGCTGCGCGCCGGCTTCCGCGCCGACGTGGCCCACCCCTGTTCGAACAACAGCCGGCTGTGGTTCGACAAGGGCCTGACCAAGGCGATCGACACCTCGCGGTTGTCGAACTGGGCGGACATCTGGCCCGAGCTCGACACGCTGGAGGGCGTGCGGCTGCCGCAACAGAACAATCAGGTCTATCTGGCGCCGGCGGACTGGGGCAACACCTCGATCTGCTACCGGCCGGACATGTATCCGGCGGATGTCGAGGAATCCTGGACCATGATCCTGGACCCGGAGCGCAAGGGCCGCATCACCGTGAACGCCGAGACCGACAACCTGGCCGGCGTCTCGCTCGCCATCGGCATCAACCCGTACACCATGACCGACGAGCAGCTTGCCCTGGTCAAGCAGGCGATGATCGAGCAGCGCGAGCTGGTGCGGTTCTACTGGGAATCGGCGACCGAGATCGCCCAGGCGATGGCGGGCGGCGAGGTCGATGTCGCGGTCTGCTGGAACGAGACGGCGGTCGCCCTCAAGAAGGAGGGCGTGCCGGTCAAGTTCGCCTACCCCAAGGAAGGCATCATCATGTGGGTGTGCGGGTTGGTGATCAGCAGCAGCGGCGAGGCGGACGAGAGCCTGATCTACGACTTCATCGACTCCTGGATGTCGCCCGAGGCCGGCGCGTTCCTGATCAACGACTACGGCTATGGCCACAGCAACCGCAAGTCGTTCGACCTGGTGCCGCCGGAGCGGCTCGCGGAGCTCGGCCTTTCGGACGTGAAGGGCATGATGAACACGGCGATCTTCTCGACCGAAGGCCCGGTCGGCATGCGCGACAAGTGGCGCCAGACCATCGAGGACGTGATGCTGGGCACGTAGTGCGCCAGAGCACGTTCCGAGCGGATTGAATCGGTCGGATGGACCCCCTCCCCCTTACCCTCCCGCGAGGGGAGGGGGAAGATTCGAGTCGATCCGTGCGTCCCCCCTCCCCTCGCGGGAGGGGCAAGGGGGTACGGGCGCGGGAATAGGCGATGCGGCCGGGGTCCTGCTCCTCCTTGTGGCCGCCGGTGACGATGGCCACCCGGCCCGCCAGGCGATACAAGCCCTACTCCCTGCCCACGGGAGCCCGGCTGTCGTCGGCGACGCCCAGGGACTTCAGCTTGCGGTGAAGCGCCGAGCGCTCCATGCCGATGAACGCGGCGGTGCGCGAGATGTTGCCGCCGAAGCGGGTGAGCTGGGCCTCGAGGTATTGGCGCTCGAACATCTCGCGGGCCTCGCGCAGGGGCAAGGCCATCACCTGGCCGCCACTGTCAGCCCCGACGGTGACGGGCGCGCGCACGCCCAACTCCGGCGGCAGCATGTCGGCGACGATCGGCGCGCGCGGATCGCCGGTCGCCATGATCAGCAGCCAGTCGATGACGTTGCGGAGCTGGCGGACGTTGCCGGGCCAGTCGCAGGCCTGGAGGGCGGCCAGCGCATCGGCGCCGATCTCGCGCGGGGCGAGGCCCGCGGTTTCGGCGGCCCGGGCCATGAAGTAGGTGGCGAGCTCGGGCACATCCTCGCGCCGTTCGCGCAAGGCCGGCAGGCGCAGTGGCACGACGCTGAGGCGATAGAACAGGTCCTCGCGGAAGGTGCCGGCGGCGATCTCGGCGGCGAGGTCGCGGCTGGAGGCGGCGATCACCCGGACGTCGACGTTAACCTGAGGTCCGCCACCGACTCGCTGGAAGGTCTGGTCCTGGAGCACCCGGAGGATCTTGCCCTGGGTCTCCAACGGCATGTCGGCGACCTGATCGAGGAAAAGAGTGCCGCCGTGCGCCTGCTCGAAGGTGCCTACCTTGCGCAGGCTGCCCTGCCCTTGCGCGCCCGGCTCCTGGCCGAACAGCTCGGCCTCCATCCGCTCCGGCGCCATGGTGGCGGCGTTGATGACCACGAACGGACCCTTCGTCCGGCGGGAATGGGCGTGGATCATCCGCGCCACGACCTCCTTGCCCGAACCCGCCGGGCCGGTGATGAGCACCCGGGAACCGGTCGGTGCCACCCGGGCGATCGCGGCGCGGACCTGGGTCATGACCTGACTGGCGCCCACCAGGTCGAGCCCGATGCTGGAGCGCGCGAGCAGTTCCATGTTCTGGCGCTTGAGGCTCGCCGCCTCGATCGCGCGGTCGATCACCAGGAGGAGGCGGTCGGCCTGGAACGGTTTCTCGATGAAGTCGTAGGCGCCCCGCTTGATGGCGGCGACGGCGGTTTCGATGCTGCCATGGCCGCTGATGATGACGACCGGCAGATCGGGATGCTCGCGCTGGATGACATCGAGCAGCCCGAGGCCGTCGAGCTGACTGCCCTGGAGCCAGACGTCGAGAATCAGCAGGTTGGGCTTGCGCGCCGCGATCTCTTCCAGCGCCGCGCCGCTGTCGCCGGCGGCCCGGCAGGTGTAGCCCTCGTCCTCGAGGATGCCATTGACGAGGTTCCGGATATCGGCCTCGTCGTCGACGATCAGAATGTCATGCGCCATCGGCTAGGTCGCTTTCCGATCGTTCGCGATGCCCTCGTGACGGCGCAATGGCAGGACCACACGGGCACAGGCGCCCCCGCCCTCGGCATCGTCCAGCGTCAACACGCCACCGTGATCCTGAACGATCCGGTTGACGATGGCCAGACCCAAACCCGTGCCCTTCGCCCGGGCGGTGACGTAGGGTTCAAGCAGGCGATCGCGACTTCCAGGCGGCAGCCCGCGACCATTGTCCTCGACTTCGATCACCACGGCGGACTGGGCCAGCAGCACTCGGACGATGACGCGGCCGGGATCGGCGGGGGCCGCGCGACCTTCGATCGCGTCGATCGCGTTCTGCAGGAGGTTGATCAGCACCTGGACGATCTGCCGGCGGTCGCAACTGACCACCGGCGCCGGATCCGGCAACTCCCGCACGAAGGCGATGGCGGGGTGGGCGACTTCCTGCAGGGCCAGGGCCTCGATCACCACGTCGTGGATCGGTTCGTCGGCGAAGGTCGGCGCCGGCATCCGGGCGAACCCGGAGAATTCGTCGACCATGCGGCGCAGATCGCCAACCTGACGCACGATCGTGTCGGTGCATAGGATGAACGCATCGGGATCGTCGACGATCTGCTTGAGGTACTTGCGCTTCAGCCGTTCGGCGGCGAGTTGGATCGGGGTCAGCGGGTTCTTGATCTCGTGGGCGATGCGGCGGGCGACATCCGCCCAGGCCGCGGTGCGCTGGGCGGCGACCAGGGCGGTGATGTCGTCGAACGTGACGACGTAGCCGCCGGCGGCGTCGAGGCCGCCCTCCTCCCGGGTGATGCGAACGATCAGGGCCATGCTGCGGCGGCCCCGGGTTAATTCGATCTGATCCTCGGCGAGGCCGTCGGGCGCCCAGCGCGCGGTGGCGAGCAGATCGGCCATCTCCGGAACCACGTCGGCGAGCGCGCGGCCCACGGCATCGACCGCCGCCACGTCGAGCAGGCGCAACGCGGATCGGTTCGGCAGCTCGATGCGGCCGTCGCGATCGAGGCCGATGACCCCGGCCGAGACGCCGGTGAGGACCGATTCGGTGAAGCGCCGGCGCGCGTCGATCTGGCGCGTCGCCTCCATCAGTTCGCGCCGCTGGCCGTCGAGCTGATCGGTCATCCGGTTGAAGGTGCGTGACAGAGTGCCGAGCTCGTCGCGGCCCTCGGGCTCGACCACGCGGGCGGTGAGATCGCCGGCCCGGACGCGTTCGGCCGCCGCCACCAGCGCGACGATCGGGCCGGCGAGCTGGCCCGCGAAGTTCAGGCCGACCCAGACCGCCGCGAACAGCAGCAGAAGCGCCACCACCACGTAGATCAGGGCGAACACGAGCTGGAGGCCGTACCGCTTGCCTTCGAGCAGCATGTACTGATCGGTGGCTTCGTGGACCTGGGAGACGTGCGTCAGCACCCGCGCGTCGATGAACCGACCGATGATCAGATAGGCATCGACGAAGTTGTCGAGGCGCAGGAGCGCGCGGACCCGGTCTTCGGTGTCGCTTTCGAGCAGGATGACCTCGCCGGACGAGGCGCTGCTCAGGGTGTCGAACTTGATCGGTTCCAGGATCACCGAGAACGCGAGGCCGGTGCGGGCGAGGATGCGGCCGTCGCTGGAGAACACCACCGCTTCGGTGAGGTCGCGCAAGGTGGCCTGGGATTCGAGGAACAGGGAGAAGCGCACGACGTCGTTGCCGATGGTGAGGGCATTGCGGCTGATGTCGCGGCCCATGGCGAGGGCATCGGCGCGGATCGCCTGGCGGTGCTCAGTATAGTAGGCATCGGCGACGGCGACCGATTCGGTCAACGCGGTCCGCACCCGCTCGCTGAACCAGGATTCGAGACCGAAGTTCAGGAAGTACGCGGAGAACACGGCGACGACGATGGTCGGGGTGATGGCGACGATGCTGAACAGACCGACCAGCCGGGCGTGCAGCCTGGCCCCGGCCTGGCCCCGACGCCGCTCGATCCACAGCGCGACCAGACGCCGCAGCACGATGGCGACCAGGAAGAGCAGCAGGATCAGGTCGAGGTTGAGGAGAATGAGGACGGTATCGGGATCGGGCCCCTGGGGCCCCGCCCTGGTCCACGCCAGGTGGGTGGCGATCCCCGCCGTCAGGGCCGCCCCGGCCAGGAGCACCGCGAGCTTGCGGGTGAGGCGCGTCGCCCGCGCCCAGTGCCGCAGGCGCAGGCGGACGCCGGACCCGGTCCGCAGGGTGGCCTCGGTCATGGGCGCGGTCCCCGGGGAACGCTGACGCCGAGCTCGCGGATCTTCTTGCGCAGGGTGTTGCGGTTGAGTCCGAGCACCGCGGCGGCGCGGATCTGGTTGCCGCGGGTGGCGGCGAGCGCCAGCGCGAGCAAGGGCCGTTCGACCTCGCGGATCACCCGGTCGTAGAGGCCGCGGATCGGCAGGTCGCCGCCATGGGCGGCGAAGTAATCCTTGAGGTGCCGCTCGACGCTGGCGGCCAGGCCCTCGCCCGCCTCCACGCCGGCGCCAAGCTCGCGTTTGACGTCGGCGACCTCGACGACGTCGCCGACGCCGAGCAGCAGAAGGCGGCGGATGACGTTGTCGAGCTCGCGGACGTTGCCGGGCCAGACGTGCGCGCGCAGCCGGTCGAGGGCGGCGGGGGCGAAGTCCTTCGGCTCCAGGCCTTCGCGGGTGGCCAAGGCGATCAGATGGCGGACGAGACTGGGAATGTCCTCGCGCCGCTCGCGCAGCGGCGGGACCCGAAGCGGCACGACGTTGAGGCGGTAATAGAGGTCCTCGCGAAACCGGCCCTGGCGGGTGAGCTGCGCGAGGTCGTGGTTGGTGGCGGCGACGATGCGGACGTCGGCGGCGACCACCCCACGCCCGCCCACGGGGGTATAGCCGCCGCCTTGCAACACGCGCAGGAGCCGGGTCTGCGCCTCCATCGGCATGTCGCCGATCTCGTCGAGAAACAGGGTCCCGCCCCGCGCCTCGGCGAAGCGGCCCTCGCGCCGCTGGGCGGCGCCGGTGAAGGCGCCGCGCTCGTGGCCGAACAGCTCGCTCTCGATCAGCTCGCGGGGGATCGCCGCCATGTTGACCGCGACGAATGGACCGCGGCGCCGCTTGCCGTAGCGATGCAGGGCGCGGGCGATCAGCTCCTTGCCGGTGCCGGATTCACCGACGATCAGGGCCGTCACGTCGGTGCCGGACAAACGCGCGATGGTGCGGAAGACGCCCTGCATGGCGGCCGAGGTTCCGACCAGGCGGACCTCGTCGTCGCGCGGTTCGTCGGGGGCCTGGGTCGGCCCACCCGTGGCGGACAGGGCGCGGTCGATCACGCCGATCAGCTCGTCGAGGTCGAAGGGCTTCGGGAGATACTCGAACGCGCCGCCCTCGGCCGCCCGCACGGCGGTCATCAGGGTGCTTTGGGCGCTCATGACGATCACCGGCAGGCCAGGCCGCGCGGCGCGGATTCGCGGCAGGAGGTCGAGGCCGTTCTCGTCGGGCATGACGACGTCGGTGATCACCAGGTCGCCCTCGCCGGCCGCGACCCAGTGCCACAGGGTGGAGCCCAGATCGGTGGCGCGGACGGCATGGCCCTGGCGGGCGAGCGCCTGGGTAAGCACGGTTCGAATCGATTGATCGTCGTCGGCGATGAGGATGGTCGTCGCGGTCACGACGCCACCGCCAGGAACACGTTGAATTGGGTGTGGCCACGGCGGCTTTCGACTTCGATCGCACCGCCGAGGTCGGCGACGATGCGGGCGACGATGGCGAGGCCGAGGCCGCGGCCGCCGCGGCGTCCGCTGGCGAACGGCTCGAACAGGTGCGGTCGCAGGTCGTCGGGAATGCCGGGGCCGTCGTCGATGATGCTGGCGACGATCGGCAGGCCAAGGCGGGCGCCGCCGGTCGGAGCGCTGACCCGCAGGCCCGATTGGAACGCGGTCGCGAGGGTGATGGTCCCCTGCCCCGCCGGTGCCGCCTCGGCGGCGTTCTTCACCAGGTTGAGGAAGGCCTGGACCAAGAGATCGCGATCGCCCTGGACCGGGGGCAGCGATGGGTCGTAGCGATCGACGAAGCCAAGGCCCGATGCGAACCCCGCGACCGCGAGGCGACGCACGTGCTCCAGCACTTCGTGGATGTTGACGGGACCGAGTTCGACCGCGCGGCCTTCGGCCAGGCTGTCCATGCGGTCGAGCAGCAGGCGGATCCGATCCACCTCGCCGACGATCAGGCGGGTGAGATCGCGGCTTCCCACCGGAGCGTCGCGTTCCAGGAGCTGGGCGGCTCCGCGGATGCCGGAGAGCGGGTTGCGCACCTCGTGCGCGAGCACGGCGGCGAGGCCCGCGAGCGAACGCCCGGTCGCGTGGTGCTGCATCTGCTCGCCCAGGCGTTGGGCGAGGGATGTCGCCCTGAGCACCACGGCCACCGCGCCGGAAGCGAGCGCGGCCACCTGGACGTCGACCTCGAGCGGGCGATGGCGGCCGCGCGCGACCGGCAGGTCGTAGGCGGTGTGGTTGGTCGCATCCGCGTGGCAGGCGGCCACCAGGCTCATGAGGGGGCCGTCGCCGCCGACGACCGTGGCCAGGGGCTGGCCCACGAGTTGGCTTCGCGCCAAGGCGAAGAACGCTTCGGCGGCAGGGTTCGCATCGCCCACCCGACCGTCGGCATCGACGACGAGAATGGCATCGGCCAGGGCCGCGAGCACATCGTCGGCGGTGACGGCGCGGCCCGCCAATCGAAGCGAAGGCCGGGCAACCTTCGCCGTCATGCCGCCTCGGCTTCGAGATGGGGCGCGTAGAACGCCGCGATCATGGCGAGAACCACGTCGGGATCGGTCACCTGGTTGACGGCGGCGCGGAATTCGGCGGAGCCCGGCAGGCCCTTGCTGTACCAGCCGACATGCTTGCGGGCGATGCGGTAGCCCCGTTCGCGGCCGTGGTGGTGCAGCATGTCGCGGTAGTGGCCGAGGATCAGCGCGAGCTGCTCGGCGCGGGAGGGATCGGGGAGGCGAATCCCCGTCCGCAGGTACGCCGCGACCTGGCGCGGGAACCACGGGCGGCCGTAGCAGCCACGCCCGACCATGACCCCATCGGCGCCGGACTGGGCGAGCAGCTCGGCGGCCTCGTCAACGGTCGTCACGTCGCCATTGCCGATCACGGGAATCGCGACCGCCTCCTTCACCCGGCGGATGAAGGCCCAGTCGGCCCGGCCTTCGTAGAACTGGCAGCGGGTGCGGCCGTGGACGGTGATCATGCGGACCCCGCAATCGGCGGCGATGCGGGCGAGTTCGGGCGCGTTGCGCGACCCGTCGTCCCACCCGGTGCGCATCTTGAGTGTCACGGGAACGTGCACGGCTTTCACAGTCGCCGCAATGATTTGGACGGCGTGGTGAAGATCGCGCATGAGGGCGGAGCCGGCCTCGCCATTGACCACCTTCTTGACCGGGCAGCCCATGTTGATGTCGATGATCGCGGCCCCGCGATCCTGGTTGAGGCGCGCGGCCTCGGCCATCACCCGGGGCTCGCAGCCGGCGAGCTGGACGGCCATGGGGAACTCCTCGGGGTCGCTCTGGGCCATCCGCAGGCTTTGGCGCGAGGCCCGCACCATGGCCTCGCTGGCGATCATCTCGGAAACCACGAGGCCGGCCCCCAGACGCTTGACCAGGCGGCGGAAGGGCAGATCCGTCACCCCCGACATGGGAGCGAGGATGACACGATCCGGGAGGACGACCGGGCCGACTTGAATGCTCATGGTTTGGGCAGATGACCAAGTATGCTTAAAGGTTGGGCATATTAGATGACATCAAGAGTGCGATGCAAAATCTATCCAATCAGCACATCGCGGACGAACTTCACCCCCGGATAGGCGAGCGTGAGCAGCAGATAGGCGGCGAGCACCCATTGCGCGGCGCGCCGGCCCCGCAGGCCGATGCGGCAATGGGCGATCAGCAACCCTCCGAGTGCGACGAAGGCGAGGATCGCCAGCAGGATCTTGTGGTCGAGGCGCAAGCTGGGTTCACCGGGAAGCGTGGCGAGGGCGAGGCCGGTCACCAGGCCGAGCCCGAGCACGACCTCGGCGGCGAGGAGCAGACGAAATTGCAGGGACTCGGCATCCGCGATCGCCGGCAGCAGGCGGGTGTAGGGCGATTGGCCACGGCGGCGGACGGCGCGCTCCTGCACCAGGACCGCCGCCCCGGCGATGGCGGCGAGGGTCGCCAGCGCATAGGTCGCGACCGACACCAGCGCGTGCACCAGGAACCAGGCGCCATGGCCGAGCGGGGGCGCCCCGGCCGGGGGAACCTGGCTCCATCCCGTGGCGACCGCCCCGAGGAGAACGAGGTAGGGGAACAGCATCGGCCCGAGCCGCCAGGCCCGGCGGTCCACCGCCGCGGTCACGAGAAAGGCGAGCTGGGTGCCGACGACGGTGAACCACAACGCCGTCGCGAAACCGGTCGGCCAGGCATTGTGCAAATGGGCAACGACCCAGGCCCAGGAAGCGAGCACCGCGACCGCGACCGCGGCGCCGAGATTGGCGCCGGCGGTCGGCCTGATGCCGAGCACCGCGGCCGGGACCAGCGCCACCAGGACGGCCAGGTTGAGGGTGAGGCTCGCGGACATCGGGGGCGACTATAACCGAGCCCGCCTTGGCCGCGATACTTGGCATGAGCGGCCGGCGCCACTACGGTGCCGGCGGAGGGGACGCGAGAATGCCGGGAGCTTATGCCTTGGTGGTCGCCGCCGGCCGGGGTACGCGCTTCGGCGGCGACGTGCCGAAGCAGTACCAGGTTCTGGCCGGCCGGTCGGTTCTGGGACACAGCCTGGCGGCGTTCGCGGGCCATCCAGGAATCCGCGGCGTGCGCGCGGTGATCCATGGCGACGATCGCGAACGCTACGCGGACACGGCCCGCGGCCTGGCGGTGTTGGACCCGGTGGAGGGCGGCGCCACCCGGCAGGAGTCGGTGCGGCGCGGGCTCGAGAGCCTGGCGCCCTTGACGCCCGACCGGGTACTGATCCACGACGCGGCCCGGCCCTGCGTCGGGCCCGCCACCATCGCCGCGGTGATTGCCGCCCTGGACGCCGCGGTCGGCGCGGTGCCGGCCCTGCCCGTGAGCGACGCCCTGATGCGGGGCGCCGGGGACCGGATCACGACCAGCGTCGACCGCGGCGGGCTGTGGCGAGCACAGACGCCGCAAGGGTTCCGCTTCGACGCGATCCTGGCGGCGCACCGGGCGGCGACGGGCACCGACCACGCCGACGACGTGGGCGTCGCCCAGGCGGCGGGCCACGACGTCGCCATCGTGCCGGGCGACGAGGACAACCTGAAGGTCACGGCCGCTGGCGACCTGGCCCGGGCGGCACGGGTGCTGGGCGGCGGCGAGACACGGGTGGGCCAGGGCTTCGACGTGCATCGGTTCGGGCCCGGCGACCACGTGATGCTGGGCGGCGTGCGGGTCCCGCACGAGCGGGGGCTGGTCGGGCATTCCGACGCCGACGTGCTGCTGCACGCCCTGGTCGATGCGTTGCTCGGGGCGGTGGGCGGCGGCGACATCGGCCAGCACTTCCCGCCCGCCGACGAGCGTTGGCGCGGGGCGGAGTCGTGGCAGTTCGTCGGCACCGCCCGACGCATGATCGAGGCGGCGGGCGGCAGGATCGACCACGTCGACCTGACGCTGATCGGCGAGCGGCCACGGCTGGGGCCGCACCGCGACGCCATCCGGGCGCGGGTCGCGGCCCTGCTGGGGATCGGGGAGGCCCGGGTCAACGTCAAGGCGACGACCACCGAGGGGTTGGGGTTCACCGGGCGCGGCGAAGGGATCGCGGCGCTGGCGACCGCCACGGTTCGGCTGCCATGAGGATCGGGGGCAACCCGATTCTGGCCCGTCATCTGGCCGGAATGTTCGGGATCGGCGCGATGACCCGATTCCACGGCACGGCGGCCTCGCTGGTGGCGCTCGGCCTTGGCTGGATGATCGATGACGCGGTGGGGCGCGGGGCGCTGGCGGTCGCGGCCGTTGCGGTGTTCGTCGCGGGGCTGTGGGCCAACACCCTGGCGCTGCGCGACGCGACGGCGAACGGGCGGCCGCAGCAACCGGAGCGGATGGTCATCGCCGACGCCGCCGGAATGCTGCTGACGCTCCTGGCCGTGCCGTTCTCGCCGGCGGGATACCTGCTGAGCTTCCTGGCGTTCCGCTTGTTCCACGCGGCGCGGCCCTGGCCGATCCATTGGTATGACTTCGGGATTGGGCGCGGCGGCGGCGTCATGCTGGATGCGGCGCTGGCGGCCTTGGGGAGCGGCGCGATCGTCTTCGCCTCGGCGTGGGCGCTGGGCGAGATGTCATGATCGACGCCGAGGCGCGGGCGGCGGCCGCGCGGGTTCTGGACCTGTGCCGCGGTCTGGGCCTCAAGGTCGCCCTCGCCGAGAGCTGCACCGGCGGGCTGCTGGCCGCGACCCTGACCGCGATCCCCGGCTCCTCGGACGTGATCGATCGGGGGTTCGTCAGCTACTCCTACGCATCGAAGACCGAGCTCCTGGGCGTGCCGGCCGACCTCATCGGGCGGGTCGGCGCGGTCAGCGAGGAGGTCGCCCGCGCGATGGCGGAGGGAGCCCTCGCCCGCTCCCCGGCCGACCTTGCCGTGGCGGTCACCGGCGTCGCCGGGCCGGGCAGCGACAGCCAGGCGAAGCCCGCCGGACTCGTGCATCTGGCGGGGCTGCGCAGAAGCGGGGCGTGGAGCCACGACGTGCTGCGCCTGGGCGATGCCGGTCGCGACGCGGTCCGCGCCCGATCGGTCACGGCGGCGCTGGCGCTGATCGAAGGGCTGGTGAGTTTCGAGGCCGAAACCCGAGGGGGACGATCCCGATGAACGCAGTGCGCTACATGGTCCGGGACGTGCCGGCGGCGGTGGCCTTCTATGCGGGGAAGCTCGGGTTCGTGCTGGTGGAGTCGTACGGCGGGGCCATGGCGATCGTCGAGGGCGGGGGAATCCGGCTCTGGCTCGCCGAGCCCGAGGCGTCGGCGGCGAAGCCGATGCCGGATGGGCGCCGGCTAGAGCCGTGCGGCTGGAACCGGATCGTCGTCGAGGTGGCCGACCTTGGCGCCACGGTCGGCGCGTTGCAGGCCGCTGGCGTGACCTTCCGCAACGACTTGCTGCACGGCCCCGGAGGTGCCCAGGTGCTGTGCGAGGACCCCTCCCGGTAATCCGATCGAACTGTTCGAGCCCAGGCGGTCGCCGTCCGACCGTGGATCTCCCTACCCCTACCCCTACCCCTACCCCCTCCCGCGCGGGGAGGGGGTAGCGCCGTAGAGCTGGCCGGCGCGGGTTTCGAAGGCGTGGACCAGGCGGCGGACGGCTTCGTTGAACAAGCTGCCGATCAGGCGGCGGAGCAGCGCCGAACGGAACTCAAAATCGACGTAGAAATCGACCAGGCAACCGCCTTCCGGCTGGTCGGTGAAGCGCCAGTGGTTGTTCAAATGGTGGAACGGGCCGTCGAGGTAGGTGACGTCCACCCCCCGGCCGGGGTCGAGGGTAACGCGCGAGGTGAACGTTTCGCGCACCATCCGGAAGCCGATCGACAGATCGGCGTAGAGCACGTTGCCGTCGCGCCGCCGGATGCGCGCGGCCACGCACCAGGGCAGGAACTCCGGGTAGCGCTCGATGTCGGAAACCATGTCGTAGACCTGGACGGCGCTGTAGGGCAGCAGCCGCTTCTCAGCGTGGGTTGGCAACTTTAGGAAAGCGCCGCCGCGCGGGCGCGGCGCAGGCTCTCGAAGTCGCGGTCGGCGTGGTAGGACGAGCGGGTCAGCGGGCTGGCCGAGACCAGGAGGAATCCCTTCGAGCGGGCGATGTCGGCGAGTTCAGCGAATTCCTCGGGCGGGACGTAACGCTCGACCGCATGGTGGCGCGAGGTCGGCTGCAGATACTGGCCGATGGTCAGGAAGTCCACGTCCGCCGAGCGCATGTCATCCATGACCTGAACCACCTCGGTCTTGGTCTCGCCAAGCCCCACCATGAGGCCAGACTTGGTGAAGATCGACGGATCGCGCTCCTTCACCAGGCTGAGCAGGCGGAGCGAATGGAAGTAGCGGGCGCCGGGCCGCACCTCGCGGTAGAGCCGTGGCACGGTCTCGACGTTGTGGTTGTAGACGTCGGGACGCGCATCCACGACCGCCTCGATCGCGCCCGCCTTGCGGAGGAAGTCGGGGGTCAGCACCTCGACCGTGGTCGCGGGCGCGGCGGCGCGGATCGCTTCGATCACGCGCACGAACTGCGATGCACCGCCGTCGGCCAGATCGTCACGATCGACCGAGGTGACGACCACGTGGGCGAGACCCATGCCGGCGACCGCGAGGCCGACCCGGTCGGGCTCGTGGCTGTCGAGAGGGTCGGGCTTGCCGGTCGCCACGTTGCAGAACGCGCAGGCGCGGGTGCAGACGTGGCCCAGGATCATCACCGTGGCGTGGCGCTTCGACCAGCATTCGCCGATGTTCGGGCAGGCCGCCTCCTCGCACACGGTGTGCAGCCCGAGGTCGCGCATCAGCCGGCGCGTCTCCTGATACACCGGGCCGCCGGGGGCCTTGACGCGGATCCAGGGCGGCTTGCGGGCGATGGCGGGTGCGGGCGCGAGCATGGCTCAGATATGGAGGGCGCGGCCGTAGGCGGCAAGCACGGATTCGTGCATGGTCTCGGACAGCGTGGGGTGCGGGAAGACGGTCGCCATCAGTTCGGCCTCGGTCGTCTCCAGGGTTCGAGCAATGGCGAAGCCCTGGATCAGTTCGGTCACCTCGGCGCCCACCAGGTGGGCGCCCAGAAGCTCGCCGGTCGCGGCGTCGAACACGGTCTTGACCAGGCCCTCGGTATCCCCGAGCGCGATCGCCTTGCCGTTGCCGATGTAGGGGAAGCGGCCGATGCGGGTCTTGATCCCCTGCTCCTTCGCCGCCTGTTCGGTGAGGCCGATGCTGGCGATCTGCGGCCGGCAGTAGGTGCAGCCGGGGATGTTGGATTTATCGAGGGCGTGCAGGCCCTTCTGCCCGGCGATCGCCTCGACGCAGAGGACGCCTTCGTGCATCGCCTTGTGGGCGAGCCAGGGCGCGCCGGCGAGATCGCCGATGGCGTAGATGCCGGGCTCGCCGGTGCGGCCGAAACCGTCGGCGATCACGTGGGTCTTCTCGACCTTCACGCCGGTTCCCTCGAGCCCCAGCCCCTCGACGTTGCCGACGATGCCGACGGCCAGGATCACCCGGTCAACGGTCAGGCTGTGGGTCTTCCGATCAGCGGTCTGGACCACGGCGAAGACGTTGCTTTTCGCCTTCTGCACGGAGGTGATCGAGGCGCCGGTGTGGATGCGCATGCCCTGCTTCTCGAAGGCCTTGCGGGCGAAGGCGGAGATCTCCTCGTCCTCGACGGGGAGGATGCGGGGCAACAGCTCGACCACCGTCACGTCGGCGCCGAGATCGCGGTAGAAGCTCGCGAACTCCATGCCGATGGCGCCGGAGCCGACCACCAGGATGGATTTCGGCAGGTCGGTGGGAACCATCGCCTCCTTGTAGGTCCAGATCAGTTTGCCGTCCGGCTCGATGCCGGGGAGCGCGCGGGCGCGGGCGCCGGTGGCGAGAATGATGTGCCTGGCCGCGACCGCGGCGATCTCCTTGCCGTCCTTCGTCACGGCGACCTTGCCCTTGCCGGCGAGCCGACCTTCGCCGTCGAACACCGTGACCTTGTGTTTCTTCAGGAGGTGCTTGACCCCGCCAGCGAGCTGCGCCGCGATGTCGCGGCTGCGCTTCACGATGGCGGGCAGATCGACGCGCGGGTTGTCGACGGCGAGACCGAAATCGCCCGCGTGGCGCATCAGGTGGAAGACCTCGGCGGTCCGGAGCAGCGCCTTGGTCGGGATGCAGCCCCAGTTGAGGCAGATGCCGCCCAGGTGCTCGCGTTCGACCAACGCGGTCGCGAGCCCGAGCTGGGCCGCCCGGATCGCCGCGACGTAGCCGCCGGGACCGCCGCCGACGACCACGAGGTCGAAGCTGTTGTCGGCCATCGGCTCCGGGCTAAAGCAGCATGGTGAGCGGGTCCTCGATCAGGCCCCTGAATGCGCCGAGAAGCTGGGCGCCGAGGGCACCGTCGATCACCCGATGGTCGCAGGAAAGCGTGCAGGACATTTGGGTCGCGATGGCGAGGGCGCCATCCTTGACGATCGGCTGCTGCTCGCCCGCGCCGATCGCGAGGATGCCGGCCTGGGGCGGGTTGATGATCGCCGCGAACTGGCGAATGCCGTACATGCCGAGGTTGGAGATCGCGAAACCGCCGCCCTGGTATTCCTCGGGCGCGAGCTTGCCTGCGCGGGCGCGGGCGGCCAGATCCTTGACTTCGTTGGAGATGGCGGCGAGGCCCTTGCGGTCGGCGTCGCGCACCACCGGCGTGATCAGGCCGCCGTCGAGCGCCACGGCAACCGCCACGTCGACCGCGTCGAACCGGCGGATCGCGGTCTCGGCCCACATGGCGTTAGCATCCGGCACCTGGCGGAGCGCGAGCCCGACCGCGCGCACGACGAAATCGTTGACCGTGAGCTTGTAGGCATCGGATCGGCCGTTGAGGTCCTTGCGCAAGGCGAGCAGCGCGTCGATCGTGCAGTCTATCGTGAGATAGAAGTGCGGGATCGTCTGCTTCGATTCCTGCAGCCGCCGCGCGATGGTCTTGCGCATCAGACTGAGCGGCACGTCGCGGGACCCGGCGGTGGGCGGTGGCGGTGGCGCGGATGCGACCGGCTGGGGCGCGGACTTCGCTGCCGGGGCGTGGGAGGCAGGTGCGTGGGAGGCCGGGGCCTGGGCGAGCGTCGCCTCGACGTCGCCCTTGACGATGCGCCCGCCGGGGCCGGAGCCGACGATGCCTTCCAGGGCAAGGCCGGAGCGTTCCGCCATGCGGCGGGCAAGCGGGCTCGCGGCCGTGCGGCCGGACGCGGCCTGGGCCGGCTTCGGCGGCGGGGCGACAGCCGGCGGGGCGGCGGCCGGCACTGCCGCCGGCGTGGGGGCCACCAGCTTGGGAGTGGGTGCGGCCCCAGGTGCCTCGTCGTCGCCCTGGATCACGGCGATGACGGTGTTGACCTTGACGCCTTCGGTGCCGGCGGGAACGACGATGCGACTCATGGTGCCCTCGTCGACCGCCTCGACCTCCATGGTCGCCTTGTCGGTCTCGATCTCGGCGAGGACGTCGCCGGCCTTGACCTTGTCGCCCTCCTGCTTGTGCCACTTCGCGAGGTTGCCCTCGGTCATGGTGGGCGAAAGCTGGGGCATGAGGATGTCAATCGGCATGGCGGGTCCTCAGGCGCGATAGCACACCCGCTTCGCCGCCGCGATCACGCGGGCGGCGTCGGGTAGCGCGAGCTTCTCGAGGTTGGCGGCGTAGGGCAGCGGCACGTCCTCGCCGGTGACGCGGACGACGGGAGCATCGAGGTCGTCGAAGCACTGGTCCATGACGATCGCGGCGATCTCGGCGCCGATGCCGGCGAAGGGCCAGCCCTCTTCCACCGTCACCAGCCGGTTGGTCTTCCGCACCGAGGCGCAGATCGTGGCGGCATCGAGCGGGCGGATGGTGCGAAGGTCGATCACCTCGGCCTCGATCCCCTCCTTCGCCAATTGTTCGGCGGCGTCGAGGGCGTAGGCGACGGCGATCGAGAACCCGGCGATGGTCACGTCCGAACCCGGGCGGACGACGGCCGCGCTGCCGATCGGGACGATGTGGTCGGCCACGTCGGGCACCTCGAAGCTGCGGCCGTAGAGGATCTCGTTCTCCAGGAAGATGATCGGGTTGGGATCGCGGATCGCCGATTTCAGCAGGCCCTTGGCGTCGCCGGCGCCGAACGGGGCCACGACCTTGAGGCCGGGCACATGGCCGTACCAACTGGCGTAGCACTGGGAATGCTGGGCCCCGACCCGGGCGGCGGCGCCGTTGGGTCCGCGGAACACGATCGGGCAACCCATCTGGCCGCCGGACATGTAGCGGGTCTTGGCCGCGGAATTGAGAATCTGGTCGATCGCCTGCATGGCGAAGTTGAAGGTCATGAACTCGACGATCGGCTTCAGGCCGGCGAAGCCCGCGCCGATGCCGAGCCCGGCGAAACCGTGCTCGGTGATCGGGGTGTCGATGACGCGGCGGCCACCGAACTCCTCGAGCAGGCCCTGGCTCACCTTGTAGGCGCCCTGGTATTCGCCGACCTCCTCGCCCATCAGGAAGACGTCGGGGTCGCGCCGCATCTCCTCGGCCATGGCATCGCGCAACGCCTCGCGGACGGTCAGGACCGGCATGTTCAGCCCCCGGCCAGGATGTCGGTATAGAGCTCGGAGGGGTCGGGCTCGGGGCTTTGCTGCGCGAACTCGGCGGCCTCGGCGACGATCGCCTTCACGTCGCGGTCGATCTCCTTGAGGGCGGCCTCGTCGGCGTGCCCGCCTTCCAGGAGTCGGACCCGAAGCTGATCGATCGGGTCGCGCTCGCTGCGCATCTTCGCGACTTCTTCCCTGCTCCGGTACTTCGCCGGGTCGGACATCGAATGGCCGCGGTAGCGATAGGTGCGCGCCTCGAGGAGGTACGGACCCTCGCCCGAGCGGCAATGGGCGACCGCCTGGTCGCCGGCCGCCTTCATCGCCAGCACGTCCATGCCGTCGGCCATGGCGCCGGAGATGCCGAACGCCTCGCCGCGACGGTAGAACTCGAGGCCAGCCTTGGCGCGGGCGATCGAGGTGCCCATGGCGTACTGGTTGTTCTCGACGACGAACACCACCGGCAGCTTCCACAGGCTCGCCATGTTGAACGACTCGTAGACTTGGCCCTGATTCGCGGCACCCTCGCCGAAGAAGGTGAGGCAGACCTGGCCCTGGTCGCGATACTTGGCGGCGAAGGCCAGCCCCGCGCCGAGGGGGACCTGAGCCGCGACGATGCCGTGGCCGCCGAAGAACCGCCGCTTGGCCGAAAACATGTGCATCGAGCCGCCCTTGCCCTTGGAGTAGCCGCCGGCGCGGCCCGTCAACTCGGCCATGACGCCCTTCGGATCCATGCCGCGCGCCAGCATGTGGGCGTGATCGCGATAGCTGGTGATGACGTAGTCGTCGGGGCGAATGGCGTGCTCCAGGCCGACGACCACCGCCTCCTGGCCGATGTAGAGGTGGCAGAAGCCGCCGATCAGGCCCATGCCGTACATCTGGCCCGCGCGCTCCTCGAAGCGCCGCATCAGCAGCATTTCACGGTAGTAGCCGACCAGCTGCTCGCCGGTGGCGGGGGCGGAGGCGGTCGGATCGGGCGTCGCCTTGGTCTTGCGCGCGGTCGACAAACGGACGCTCCCTGAACGGGGGGAATCGGGGCCCAATCGAGGCCGACCGGCAGGTTACTTGGAGGCCCGGAAAACGGCAAGCGTTGGGGTGCCCGCCATGGGATTTAGCCCATTATTGTGCAGGATATTTCCTGCACAATTTTCGCTCAAGGCGCCGTGGCCGAGTCGGCGCCGACGATGACTTCGTCCGGGAGGCCATAGCCGAGGACGATCTTCGCCTGCTCGTCGAGCATGTCCGGGTCGAGGCTGTCGGGCCGGAGCAGGCGAACCTGCGCCTCCAGCTTGTGCTGTTCGGCGAGGGTCACGTCCAACGCGGCCCGGGCGGATTCGATTTCGCGGCTGAGACGCATCCAGGCGAGAATCCCGCGGTCGCCCTGGATCGCATGGTACGAGAAATAGACCAGAGCGCAGACGCCAAGGGCCGGCGCCGCGTGGCGGCGCATGAAGGTGGTGAGCACGGTGAGCGACATCATCGCGGCGAATGCATCACGCGACGGCCTGTCCCGTCAATTCCTGGGCCGCCCCGCAATTCAGAGGCGCCGGCGTAGCGGGCGGCGTCGCCCAGGCCCTCGGCGATGCGGATGAGCTGATTGTACTTGGCGGTGCGGTCCGAACGGGCGAGCGAGCCGGTCTTGATCTGGCCGCAGCCAACCGCCACGGCGAGATCGGCGATGGTCGAATCCTCGGTCTCGCCGGAGCGGTGCGACATCACGGCGCCGAACCCGGAGCGGCGGGCGAGCCAGCAGGTTTCCAGGGTCTCGGTCAGGGTGCCGACTTGGTTGACCTTCACCAGGATGGCGTTGGCGGCGTGCTCGGCGATGCCGCGGGCGAGGCGGCGGGTGTCGGTGACGAACAGGTCATCGCCGACGAGCTGGACCTTCTCGCCGAGGGCATGGGTCAGCGCTTGCCAGCCCTGCCAGTCGTCCTCGGCGAGGCCATCCTCGATCGAGACGATCGGATAGCGCCCGACGAGGCCGCGGTAGAGCTCGATCATGCCGGCCGAATCGAGGGTGCGCCCCTCTCCCGCCAGATGGTAGCGGCCGTCGCGGTAGAGCTCGGTCGCGGCCACGTCGAGGGCGAGCGCGACCTGTTCCCCAGGCCGGTAACCGGCGGCCTCGATCGCTCGCATGACGAAGGCGAGGGCGTCGTCGGTGCCCTTGAGGGCGGGGGCGAACCCGCCTTCGTCGCCGACGTTGGTGCTGTGGCCCGCATCCTTGAGCTTCTGGCGCAACGCATGGAACACCTCGGACCCCATGCGGACCGCGTCGGCCATGGTGGCGGCGCCGAGCGGCAGGATCATGAACTCCTGCACGTCGATGGCGTTGTCGGCGTGGGCGCCGCCGTTGACGATGTTCATCATCGGCGTGGGCAGCGTGCGGGCGGCGATGCCCCCCAGGTGCCGGTAGAGCGGCAGGCCGGACTCCGACGCCGCCGCCTTGGCGACCGCGAGGCTGACGCCGAGGATGGCGTTGGCCCCGAGGCGGCCTTTGTTCTCGGTGCCGTCGAGGCGGATCATGGTGCGGTCGATGCCGACCTGGTCGTTCACGTCGCGGCCCGACAGGGCCTCGAACAGCTCGCCATTCACCGCCGCGACGGCGGAACTCACGCCCTTGCCGCCCCAGCGCTTCGGGTCGCCGTCGCGTTTCTCGACGGCCTCATGGCGACCGGTGGAGGCGCCCGAAGGGACGGCCGCGCGGCCGAGGGCGCCGCGCTCGGTGGTCACGTCGACCTCGACGGTCGGATTGCCCCGGCTGTCGAGGATCTCGCGGGCGCGAATGTCGGTGATGCCGGTCATGTCCCTCCCCTATGGACCGAGGATTCCCAAGCGTGCCAGATCGCGCAACTCGTCCTGCCGGCGAGGAAGAACTCATCGAGCTGCGGCGGCTCCGACCCGGAGCCGGCCAGCATCGCGTGAACCTGGCCGCGATGGTGAATCTGATGCGTGAACAGATGGTTCAGGACGGCCAGGGCGGGTTCGGGGAAGGAGCCACGTTCCGGCCGGTCCAGCACGACGATGGAGGCGAGGTCCCGGTCGGCCCGGCCGTCGCAAGAGGCGATCAGCCGGCGATCGGCGGCGCGCTGCGCGGAGGTGAGCTCGGTCAGGGTGGCATAGGGCTCGTCGCCCACGTCATCGAAGACGCCGTAGCCCTTACCGCCGCCTTCCAGGGCATCAAGATAGTACCAATCGACCAGCAGGATGTGGCTGAGCGTCGGCGGGATCGACGGAAAGAAACTGACCCGCGCTGCCCGATAGGTCGGCTCGTCGAGCCGGGCGCAGGCGGCATGAAGCCGATGGTTGGACCAGGCGTTGTTGCGGGCCTGGGCGCGGACGCTGGCGGCGAGGGTCATGCTCGGGGCCGGGCCTTGGCCAGGCGATCGATGGCCTGCAGCTCGTCGAGCAGATCGGGCAGGGCCGCGATCGGGATCATGTTCGGACCATCGGACGGCGCCCTGTCGGGGTCCCGATGGGTTTCCATGAAGACGGCGGCGACGCCGACCGCCACGGCGGCACGGGCGAGGACCGGCACGAAGCGGCGTTCGCCCCCGCTTCGCGCGCCCTGCCCGCCCGGCTGCTGCACCGAGTGGGTCGCGTCGAACACGACGGGGCAGCCGGTCTCCGCCAGGATCGGCAGGGCACGCATGTCGGAGACCAGGGTGTTGTAGCCGAACGAGGCGCCGCGTTCGGTGACTAGGACGTTGGGGTTGCCGCTAGCGCGCACCTTGGCGACGACATGCGCCATGTCCCAGGGTGCCAGGAACTGGCCCTTCTTCACGTTGATCGCGCGCCCCGTCTTCGCCGCGGCCACGAGCAGATCGGTCTGGCGGCAGAGGAAGGCCGGAATCTGCAGCACGTCGACGGCCTGGGCCGCCGGAGCGCAGTGCTCGGCCGCATGGACGTCGGTCAGCACGGGGCAGCCGATCACCTCCCGCACCTCGGCCAGGATGCCGAGGCCCTCGCCCATTCCCACCCCGCGCGCGCCCTCGATGCTGGTGCGGTTCGCCTTGTCGTAGGAGCTCTTGTAGATCCACCCGAGCTTGCGCCTACCCGCGATCTCAGCGATGGCGCGCGCCGTTTCCAGCGCATGGGCGCGGCTTTCGATCGCGCACGGCCCGGCGATCAGGATCAGCGGCAGGTCGTTGCCGACGACCAGGCGTCCGATGGAAACGTGGTGCGGCGTCACCGTGCCTACACCAGCCGAGAGTTGGCGACCGCCGCCTGGATGAAGGACGCGAACAGCGGGTGCGGGGCGAAGGGCTTCGATTTGAGTTCGGGGTGGAACTGGACGCCGACGAACCATGGATGGCTCGGCAGCTCGACTATCTCGGGCAGGACGCCGTCGGGCGACATGCCGGAGAAGCGCAGGCCCGTATCCTCGAGCTGCTGGCGATAGTTGATGTTGACCTCGTAGCGGTGGCGATGGCGTTCGCTGATGCGCCGGGCACCATAGATCTCGGCGGCGCGGCTGCCCTCGGCCAGCACGCAGTCGTAGGCGCCGAGCCGCATGGTGCCGCCCAAATTGTCGCCCATCCCGCGCCGCTCGACGGCGTTGCCCCGGGTCCATTCGGTCAGGAGGCCGACGATCGGATGGGGCGTTGGGCCGAACTCGGTGCTGGAGGCCTTGGCGAGCCCGCCAAGGTGGCGGGCGGCTTCGATCACCGCCATCTGCATCCCGAAGCAGATGCCGAAATAGGGAATCTCCTTGCGCCGAGCGAACGAGGCCGCAGCGATCTTGCCTTCGGACCCGCGTTCGCCGAAGCCGCCGGGCACCAGGATGCCGTTCACCGACCGCAGGCGATCGACCGCATCCTCGGACTCGAACACCTCGGAATCGATCCAGCTGAGATTCACTTTCACGTTGTTGGCGATGCCGCCGTGGGCCAGGGCCTCGGCCAGGGATTTGTAGGCGTCGAGCAGGCCGGTGTACTTGCCGACCACGGCGATGGCGACCTCGCCGTCGGGCGCCCGGATGGTCCGCACGATCGATTCCCAGCGTTCGAGATCGGGGGTTCCGGAATCGGGTAGGCCGCAGGCGGCGAGGACCTGGGTATCGAGCCCGGCCCGATGATAGCTGATCGGCACCTGATAGATCGTGTCGACGTCCACGCCCGGGATGACCGCTTCGGGCCGGACGTTGCAGAACAGGCCGATCTTGAGGCGGGCGGCCTCGGGGATCGGGCGGTCGCACCGGCAGACGAGAATGTCCGGCTGGATGCCGATGCCCCTGAGCTCCTTCACCGAATGCTGGGTCGGCTTGGTCTTGAGCTCGCCGGCGGCGGCGACCCAGGGGACGAGAGTCAAGTGGACGAAGACCGTGTGCTGGCGCGGCAGGTCGTTGCCGAGCTGGCGGATGGCCTCGAGGAACGGCAGGCTTTCGATGTCGCCGACGGTGCCGCCGATCTCGCACAGCAGGAAATCCACGCCGCTGGAATCGGCCAGAACGGCCTCCTTGATCACGTCCGTGACGTGCGGGATGACCTGGACGGTGCCGCCGAGATAATCGCCGCGCCGTTCCCGAGCGATGACCTCGGAATAGATTTTTCCGCTGGTCATGCTGTCGCTGCGGCGGGCGGGAACCCCGGTGAACCGCTCGTAATGGCCGAGATCGAGGTCGGTCTCGGCGCCATCGTCGGTGACGTAAACCTCGCCGTGCTGATACGGCGACATGGTTCCCGGATCCACGTTCAGGTAGGGGTCGAGCTTGCGCAGGCGGACGCTGTAGCCGCGGGATTGAAGGAGGGAGCCGAGGGCAGCCGACGCCAAGCCCTTGCCCAGGGAGGACGACACCCCGCCCGTGATGAAGATGTACCGCGTCACGGGCGAACAACCTACCACAGGTCGCGGAGAAGGCGTGCGTCCGTCTTGCGTCCCGTCATTCGGCGAGGGGGACGCTCGGCGCCTCCTCGCCTTCGGTCGTGGTCTCCGTCGCCGCCGGCGCCGATTGGTCGACGCCTTCGACGATCGAGCGCGGTGCGCTGCCGGTTCCCGAGACCATGGTGAGGGCGATGCTGGTCACCATGAAGGTCGCCGCCAGTCCCGCGGTGATGCGGCTGAGCAGCGTGGCCTGGCCACGCCCGGACAGGAACCCGCCCATGCCGCCTGAGCCCATGCCCAATCCACCGCCTTCGCTGCGTTGCAGCAGGACGACCCCAACCAGGCCGATCGCCAGCATGAGATGAATCACGACAAGGACGGTGTGCATGGCACCTTGATGGTATGGCCGAAGCCGGGGCCTTTAGCACCCCCTAGCGCGCCTGGCAACTGCGGGCGATCGCCGCGAAGTCTTCGATCTTCAGGCTAGCACCACCGACCAACGCCCCGTCGACATTGGGAATCGCCAAAATTTCGGCGGCGTTCCTCGGACCGACGGAGCCGCCGTAAAGCAAGCGCACCGCGTGGCCGTCGGACCCTAGTCGGGCGACGATCAGGGTCCGCATCAGCCCGTGGATCGCTGCGATCTCGGCCACGGTCGGGGTGCGGCCGGTGCCGATGGCCCAGACGGGTTCGTAGGCGACGACGGTGTTCGCGGGCGAACCGCCCTGGGGCCAGGACCCTTCGAGCTGGGCGGCGACCACCGTTTCGGCCCGGCCGGCGTCGCGTTCGGCCGCCGATTCGCCGAGGCAGACGATGGCCATGAGGCCGGCACGGTGCGCCGCCGTCGCCTTGGCACCCACCCGGGTGTCGTTCTCGCCATGGTCGCGACGGCGTTCCGAATGACCGACGATCACGTAGCGGCACCCGAGATCGCCCACCATCGCGGCGGCGATGTCGCCGGTGAAGGCGCCCTTGTCCTCGGTGTGGCAATCCTGGCCGCCGACGGCGATGGCGCTGCCGGCGAGGGCCTTCGCTACCGCCTCGACCAGGGTGGCCGGCGGGCAGACCAGGAGGTCGCATGCGGGCTTCTCGGCCTCTGCGAACGCGCGGAACTCGGACGCCCGGGCAAGGCTTTCAGCCTTGAGCCCGTTCATCTTCCAGTTACCCACGATGAGCTGTCGCATCCCGGGGTAGTACCCGATCTCGGAGTTTCGCGCCACGGGCGCGAAGCCCGTAATCGGGTACAAGATCATGATTTGGTACCGATTTCTCGGCTCCGGAATCGCCATCGGCGACTCTGGAACTCGCGAAAGTCGGTACTAGGTAGCACAGGCGGCCGACGAGGCCAACGCCAGCATGGCGATTGCCGTGCCCGCCGCCGGGACCCTATGATCGACGCCGCTTCAATCGGCATCGGGACCGGTCTTCATCATGTTGAGAGCCCTGCGCAGAAGCGCCGGAACGTGGTTCGTCCGCGCCTTCCTCGGGTTGCTGGCCCTGGCGTTCGGCGTCGGCATCTGGGGTGACCCTGGGAGCCTGCTGCGCAGCCAGTCCGGCACATTCCTCGCCGCGGTGGGCGGCGTGGAGATCGACCCGCAGACGTTCAGCCGGGAATTCCAGCGGGATACCAATCGGGCGCGTTCGCTCTTGGGCGACGCGTTCGACAACGATCCCGAGCTGAAGGCGCAGGTGGCGCGCGGCACCATCGATCGCATGGCCATGGGGTTGCAGTTCGCCCAGGACGCCGAGCGGCTCGGCCTTGCGGTCAGCGACGAGTTGTTGGCCAAGGCGATCGTCGACAACCCGTCGTTCCACGACGATACCGGCACGTTCAGCCAGGACATCTTCATTGGCCGCATCGCCAACCAGGGCTTCAACGAACAGGGGTTCGTCGCCCTGCTGCGCGGCGAGATACTGCGCCAGCAGATCGCTGGCGGCATCGCCGGGGCGGCGGCGGCGCCGGAACTCCTGCTCGACCGGTTGTTCAGCTTTCAGAACGAGGCGCGGGTGGCCGAATACGCGATGATCGCGGCGGCCGACATGCCCTTGGCGAAGGAGCCGGCCGAAGGTGACCTGAAGGCCTTCCACGAGGCCCATGCCGATCGCTACACGGCGCCCGAGTACCGCGGCGGCGTCTACGTGCTGATCGACCCCACCGACCTCGCGGACGAAGTGGCCGCCGACGAGAACGAGGTGCTGGCCCTGTTCGAGGAGCGCGCGGCGGCCATGAGCACGCCGGAACGGCGGACGGTCGAGCAGATCCTGCTGCCGGACAAGGCGGGCGCAAGCGCCGCGAAGGCCAAGGTCGACGCCGGCGAGGACTTCCTGGCGGTGGCGACATCGCTGGGCCAGGGCGCCGCGGTGTCGCTCGGCGTGATGACCCGGGATGATTTCTTCTCCCCGGCGCTCGCCGATGCGGCCTTCGGAACCGATCTCGGCGACCCAACGGCGCCTGCCCAGAGCCCACTCGGCTGGCACGTCTTCCGGGTGACGGCGATCGAGCCGGCGCGGCAGGTGACGTTGGCGGACGTGCGCCCGGCGATCGAGCTGGAGCTGAAGCTGAGCGCCGCCGCCGACGCGGCCTACGAAATAGCGAACTCGCTCGAGGATATCCTGGCGGGCGGCGCGACGCTGGTGGAAGCGGCCGATCAGCTCGAGCTCGCGGTCCGGCCAATCCCGGCGATCGACCGCGACGGGGTGGCGGCGGATGGAACGGCGACGACTTTACCAGAGATCACCCTGATCGATTCCCTGTTCGCGACCGCCGAGGGAGAACTTTCGCCCCTGCGGGAGACGACCGCCGGCGGATTCGGCATCGTTCAGGTCGGGTCCATCGTACCTTCCGCCGTGCGACCCTTCGATAGCGTGCGCGGCGACGTCGACACCGATTGGCGCGCGGCCGAGCGCGATCGGGCCGCCGCCGACGCCGCCGACGCGGCCGCGATCAAGCTCGCGGCCGGCGCGGCGTTCGCCGAGGCCGTCGGGCCCGCCGGGATTAAGACCACGGCGCCCTTCCGCCGCGACCCCGGCCCGAGCGATGCTCCCTTCCCGCCCGACCTGGTGGACAACCTGTTCGCGGCGAAGGTCGGCGATGTGGTGACCGCCGCCGCCAACGACGGCTCGGGGCATATCGTCGCCCGGCTGGCGCGGATCGACGCCGTGGACACGGCATCGGTCCAGGGGGGCATCGTTGAGCTGCGCAAGGCGCTCAACGAGCAGATCCGGGCCGACATCCTCGAGCAGTACCGGGTGATCCTGCAGGAGCGATACCCGGTCGAGATCGACGCGACGGTCCTGGACGCCCTGCTCTAGTGGCCCGACACAAACGCATGATTCATCGTCGTGTTTGGGGCGGGCCACAAGATGAGAGTCTGCCTAGGGGTTTGGCCCGACGGATCGTGAACGATCCGTCGAAGTCAAAGCACTAGCATGCTTACGGCTCCGACATTCGCGGAGTTCGAGGCGACCCACGCCGCCGGCCGCTCCCAGGTGGTGTGGACGACCCTGGTCGCGGATCTGGAGACGCCGGTCTCCGCCATGCTGAAACTCGCCGACGGGCGGCCCTTCAGCTTCCTGCTCGAATCGGTGGAGGGTGGCGCGGTCAGGGGCCGCTACTCGATCATCGGCCTGAAGCCGGACGTGATCTGGCGCTGCACCGGGGACCGCGCCGAGATCAACCGGCGGGCCCGGGCCGACACGGAGACGTTCACGCCGGAGCCGGGTGGCGCGCTCGCCTCGTTGCGCCGGCTGGTGAACGAATCGAGGATCGCGTTGCCGGAACAGTTGCCGCCCATGGCCTCGGCCCTGGTGGGGTACATGGGCTACGAGATGGTGCGGCTGATCGAACGGCTGCCGACGGAGAAGCCCGCGCCCATGGGGCTGCCCGACGGGATGTTCGTGCGGCCAACGGTCATGGCGATCTTCGACAACGTCGCCGATAGCGTGACCGTGGTCACGCCGGTGTGGCCACAGGCGGGCGTCGCGGCGCGGGCCGCGTACGGCCATGCGTGCGAGCGTTTGGCGGACACCGTCGCCGATTTCGAGCGCGCCCTGCCCCACCACCGCCATCCGGCGAGCGGGAAAGCCCAGACCGCGCCGGTTTCGAACACGCCGAAGGAGATCTACGTCCGGATGGTCGAGCGGGCGAAGGACTACATCGCCGCCGGCGATGTCTTCCAAGTGGTGCTGTCGCAGCGATTCGCGGTGCCGTTCCGCCTGCCACCGTTCGTCCTCTACCGGGCGCTGCGGCGCGTGAATCCCTCCCCGTTCCTGTTCTTCCTCGATCTCGGAACGTTCGCGGTGGTGGGGTCGAGCCCCGAGATCCTGGTCCGCAGCCGCGACGGCATCGTCACGATCCGCCCGATCGCCGGAACCCGGCGGCGTGGCGCCACCCGGGCCGAGGACGAGGCGCTGGCCGCCGATCTGCTGGCCGATCCCAAGGAGCTGGCGGAGCACCTGATGCTCCTGGACCTCGGGCGCAACGACGTGGGCAAGGTGGCCAGGATCGGGACCGTAACGGTGACCGAGCGAGACATCATCGAGCGGTACAGCCACGTGATGCACATCGTCTCGAACGTCGAAGGCGCGCTGGACCCGAGCCGCGACGGGCTCGACGCGCTGATGGCGGGCTTTCCCGCCGGAACGGTGAGCGGCGCGCCCAAGGTGCGGGCCATGGAGATCATCGACGAGCTGGAGGTGGAACGGCGCGGTATCTATGCCGGGGCGGTCGGTTACTTCTCCGCCAACGGCACCATGGATAGCTGCATCGCGCTCAGGACCGCGGTGGTGAAGGACGGCATGTTGTACGCTCAGGCGGGCGGCGGGATCGTCGCCGATTCGACGCCCGAGGCGGAGTACCAGGAGTGCGTGAACAAGGCCCGGGCCTTGATCCGCGCGGCCGAGGTCGCCATCTCCTTCGGCGAGTCGGGAAACTAGTCGTGGTCTCGAGGTTCGCCCTGTCTTGCGGCCATCCTCGAGGGCGAACTTCGAAACCCAAAACGACACTAGAATCGATAATTGTTTCGTGTCCCTTCGATTCTGAAATTCGCTCAGAAGGTTGCCGCGAGGTTGGGCGAATTTCAGAATCGGGACACGAGTGACTGAGGTCGCGATGGTCGGATGCATCGTCGGTTGGTCCCACAGCAAGTTCGGCAAGCTGGCGGGCGAGGACGTCGAGTCCCTGGTCGTTCGCGCGGCGCGGGACGCGCTCGCCGATGCCGGAGTCGCGGCGAAGGACGTCGATGCCATCGTCCTCGGCCACTTCAACGCCGGCTTTTCCGCCCAGGATTTCACGGCGCCCCTGGTGCTGGCGGCCGACGACGCCTTCCGCTTCAAACCGGCGCTCAGGGTCGAGAACGCCTGCGCCACGGGCTCGGCGGCGGTGCACGTCGGGCTCGACACCCTGGCGGCCGGCCGGGCGCGGATCGTTCTGGTGGTCGGCGTCGAGAAGATGACGGACGCCGCCCCGGACGACATCGCCCGCAACCTGCTGAAGGCGAGCTACGTCAAGGACGAGGCCGGAATCCCGGGCGGGTTCGCGGGGGTGTTCGCGCACCTGGCCGAGGCTTATTTCCAGAAGCATGGCGACCAGTCCGACGCCCTCGCCCGCATCGCCGCCAAGAACCACCGGAACGGCTGCGCGAACCCCTATGCCCAGATCCGCAAGGACCTGGGCTACGACTTCTGCCGCACCGTCAGCGAGAAGAACCCGATCGTCGCCGGGCGGCTGCGGCGCACGGACTGCTCCCCGGTGTCGGACGGGGCCGCCGCCGTGGTCCTGGCCGACGTGGGCACTGCCCTTTCCCTCGGCAAGGCGGTGGCGGTTCGGGGGGCCACCCGCGTGACTGATTTCCTGCCCATGAGCCGGCGCGATCCCACCCGGTTCGAAGGCGCCGCGGAGGCGTGGCGCCAGGCGCTCGCCGAGGCGCGGGTGGGGCTCGGGGATCTGGACCTGGTCGAGGTCCACGATTGTTTCACCATCGCCGAGCTGCTGATCTATGAGGCGATGGGGCTGGCGCCCGAGGGCCAGGGCGCGCGCGCCATCGAGGAAGGCTGGAGCGAGCGCGGCGGCCGATTGCCGGTCAATCCCTCCGGCGGGCTCAAGGCCAAGGGACACCCGATTGGCGCCACGGGCGTGTCGATGCACGCGCTGGCCGCCATGCAGGTGACGGGTAGCGCCGGCGATATGCAGATCCCGAACGCAGCCCTGGCCGGCATCTTCAACATGGGCGGCACCGCCGTCGCCAACTACGTCAGCATCCTCGAACGCCTGCGCTGAGCGAGGTTCCCATGGCCCCCTTCTCTCCCGTCGACGCCCTGATCGGCGGCGCCCTGATCGGCCTCTCGGCATCGCTACTGGTGGTCGCTCTCGGCCGGGTGGCCGGCGTCAGCGGCATCATGGGCGGGCTTCTCCGCCCGTGGGGCGCCGAGTCGGGCTGGCGGATCGCGTTCCTCGTCGGCTTCGTCGCCGGCCCGCTCCTGCTCGGGCTACTCGGGTTCGATCTCCCCTCCGTCACCGTGTCCGGGTCGGCGCCCCTGCTGATCGCCGGCGGCCTGCTGGTGGGTTTCGGCACCCGGCTCGGCGGCGGTTGCACCAGCGGACACGGCGTCTGCGGCCTGGCCCGGCTGTCGCCCCGTTCCCTGGCCGCGACCGCGGTGTTCATGGTCACGGCCGCCGCGGTGGTCTTCGTCCTTCGCCATGGGATCGGGGGCTGACGCCATGACCCTCCTGATCGCGCTCGTCGCCGGCGTCGTCTTCGGCATCGGCCTTACCGTCTCCCAGATGGTCGACCCCGCCCGGGTCCAGGGCTTCCTCGACGTGGCCGGACTCTGGGCCGGAACCTGGGACCCGACCCTCGCCTTCGTGATGGCCGGCGCCCTGGCGCTGGCCGCGCCCGGTTTCTGGCTCGCCCGCAAGCGCGGCGCCCCCCTGGTCGGCGAACGACAGGAGATCCCGACCGCGCGCGCCATCGACCGGCGCCTCCTGCTTGGCGCCGCCATGTTCGGGATCGGCTGGGGCCTGGTCGGCTACTGCCCCGGACCTGCCTTGGCCGGCCTGGCCTTCGGCCTGAGGGAAACCTTCATCTTCGTCGCCGCCATGATCGCCGGCATGGGTGCCTATCGCTGGACCCTGGAAAAGCTCTGAGGGGTCGCGACCCGGAGCGGTCCTTGGTGAACGCGCCGCGCGGGCCTACAATCCGGCCGTCGCCGACACGGCGGCGGTGAACGGGAGGACCCGACGGTGAGTTTCGATACGATCGCGGAAATCATCGATCTCGATCGCTATCCGCTGCATCGGCCGGAAAGCCCAACGGTCGACGCCCTGCTCCGGGAAGGCCAGGCCGCGCTCGGGCGCGATGCGTTGTTCTCCCTGCCCGGTTTCGCACGACCCGAAGCGGTGTCGTTCATGGCCGCCGAGATCGAGGCGCGCGTACCGCTGGCCAGCAGACTTGAGGCGAACAGCGCCAGCTACGGCGACGATGGAAGCAGCTGGCCGGCCGGTCATCCGCGCACCGTGACCCACCAGTTCCGCTATCACCAAGTGCTTAACCACCAGATCCCGAACGACTCCCCGCTGCGCAAGATCTTCTGCTGGGAACCCTTACGCGAATTCCTGCGCCAGCTCATGGGCTACGAGACGTTCCATCGCAGCGAATGTCCGCATCTGGCCCTGACGTCGAAGGTCGCCGGGGACGGCGACACGGACGGCTGGCACTTCGACGGCAACGATGTCGTGTTCTCGATCCTGCTGCGCGAACCCGAGGGGGGCGGCGTGTTCGAATACATACCCAACGTGCGCAGCGACACGAACCAGAACTACGAGACCGTCGCCGCGGTGTTCAATGGCAACAAGGACGGCGTGCGCCGCGCCAAGCTGGCCGTCGGCGATCTGAACGTCTTTCAGGGCAACCGGACGCTTCACCACGTCACCCCCGTGCAGGGCGCGCGCAAGCGCATCGTCGGGCTGTTCAGCTACGACCGCCAGCCCGGCACGAACTTCGGCGAACCCTATGTCGCCGAACTGCGTCGGTGGACGCCCGGGGCCATGTCGACGGACCCGGTGTTCCGAGCCTGAAACTCGCTCGGCCTCGCGGCCGCCGTCGAGAGCGACCTACGAAACCTTGATATCAGGCCCGCGCCTGCGACGTGCGCGGACCGTAGACGGTGGCGTTGACCTCGGGCCGGCCGACGACGCCGGGCTTGGGCTCGTAGACCATCACGCACATCAGGCGCAGGGTGTCGCCCTTGACCGGCGAAACCCGGTGGGCGGAGCGGTCGCCGCGGAAGATGACGAGGGCGCCCGGCACCCGGTCGACGCTGATCACGTCGCGTGAACGACCCTGCAGCACGTCGGCAAGGCGGCGCATGTCCGGATCGTCGTCATCCAGGACTTCCGGCGCCAGTTCGAAGACGCCGCCGGCCTCGGGCGCCTGCAGCATCAGCGTCACGGTGAAATCGTTGCCGCGGTCGAAGTGCCAAGTCGACTGATCGCCATCGCCGTAGGCCACCACGTTGGCTGGCTGATACGGATCCTCGTTCAGGAACAGCCGCTGGGCGCCGACAACGTCGGCCACCAGTTCGCGGATGGCGGGCCAGCGGTAGAACCGGGGCAACGCCATGTCGGCATCGAACAGGTCGTACGCCATCATGCGGTAGCTCGCGTCGAAGAACGTGTTGCGCGGATGGTTTTCGTTCACCGACGGATCGCCATTCCGGTTCAGGAAGCATGTCCGATGCGAACGGTTGCGATACGCCTTGGGCAGGATCGCCAAGGCATCGCCGATCATGCGTTGGCGCGCTTCCTTGGTGATGAAGTCGGACAGAACGCAGACCTGGCGCGCGTCCAAGTCGGCCTTGAACCGCTCGACCAAGGCCGCCCGGCGCGGGTTGGCGCGATCGCCGATCGGGTAGAGATCGAGCCGGATCAGATCGCTGGCGTCGTCGTTCATCACTGACCTCCCACATAGACATCCAAGGCCCTTGCCCCCTAGCACCGCCACTGGCGACCCGGTATTCTACGCCGATGTTGCTCCTGATCGATAACTACGACAGCTTCACCTACAACCTAGTCCACTACCTGGGCGAATTGGGGGCCGAGGTCGTCGTCCAGCGCAACGACACGATCACCGTGGATCAGGCTGCCGCCCTTAATCCCGACGGCATCGTCATCTCGCCGGGGCCGTGCGATCCGGATCGCGCCGGCATCTGCCTGGAGCTGATCCGGCGGCTGGGATCGACGCTGCCGATCCTGGGCGTCTGCCTCGGCCATCAGGCGATCGGCCAAGCGTACCAGGGGCGGGTGGTGCGGGCGCCGACGATAATGCACGGCAAGCTGTCGGAGATTCACCACCTCGGGCAGGGAATCCTGGCCGGCATCCCCTCCCCCTTCCGGGCTACGCGCTACCATTCTCTGGTGGTGGAACGGGCGACGTTTCCGCCGGTCCTCGAGATCACGGCGGAGACCGCGGACGGAGTGGTGATGGGGCTGCGGCACCGGACGCTGCCGCTGTTCGGCGTGCAGTTCCATCCGGAGAGCATCGCGTCCGAGCACGGCCACAAGCTGCTGGGCAATTTCCTGGAGATCGTGCACGGCCGAGCGCCGCTGGCGAAGATCGCATGAACGCGGCCCCGCGCAGCCTGAAGCCGACGATCGCGCGGCTGGCCGGCGGCCAGCGGCTGTCGGTCGACGAGGCGCGCGAGACGATCGACGTGATCATGTCCGGCGAGGCCACGCCCGCCCAGATCGGCGGCGTCCTGCTGGCCCTGCGGGTCCGCGGCGAGACCATCGAGGAGATCACCGGCGCGGCCCTGACGATGCGCGCCAAGATGCACCGGATGAGTGCGCCGGCCGGCGCCATGGACGTGGTCGGCACCGGCGGGGACGCGACCGGGACCCTCAACATCTCGACCGCCACGGGGCTGGTGGTGGCCGCGTGCGGGGTCACGGTGGCGAAGCACGGCAACCGGGCGATGTCCTCCAAGTCCGGGGCCGCCGACGTGCTGGCGGCGCTGGGGGTCAACCTGGACGCCGACTATCCCCTGGTGCAACGGGCGATCGACGAGAACGGCTTCGGTTTCATGCTGGCCCCGCGCTACCACAGCGCCATGCGCCACGTCGGGCCGATACGGGTGGAGCTAGGCACCCGGACGATCTTCAACCTGCTGGGTCCGATCTCGAACCCGGCGGGGGTCAAGCGCCTGTTGGTCGGCGTGTTCGCGCCGGAATGGGTCGAGACGGTGGCGCGGGTGCTGGCGGAGCTCGAGACCGAGCGGGCCTGGGCCGTGCACAGCAGCGACGGATGCGACGAACTGACGCTCGCCGGATCGAACCGGGTGGCGATGCTGGAGAACGGCAAGGTGCGGACGCAAGAGGTGTACCCGGAGGACGCCGGTCTGCCCCGGCATCCGAGTGCCGCGCTGCGCGGCGGCGAACCAGCCGACAACGCCAGGGCACTCGGCGACCTGCTCGCGGGCGCCAAGGGCGCCTACCGCGATACGGTCCTGTTCAACGCCGCCGCGGCGCTGGTAGTGGCGGGCCGGGTCACCGACCTGAAGGCGGGCGTCGCCATGGCGGCGGCGGCGATCGAGTCCGGCCAGGCCAAGGCCAAGCTCGCGGCGCTGGTGGCGATCACCCAGGGCCGTTGCTGACGTGTCCGACATCCTGGCGCGGATCGTCACCGACAAGCGGAGCCATGTGGCGGCGTGCAAGGGCGCGCGATCCCTCGCCAACCTGACGGTGGACGCCAAGGCGATGGGGCCGCCACGGGGGTTCGCCGCGGCGCTCGCCGCGACGGTGGCGGCGGGCGGCTTCGGGCTGATCGCCGAGATCAAGCGGGCGAGCCCGAGCCACGGGTTGATCCGGGCGGATTTCGATCCGGCGGCCCTGGCCCGTGCCTATGCGCAAGGCGGAGCGACGTGCCTGTCGATCCTCACCGACCGGCCCTACTTCCAGGGCGACGATTGCTTCGTCGCGGACGCCAAGGCGGCCTGCCCACTGCCCGTCCTGCGCAAGGACTTCATGATCGATCCGTATCAGATCGTCGAATCGCGGGCGATCGGCGCCGATTGCGTGCTGCTGATCCTTAGCAGCCTGGATGACGCGCTGGCGCGGGACCTGGCCGCGGCGGCCCGCGAGCACGGATTGGACATCCTGGTCGAGGTGCACGACGAGGCCGAGCTCGAACGCGCCCTTGCCCTGCCCGGCGATCTGATCGGGGTGAACAACCGCGACCTCAAGACCTTGACGGTGGACCTCGCGACCAGCGAGCGCCTGGCGGCGCGGGCGCCGAAGGATCGCGCCCTGGTGGCCGAGAGCGGCCTGCGCGGTCATGGCGATCTCCGGCGCATGGCGAAAGCCGGGATCATGCGGTTCCTGGTCGGCGAGTCGCTGATGCGCCAGGCGGACGTGGCCACCGCCACCGCCCTGCTGCTCGGCGCATGACGAAGCTCACGCACCTCGACGCCGAGGGCCGGGCCGCCATGGTCGACGTCGGCTCGAAGGACGTGACCGAACGCACCGCCACGGCGCGCGGGCGGGTGCGGATGAACCCCGCGACCCTGGCGTTGATCGAATCCCAGGGGATGCCCAAGGGAGACGTGCTGGCGACCGCCCGGATCGCCGGGATCATGGCAGCGAAACGGACCCACGAGCTGGTGCCGCTGTGCCATCCCCTGCCCCTCAGCGCGGTGAAGGTCGAGCTGTCCTGCGATCGCGGGGCGAGCACGGTCGAAATCGCCGCGACCTGCGGGGTCGTCGCCCGTACCGGAGTCGAGATGGAGGCGCTGACGGCCGTGTCGATCGCGGCGTTGACGATCTACGACATGTGCAAGGCGGTGGATCGCGGCATGACGATCGAGGGGATCGAGCTGGTCCACAAGTCCGGCGGGCGGTCCGGCACCTACACGCGCCCATGATCTCGGTCGAGGAGGCGGTGGCGCGGGCATTGGCGGGGTTCCGCCCCCTGCCGGCCGAGCAGGTGGGACTCGACCAGGCGCGGGGTCGCGTGCTGGCCGAGCCGGTCCGGGCGCGGGTGACGAAGCCGCCGGTCGCGGTTTCGGCCATGGACGGCTATGCCGTGCGCGCCGCCGACCTGCCTGCGACCTTGCGGGTGGTGGCTTCGATCGCGGCCGGGGCGGCGTACGATGGTGTCCTGGGTCCGGGCGAGTCCGCGCGGATCTTCACCGGCGCGCCCATGCCGAAGGGCGCCGACGCGGTGCTCATTCAAGAGGACGCCGCGGCGGCCGGTGACCGGGTCACGGCGCGAGCCGGGATCGCGCCGGGACGCCATGTGCGGAAGGCCGGGCTCGATTTCCGCGCCGGCGATGTCGGGCTGGAGGCCGGCCGTCGCCTGGGACCGCGGGAGATTGGGCTGGCGGCGGCGATGAACGTGCCCTGGCTTCGCGTTCACCGCCGCCCCCGCGTCGCCATTCTCGGGACCGGCAACGAAATCGTCATGCCGGGGGATCCGCTGGGGCCTAACCAGATCGTCAGCTCGAACTCCCTGGCCCTCGCCGCCCTGGTGGAGGACGCCGGCGGCGTGCCCTACAGCCTGGGGATCGCCCGGGACGATGCCGATTCCTTGCGCGCCCACGTGGCCGCGGCCGCGGGCGCCGACCTGCTGGTCATCACCGGCGGCGCGTCGGTGGGCGAGCACGATCTGGTGCGGCCGGTGCTGGAGCGGGACGGGTTGACCCTCGACTTCTGGAAGATCGCCATGCGACCCGGCAAACCGCTGATGTTCGGGTCGTACCGGGGAACACCCACGTTCGGTCTCCCGGGCAATCCCGTGTCCACCGTGGTCTGCGGCTTGTTGTTCGTGCAGCCGGCGATCTGGGCCATGGCGGGCGATCGCACGCCGCGCCGCGACCGGCTTCGCGCGGTGCTCGCCCGCGACCTTCCGGCCAACGACGACCGCCAGGACTACCTGCGCGCGCGCCTGGTGGACGGCACGCCGCCGCTGGTCGATCCGCTGGATATCCAGGACAGCTCGATGATGGCGACCTTGGCCAAGGCCGACTGCCTCGCGGTTCGCCCGCCGCGCGCACGCGCGGCCAAGGCAGGAGAGAGCATCGAGGTAATCCTGTTGTAATTCGCTTGCGGAACCAAACCAGAACATGTATGGTCGTTTTGGTTTTGTTCTAGATGTAGCGAGAAACGCCATGCTCACCCGCAAGCAGCACGAACTCCTCCTGTACATCCACCGCCGGCTTCAGGTTGACGGGGTTTCGCCCTCGTTCGAGGAGATGAAGGAGGCGCTGCGATTGCGTTCGAAGTCGGGCATCCATCGGTTGATCACCGCCCTCGAGGAACGCGGGTTCCTGCGCCGCCTGCCGCACCGGGCCAGGGCGCTCGAGGTGGTCAAGCTGCCGCCCGTGAGCGCCGCGCCGGCGACCGGATTCACCCCCAGCGTCATCCAGGGTCGGAAGCTGGAAGTCCTGGCCGGCAAACGGTCGGAGGGCGAGGCGACCGCGGTGTCCCTGCCCCTCTACGGCAAGATCGCGGCCGGTACGCCGATCGAGGCCTTGCGCGATCCCACCGAGACGTTCGACGTGCCAGCGACCCTGGTGGGCAATCATGAGCACTATGCCCTGCGGGTCGAAGGCGATTCGATGATCGATGCCGGCATCCTGGACGGCGATGTCGCCATCGTCCGGCGCAGCGACACGGCCGAGACCGGCGATATCGTCGTCGCGCTGGTGGACGATGCCGAAGCCACCCTGAAGCGGTTGCGGCGCAAGGGTGCCTCGATCGCGCTGGAACCGGAGAACGCGCGCTACGAGACCCGCATCTTTGGCCCCGACCGGGTCAAGGTTCAGGGTCGCCTGGTGGCGCTGTTCCGGCAGTTCGACTGACCGGCTCGACCACCCAGGGGCGGCTTCCGCGAACATCCGCGACCGAGGCGAACGTCACGCCGTCGGCGTCAACCCACACGACATGGGCACCGCGACGCCATAGATCGAAGCGATCGATCACCACGGGTGCCGCGCATGGCACGCGGACCGGAACGGTGGCGAGGACGGCGTCGGCCGTGGCGCAATCCTCGGCCAGGGCCCGGGCATCCGTGACCACGGCGACCACCCGGCCCGCCTTGCGGTAGAGACAACCCAGGGAATCGCAGGCGAGCCAAGGCTCGATGGCTCCGTCCCCGGGCCAGGGTATCCAAGCGGTCTGGCCCGATTGCCGCAGCCAGGTATCGGCGGTTCGGCGCGATGCGCGGTCGCGGTTGATGGCAAGAAGACCGTCGGTCCGCTTGGCGGCGATCAGCTTGCCGTCCTCGGAGACGAACAGGTCGGGGCCGTCATGGAGCAGGCCGACGACGATCCCGGCCGCGAGCGCCGCCAGCCCGCCCCAACGCCAGACCCGGCGCCAGAGGCAGAGCCAAAGTCCGCCGCCGACCATGAGCAGGTAGGCGGCGAACGGCAAGGCCGGCAACGCCACGACGGCGCCGGGCAGGTCCGCGACCCACTCCGCCACGATGAGGATCAAGACCAAACCCCGCCCCATCGCCCACAGGGGCACGGCCTCCCAACCCAGGGGCATCAGCAGGAGGGTGGCGAGCGCGGCCGGCATGATGACGAACCCAGTCAGCGGCACCGCGACGAAGTTCGCGATCACGCCGTAGAGCGCCAACCGGTTGAAATGGAAGACGGTCGCCGGTGCGGTCGCCAGGCCGGCGACGATGGCGGTCACCAGCAACCCGCCGAGATAGACCCCGACGTGTCCGGCCGGTCCGGCGGGTCGCGTGACCCGGTCGCGGATCTCCTCCGCCACGGCGATCAAGGCGATCACGGCGGCGAAGGACAACTGGAAGCTCGCCCCCAGCAGGCTTTCGGGCACCATGAGCAGGACGGCCGTGGCGGCGAACGCGATCAGACGCATGGAGAACGGCGAGCGATCGAGCATGACCGCGACGAGGGCCAAGCCGGTCATCAGGAACGAGCGTTGCGTCGGTACCGCGGCCCCCGAAAGCATGAGATAGAACGCCGTGCCGAGCAGCGCGGCCATGGCGGCGATCTTCTTGCTCTGCCAGCGCAGGGCCACCGGCTCGATCGCGGCGATCGCGGCGCGGACCACGAAGAAAATGAGCCCGGCGATCAAGGCGAGATGGAGCCCCGAGATCGACAACAGGTGGAAGAGTCCCGAGTCGCGCATGGCCTGGTTCACCGGCTCGGGGATCGCCTGGCGCTCTCCGGTCAGCAAGGCGACGGCCATCGCGCCGGTCGCTCCCGGCAACGAGGACATGACCCGGGTGGCGATGGTGTCGCGGAGTCGGGCCAGGCGCAGCGCCCAGGCGGATCCCGCTTCTTCGTGGTCGATGATCGTGCCGCCGCCATAGACGAACCCGACGCCGCCCAGACCCTCGAAGAAGGCTTCGCGGGCGAAGTCGTAGGCTCCCGGGGCCACCGGTCCCGTGGGCGAGCGAACCTCGGCGAGGACGCGAACGCGATCGCCCGGGCGCGGGGCTGCGGTCTTCCACCCTTGCGCCACCAGCCGCACGCGCGCGGGCGCTCGATCCTCGGCGATGCCCTCGATCGTCACGCGGTCGAGCAGCAGGCGGACGCCCGCCGTGCGCCGCTCGACCGCGATGACCCGGCCGGTGACGTCGGCCGGCCCACGGGTATCGAGATAGGCGGCGGTCGGGGCCACGAGGGTGCGAACCTGGACCACGGCGAACCCGAGGGTCGGCGCGACGATCGCGAGGGCGAGGAGGGCCGCGCGGGGCCGGCGGCGGACGGCGACCAACGCCGCGAGGGCCGAACCGGCGGCCACGGCACCGAGCCAGGGCGCCGGCTCGAACGGCAGCGCGAAGTAACCGCCGATTCCCGCGGCCATCCCCGCCGGAAAGGCCAAGGGCCAGCGATCGCGTTCCCGTGCCGCCTGCTCGGCCAGCCACGCCATAGCGCGGCGCGGAAGGTCGCGTCGGAGTGTCCACTTCAAAGGCGTCGAGCCTCGACACAAGCGCCTTGACGAGAGGCGGCGCAAACAGGGTAACTGCGCCGATCCACGTTCGAGCGCCCTGCAATAGACCCCATGACCGAACCCGCCGACAAGTCCACGTCCATGGCCCTGGACACGTTGCTTCCCGCCGCGATCGCCCGCGAGGCGGAGATTCTGGGGGAGCGCAAGGCGCGGCTCGATCGGCCGAGCCTCTTCGCCCTGGCGGTCCTGGCCGGGGCTTTCATCGGACTGGGCGTCCTGTTCTCGAACGTGGCGGGGGTCGGGGCGGAAGCCTTGCCGTTCGGTTTGGGTCGGATCGTCGTCGGCGTCTCGTTTTCGTTGGGCCTCGTGCTCGTCGTCCTCGGCGGCGCCGAGCTGTTTACGGGCAACGGCCTGATGGTGATGGCCTTGGCCGCCGGGCGCATCAAGCCGCGCGACCTGATCATCGCCTGGTCGATCGTCTACCTCGGCAATCTGGTCGGCGCCGTGGGAACCGCGCTGCTCGCCTTTCTCGCCGGGCAGCATGACTTCGGCAGCGGCGAGGTCGGGCGGTTGGCGGTCGGAATCGCCGCGACCAAGGCGGAGCTCCCGTTCGCCATGCTGATCGACGCCGACACGGGCGGGACGAGCGTCACCTTAGTCGGCGTCATCGCGAACCTGGTTCCGGTCACCATCGGCAACATCCTGGGCGGCGCCGGGCTCGTCGGGCTGGTCTACTGGTTCATCTACCTGCGGCCGGGGAGGCCCAATCCATGACCGCCGTGGTCCGATTCGCCCCCTCGCCCACGGGGTTTCTGCACATCGGCAACGCGCGCACCGCCCTGTTCAATTGGTTCTACGCGCGGCACCACCGGGGGCGGTTCCTCCTGCGCATCGAGGACACCGATCGCGCCAGGTCGACCCAGGCCGCGATCGACGCCATTCTCGACGGCCTGACCTGGCTGGGAATCGATTGGGACGGCGAGGCGATCTATCAATCGACCCGGTTGGAGCGTCACGCCGAGGTGGCCCATGCCTTGCTGGCGCGGGGTCGCGCGTACCGCTGCTACTGCACGCCCGAGGAGCTGAGCGCGATGCGCGAGCAGGCCAAGGCCAAGGGCCAGCCACCGCGCTACGACGGGCGTTGGCGCGACCGCGACCCGAGCGAGGCGCCGGCGGGGGTGGCACCGGTGGTCCGGCTGAAGGCGCTGCTGTCGGGCGACACCGTGATTCACGATCGTGTGCAGGGCGAGGTCAGGGTCGGCAACGCGCAACTGGACGACATGGTGCTGCTGCGCGGCGACGGCACGCCCACCTACATGCTGGCGGTCGTGGTCGATGACCACGACATGGGGATCACCCAGGTGATTCGCGGCAGCGACCATCTGACCAACACCTTCCGCCAGGTTCAGCTGTTCAACGCCATGGAGTGGACGGCGCCCGCCTACGCGCATCTGCCGCTGATCCACGGGGCCGACGGCGCCAAGATGTCCAAGCGTCACGGGGCGATCGGGGTCGACGCCTACCGCGAATTGGGGTTCCTGCCCGAGGCGCTGCGCAACTACCTGCTGCGGCTGGGGTGGGGCCACGGGGACGACGAGATCATCGCGACCGAGCAGGCGATCGCCTGGTTCGACCTGGACGCGGTCGTGCGTTCGGCCGCGCGCTTCGACATGGACAAGCTCACGGCGCTGAACGCCCACTACCTGCGGATCGCCGACGACGAACGGCTCGCGGGATTGATCGCCGAACGGCTTGGCGAGACGCTCGACGAAGCGGCGCGCCGGCGCCTGATCCAGGGACTGGCCGGCCTGAAGCAACGGGCGCGTACCCTGGTCGACCTGGCTGACAGCGCCCGGATCTATGCGGCGGGTGCCGCCGTCCCGATCGACGCCAAGGCGAGCGCCCTGCTCGATCCGGCGGCGCGCACCATGCTGCTCGAGCTCGAGGTCCATCTGGCGAGCGCGCCATCCTGGGCCGCGGCCGACCTCGAGGCGGCGGTGCGCGGCTTCGCCGCGGCGCGGAACCTGAACCTGGGCGAGGTCGCGCAACCGCTGCGGGCCGCCGTGACCGGTCGTCTGGTGTCGCCCAGCATCTTCGATGTGATGGTGGTTCTGGGTCGCGACCTGACCCTCGCGCGCCTGGGCGCAATCGATCCGTAGCCTTGGCGAGATTGCCGTGGAGGGGTCTTAGGACCTAGGATCACCGCCGGTGAACGAGGCGATGATCGAGGGAGAGGGAGATGGTGATGGCGACGAAAAAGTCCGAAGCGCCGGTGGCGGGCGAAAGCGCGACGGTCACGATCCTGGACGGCAAGGGCAAGCGCGAGCAGGCCCTGCCGGTGCTGTCGGGAACGCTCGGACCCAAGGTGATCGACGTGCGATCGCTGTACGGGAAAACCGGATACTTCACCTACGATCCGGCGTTCATGGCCACGGCGAGCTGCGAATCGAAGATCACCTACATCGACGGCGATCAGGGGATCCTGTTGCACCGCGGCTATCCCATCGATCAGCTGGCCGAGAAGAGCGATTTCCTCGAGGTCTGCCACCTGCTGCTCAATGGCGAGCTGCCGAACGCCGAGGAGAAGGTCAAGTTCGTACACGACATCACCTACCACACGATGCTGCACGAGCAGGTGATCAACTTCCTGCGCGGCTTCCGCCGTGACGCCCACCCGATGGCGGTGATGGTCGGGATCGTCGGGGCCTTGAGCGCCTTCTACCACGACGAGACCGACTACGAGGAACCGCACGCCCGCATGGTCGCGTGCTATCGCCTGATCGCGAAGATGCCGACGATCGCCGCCTTCGCCTACAAGTACTCCATCGGGCAGCCGTTCATCTATCCGCAGAACCACCTGACCTACGCGGAGAACGTGCTGCACATGCTGTTCGCCACGCCCTGCGAGACCTACAAGGTGAGCCCGACGCTCGCCAAGGCGATGGATCGCATCCTGATCCTGCACGCCGATCACGAGCAGAACGCCTCGACCTCGACGGTGCGACTGGCCGGCTCGTCCGGGGCCAACCCGTTCGCCTGCATCGCGGCCGGCATCGCCACCCTGTGGGGTCCCGCCCACGGCGGGGCGAACGAGGCGGTCATCCGCATGCTGAAGCGCATCGGCACCAAGGATCGCATCCCCGAGTTCGTCAACCGGGCGAAGGACAAGGACGATCCGTTCCGGATGATGGGCTTTGGCCACCGGGTCTACAAGAACTTCGATCCGCGGGCGAAGGTCATGCGCCAGACCTGCGACGAGGTGCTGGGCGAACTCGGGCTGGGCGACGATCCGCTACTGCCGATCGCCAAGGAGCTCGAGAAGATCGCCCTCGAGGATTCCTACTTCATCGAGCGCAAGCTGTACCCGAACGTGGACTTCTATTCGGGCATCATCCTGCAGGCCATGGGCATCCCCTCGCGGCTGTTCACGGCGGTGTTCGCCATGGCGCGGACCGTGGGTTGGATCGCCCAATGGAAGGAGATGATGGAGGATCCGGGCAAGAAGATCGGGCGCCCGCGCCAGATCTACACCGGCTATCCCAAGCGCGACTACGTGCCGATCAGCCGGCGCGGATAGGCCGCCATGGCGAGGGCGACGCGGCGGTTGGGTCACGGCGGATTTCTCCGCAAGGAGCGATGGTCGCCGCTGCCCGCGCCGCGCCGTTCCATCGGCTTTCCGGCCAACGACAATCGCCCGTCGCCCTATCAACGGACCCGAAGCGTCGTACGCACCGTCGTCGGCCTGATCCTAGGGGCGGTCGGGCTGTACCTCTTCGGCGGGTAGCAACCTGCTCTAGCCGGACGTGGCCGGGACCGAGCCGGACCGGCGGGTGGCGATGGCCGCCAGCACGATGCGGGCGGCCCGCGCGCTCGGCGTGATTGCCTGCCCCAGGCCCAGCTTGGCCATCACGTCCCGCGCCGTGTCCTGTTGGCGGGTTCTTGCCGCCGGGTCGGTCAGAATCCGATCCAGCGCATCCGCCAAGGCCTCCGGACGACAGTGTTCCTGCAGGAACTCGGGCATCACGGCTTCCCCAGCCAGGATGTTGACCAGGCTCACATGGGGGATCCGGATCAGACGTCGGCCGATGAAGGCCGTTCCCAGACTCGTGCGGTAGCCAACGACGGTCGGCACGCCGGCAGCCGCGAGCTCGAGGACCACGGACCCCGAGGCAGCCAGCGCCGCATCGGCGGAGGCGAAGGCCGCATACCTGTCGATCGCGCCGCGAACGATACGCGCCGGGACCGGCCAGGCGGCGATCCCGTCGGCCACCAGGTCGGCCACCGCCGCGACGGTCGGCACGAACGCATGGAGTTTCGGGTGGCGATCCAGGAGAAGGCCCAGGGCCGCGCCGAAGACCGGCAGCAGCCGGCTGACTTCGTCGGCGCGGCTTCCGGGCAGGGCGACGATGATCGTCGCCGCGGCGGGAATCCCATGGGCGACGCGCAGCCCCTTCCCATCCCCGGCCCGGATCGGCTCCTCGACCAAGGGATGGCCGACGAACGTCGCCCGCAGGCCAACGGGTTCGAACAAGGACGGCTCGAACGGGAACAGCGCCAGAAGCTGATCGAAGACCCGAGCCAGCGTGCGCGCCCGTCCCGCTCGCCACGCCCAGACCATGGGCGCCACGTAGTGGATCAAGGGACATTGCCGGTCCTCCAAACGGCGCCCCAGGCGGACGTTGAAGCCCGGAGAATCGATGGTGATGATCGCGTCGGGGCGCAAGTTCAGGGCATCGGCGGCGGTCTGATGCAGGCGGCGGATCAGGAGAGGCGCCCGCCTTGCCACGGCGGTGAGCCCCATGACGCTCAGGTCGGCCATGGGGAACAAGCCGATCAGCCCCTCGGCGATCATGCGCTCGCCGCCGACGCCGGCGAACTTGGCCCGCCCCGCGGTCTGGTCCTTGAGCGCCGCCATCAATCGCGCGCCGATCAGATCGCCCGACGGCTCGCCGGCGACCAGGAAGACGAGGGGGCTATCGCGGCTCACGCGCGAGCCCGCACACGAAGAGGTCCGCCGCATCGGCGGCTCGGACCACGGCCGGGCGGTCGATCACCAGGCCCCCCCCGGCCTGGATGGCGATGCCCACGAGTCCCGCCGCGACCGCGCCCTCGACCGTGCGGACGCCGATAGTTGGGAGATCCACGCGCCGATCCTGCCCAGGCTTCGGGAGCTTGGCGAGCACCCCGCCCCTGCCCTGAAGGCGCAACTCGGCACAACGCCGCACGAGGGCGTCGGTCCCCTCGGCGGCTTCCACGCCGAGAACGATGCCTTGCTGCACGACGACCGCCTGGCCGATGTCCATATCCCCCAGGGCCTGGGCGGCGCGGCGCCCGAGCTCGATGTCCACGCCCGCCTCCGCATCGGGTACGTGCGCGCCGAATGGGCCTTCCGGCGCCAGGCACTGAACCAACACGTCATCGATGCCGACGACACGAAACCCCGCGCCCTCCAGCTCCGCGACGATGCGGCCGAGGACGCGACCATCGCCCTGGCCCCCCCGACCCGAGGGAGCCGAGCATCCGCAGCCCCCGCAGGTCGAGCCCAAGGTCGGAAAGCGACGGACCGGCGGACGGGGCCTGCGAGCACCACGTCCCGCGCCCCGGATTCCCCGAGCGCCGCCAGGGTGCGGCCGACGGCCCCGAGCCGCACCCAGACGTGGGGCAGGCCCGCGACCGCGGCCGGTGTTCGGTGATGCCGTCGAACGCAACGACGAAGACCGGCCGCCCGGTGCCGCGACAAGCCCGCGCCACCAGGCCGGGAAGCGGCCCATCGCCGGCCAGGATCGCGAGGCTATCCGTCGATGCCATTCCATGGCTGGCAGATCGCCCGCGACGTTTCCGCCCGGATGAAGCCGACGATATCCATCACCAGGGCGTTCTCGTGGAACATGGTCGACACGTCCTCGAGGCGCTCGGTCAACGAGCCTTCGCGGGCGAACAACAGGCGATAGGCATTGCGCAGGGTATGAACGTCGTCGCGCTTGAAGCCGCGCCGCTTCAGGCCGACGACGTTGAGCCCGGTAAGGTGGGCGCGATTACCCACCGCCGAGCCATAGGGGATCACGTCGTTCTCAACGCCCGACATGCCCCCGACGATGGCATGTCGGCCGATCCGGACGAACTGGTGAACCGCCGAGAGTCCGCCCAGTACGGCGTAGTCCCCGACCCGGACGTGGCCGGCGAGGGTCGCGTTGTTGGCCATGACCACGTTGTCGCCGACGGTGCAGTCGTGGGCGACGTGGGACCCGACCATCAAAAGGCAGTTGTTGCCGACCCGGGTGATCATGCCGCCCCCGGTCGTCCCAGGGTTGATCGTCACCTGCTCGCGGATCACGGTGTTGTCGCCCACAGTCAGCTCCGACGGCTCGCCGCGATACATGAGATCCTGGGGCGGCAGGCCGATCGTCGCGAACGGGAAGACCTTGCAGCCCGAGCCGAGGGACGTCCGGCCGTCGACCACGACGTGGCTCAGGAGCGCAACACCGGCGCCGAGTCTGACGTGGGGTCCGACGATACAGTAGGGTCCAACGGATACGTCGGAGGCGAGTTCGGCCTGGGAATCGACGATCGCGGTCGGGTGGATCGACGCCATCAACTATCGAGAATCATCGCCGCGAAGGTGGCCTCCGCGACCAGGGTTCCATTCACCTTCACCTGGGAATCGAACTTCCAGACCGGGCCGCGCTGCTGCCGCTTCTGGACGTGCACGTGCAGCGTATCCCCGGGGACGACGGGCTTGCGGAAGCGCGCGGACTCCACCGTCATGAAATAGACGAGCTTGCCCTCGAACGCAGGGCCCAACGTATGCACGACGAGCACGGCGGCGCTCTGCGCCATGGATTCGATGATCAGAACACCGGGCATGACCGGATGATCGGGAAAGTGGCCCTGAAAGAATGGCTCGTTGATCGAGACGTTCTTGACGCCGATGGCGCTGCGATCCTTGATCAGTTCCACGACCCGGTCGACCATCAGGAACGGGAAGCGGTGGGGGATCATCTTCATGATCCGCTCCACGTCGATGGTTTCGCCTACGTCGTTGACCCGAACATCGTTCATGGCTGTCCGCTCTTGCGTTTCCCCAGACGCATGACCGCGGCGATCTGCCGCCGAAACTCGCGGATGGGAACCGCCGGAGCGCCACCGTAGGCCTGGCCGTCGTCGAGGTCGTCCTTGACGGCGCTGCGCGAGGCGATCCGTACGCGACTTCCGACGATCAGGTGTCCCGCGATCCCGGCCTGGCCCCCAACGACCACGAAATCGCCGAGTCGAGCGCTCCCGGAAATGCCCACTTGGCCTGCAATCACGCAACCCCGTCCGATGACGACGTTATGCGCGATCTGGACGAGATTATCAATCATCGTGCCGGCGCCGATCACGGTATCGTCCAAGGTGCCGCGGTCGATGGTCGAGTTCGACCCGACTTCGACGTCATCGCCGATCAGAACCCGGCCGATGTGCGGCACGCGGACGTAGCGTTCGCCATCGATGGCGAAGCCAAAACCGTCCGTGCCGACCCGGACACCGGGATAAATCAGGCAGCGGGCGCCGACCCGGCAATGGGCGAGCGAGGCATTCGCCCCGATGCGGGTTTCATCGCCGATCTCCACGCCATCGCCGATCACCGTGTTGGCACCAACGAGGCAACGCTCCCCGAGGGCGACACCTTGGCCGATGACCGCCCCTGCCTCGACCCGGCTGCCCTGGCCGACCCTTGCATCGGCGGCCACGCGGGCGCTTGGGTCGATACCCGGCACCAGCGATGGCGGCGTGTGAAACACCGCCACGGTCCGGGCCCAGGCGAGATAGGGCGCCACCGTGGCCAGGATCGCCATGCCGACCGGAGCCCGGTCGGCGTGTTCGTGCCGCATTAGGCACGCTCCCGCGGCCGAGCCCGCGAGGGACGCGAGGTAGTGGGTATTGTCGAGGAAACTCACGTCATCCCGGGTCGCGCGTTCGAGGGTGGCCACCCCGCGCACGAGTTGGCCATGGGCGGAGGCATCGAGCACCTCCGCGCCAACCCGCGATGCCAGATCGGCGACCGAAAGGCCCCGCGACCCGGCGGGTCCGGTCATTCCGACGTGAACGTGACCGTGACCGTCGGCAAGCGCCGGTTGAGCTCCTCCATCACCGGCCCGGTCAGGTCATAGTCCGCGTCGACCAGCAGGACCTGGGTCAGGGGAAGCACAAGGTTGATGCCCTTGGCCTTCGCCATCTCGCCGACGATCGCGACGGTCACCTTCTTGATCTCGTCGATCCCGGAATCCATGGCCCGGTCCAGGGTCTGCTTGCGCGACTGAACCAACCGCTGCACCTCGGCGACCTTGACCTGGAACTTCTGGCGCTTCTCGGCGAACTGGTTCGCATCGAGCACGGTCTGTTGCTGCAACAGCTCCTGGTCCTCGGCCCGCAGCGTTTCCTCCTGGGTGGCGACCTCGGCCTTGAAGCCGCTGCGCTTCTCCTCGACCTGGGCGCGCAGGGCCTGGCCCGCGGCCGAATCCCGAATCAGACGCTCGAAATCCACCACCGCGGCGACCGTGGGTGACAGTTCCTGCGCGGTGCCCGGGCCGGTCGCGAACGACAACGCCAGGACGACGACGGCGGCAAGGCGGCGAGTTCGCACGATCAGGTCTCCGATCTAGAAGCGGGTGCCGAAGTTGAAGCCGAAGATCTGGGTCTCGTCGAAGTCCTGCTTCACCACCGGGAAAGCAAAATCCAGCTTGAGCGGCCCCAGGGGAGAGATATAGGTCAATCCTATCCCGAGCGAGCCTCGCGGGAGCGCGGAATCGCGCACGTCCACGCCGGTGGTCGAATCCGTGTCCCAGGTCGCGCCGAAATCGGTGAAAACCCGCCCCAACAGACCCAATTCCTCTGGCAGGCCCAGCGGGAACGTAAGCTCAGCGCTCGCCGTCCAGAACGACTTGCCGCCCAGGGCATCGTCGCTCTTGCGATCCCGCGGCCCGACGCCCGCCGCGCCGAACCCGCGCAACTGGCTGCCACCGAGGAAGTAGCGGTCGATGATGCGGACGTCGTCGCCGAAGATCCCAAAGATCTGACCTTCGTTGACGCTGAGGTTGCCCACCCAATTCTTCGCGAACTCGTGATAGGCGGCGGTGTTCACCTGCAGCCGGACGTACTGAACGTCGCCGGCGAGCCCGGCGAAGTCCTGCGCGACCCGGATCGTGTAGCCTTCGGTCGGGTTAACGATGCTGTCCAGGCGGTCGAGGGTGAGGGACTGACCGACCAGGGATGTGACGGCGCTGCCCTCCTGTTCCTGGATGATGCGCGACGCATCCTTGTCGATGTCGCTGATCCGATCGCGGCGCAACGTGTAGCGCACGGCGTGGGTCAGGTCTTCGGCGAGCGGATAGCTGGCCCGCAGGGCGAAGCCCAACTCGCCGCGATCGAACGAGCTCTCCCGCTGGAGGTTGGTCGACTTGTTGAAGATGTCGAAGCCGGCCGCCAGATCCTCACGATCGAGGAACGCGGGATCGGTGAAGCTCAGATCGATCTCCGACCGCCGGGTGGACAGCGTGAATCCCAGCGACAGCTCCTGGCCCGTGCCGAGAAGATTCCGTTCGCTTAGCAGCACGTTGCCGAGGAACCCGTCGAACGTGGAGAATCCCGCGTTGAACGAGAGTTCTCCGGTGGATTTCTCCGCGACCTCCACGTTGATCACGGCCTGGTCCCGGCTGGAGCCTTCCTCGGCATTGACCGTGATCGTCTCGAAGAAGTCCAGGTTGCGAATGCGCTGCTCGGAGCGGCGGAGCTTCGCCGTGCTGAAGGCATCGCCCTCGGCCAGCCGGAACTCCCGGCGGATCACCTTGTCCAGGGTCCGCACATTGCCCTCGATGTTGATGCGCTCGACATAGACCCGGGGTCCCTCGGAGATGTCGTAGGTCAGATCGATGACCCGGGTGTCCGTGTGGCGCTCGATCCGGGGATCGATCTCGACGAAGGCATAACCCCGACTTCCCAGGGCTTCGATCAGATCCTGGATGGTCTCCTCGACCTTGTCGGCGTCGTAGGTCAAGCCGGGATAGGTCTTGACGTATTGATGCAGCTCCGTCGACGGCAGGTCCTTGAGCAGACTCTTCACCCGGATTCGACCGAAGTCGTAGCGTTGCCCCTCTTCGACCGTGAAGGTGATGAAGAACTCGTGCCGGTCGGGGGTCAGGTCGGCCGAGGCCGACAGGATGGCCACGTCGGCGTACCCTTCCGCCAGGTAGAATCGGCGCAAGAGCTCCCGGTCGAACGACAGGCGGTCGGGGTCGTAGGTGTCATCCGACGTAAGGAAGCGGTACCAGGCCGATTCCTTGGTCTGGATCTCGCCCCGCAACTCGCTGTCGCTGAACTGGGTGTTGCCGACGAAGCTGATGCGCCGCACTTCCGTCGTCGGGCCCTCGTTGATCTCGTAAATCAGGTCGACGCGGTTCTGCGGCTGCTGGATGACCTTAGGCTCGACGGACGCCGCGAACCGCCCGTTGCGGCGATAGATCTCGAGAATGCGGGTAACGTCGGATTGAACCTTGGCGCGGGTGTACACGACCCGGGGTCGAAGCTGGACCTCGGGCTCCAACTCCTCGTCCTTGACCCGTTGGTTCCCTTCGAACGCGAGCCGGTTGATGATCGGATTTTCGACCACCCGGACGAGGAGGATATCGCCCTCGCGCCGCATGGTGACGTCGGCGAACAGGCCCGTCGCGAACAGCGCCTTGAGCGATCGGTCGATCCCCGCCGCGTCGAAGCTGTCGCCCGCGCCGACGACCATGTAGGAGCGCACGGTTTCGGGCTCGACCCGCTGGTTGCCTTCGACCCGGATCTCGGCGATCAAGCCATCCTGGGCCCAGGCTGCGGTGCCCAGGCCGAGCCAAGCCATGAGCGTGGCGAGCAGAACGAAGGTCCCAATCCTTCGCGACCCGCCACGGGACCCCTCGATCCGAACCACCCGACACCGCCTCGCAAGTTTGTTGTTCGGCGCGGCGACACCGCTCCTTCCGGATCGCCCCCCCCCCCCTCGTGACCGGTCGCGCGCCGCCGCCGAGGCGGTCGATTCCAGCCGAGCCCGTTACTACACCATTGCGTTTTGTCGCGAAAGGCCGCGCCGGAGCGGCTCAAAAGATCTCCAGGTGCACGAGATCGTTCCAGGTCGCGAACACCATCAGGCTGACCACCAGGGCCAAGCCGATGCGCATGCCGACCTCCTGGGCCCGTTCGCCCAAGGGGCGGCCGCGAACGGCCTCCAGGAGCTGGAACAGCAAGTGCCCACCGTCCAGCATGGGAACCGGAAACAGGTTGATCAGGCCGAGGTTGATCGACAACACGGCCATGAACCAGCCGATCATGATCCAGCCTTCCTCGGCGACATGGCCCGACATCTGGGCGATTCGAATCGGCCCACCCAATTCGTCGGAATCGCGGGTTCCCGCGATCATCTGGCCGACCCCGTCGAGGGTCGCCCACGAGATGCGCCACGTCTCGGTCGCCGCGGTCAGGACGGCCGCGAACGGATCGAGGGGGATGAACACGACCCCGCCCGAGCGACCGATCCCCAACCGGCCGATCCGGTGGATGTTCCCGAACAGGTCCTCGGTCTCGACCAGCCGAGGCGTGACCGCGAGGGCCACCTCGGCATCGCCGCGTCTGACCACCACGGACAGCGCGACCCCCGGGCTGTCGTAGACGATCTCCTGAATGTCCTCGAACCGATCGATCGGCGCGCCGTCGATGCTGACGATCAGGTCGCCGGGAAGGAACCCGGCCTCTTCCGCGGCGCTGTCGGGCGTGATGGAGGTGAGGTCGGGCGGGGTGACCCGCTGACCCACCGTCGCGAACAGAACCGCGAGCAGGACGATGGCGAACAGGAAATTGGCAGCGGGGCCGGCCACGACGATCGCGGCGCGCTGCCCAACCCGCTTGCTGTGGAAGGCATCGGGGTTCGCCTGTTGCTCCTGCTCGCCGAACATCTTCACGTAGCCGCCCAAGGGCAACAGGCTGATCTTCCAGCGGGTTCCGGCGCGGTCGGTCCACCCGCGCAGTTCGGGCCCGAAACCGATGGAAAACACCTCGACTCGGACGCCGTTGCCGCGCGCGACCAGGTAGTGCCCGAGTTCATGGACGAAGACGATGACGGAGAGGATGAAGACGAACGCAACGCCGTTCGTCCACGCGAAATTGATGATGTCCATCAGGCGAACCTGACCAGGGGTGCGTCGACGGCGCGGCGATCAAGCCGGCGGGCGGCGAGGCGCCGCGCTTCGGCGTCGATCTCGATCACGTCCGCGATACTGGTCGGGCGTGTGGCTGGCAATGCCTCCAAGACATCCTCCACGATCTCGGCGATGCCGAGGAATCCAAGGCCACCGGCAAGGAACCGAGCCACCGCGATTTCGTTGGCGGCACTCAGGATAGTTGGGGCCGAACCGCCGGTCCGCAAGGCCTCGCGTGCCAGCCGAAGGGCGGGAAACCGCACCGGGTCCGGTGGCTCGAACGTCAATTGGCCGATGGTCGCGAGGTCGAGCCTGGCGGAGGGCGCGGCGATGCGGTTGGGCCAGCCGAGCGCATAGGCGATCGGCGTCCGCATATCGGGCGAGCCAAGCTGAGCCAGCACCGAACCATCGATATAGGCCACCATGCTGTGGATCACCGATTGCGGGTGGATGAGCACGTCGAGGCACGCCTCGGACACGCCAAACAGATGGAAGGCCTCGATCAGCTCCAGCCCCTTGTTCATGAGGGTCGCGGAATCCACCGAGATCTTGGCGCCCATCGACCAGTTGGGATGGGCGACAGCCTGGGCGGGGGACGCGGATGCCATCGCCGCCCGGTCGAAGGTGCGAAACGGCCCGCCGGAGGCGGTGAGAATGATCCGCTCCACCGCTGGTTTATGGTGCGCATCGAACACCTGGAAGATCGCGTTGTGCTCGGAATCGACGGGCAGGAGCGTCGCGCCGCAGCGCGCGACTTCGGCCATCACCAGGTCGCCCGCGCAGACCAGGCTCTCCTTGTTCGCCAGGGCAACAATGGCGCCCCGCCGAATGGCCCGGAGCGTCGGTTCCAAACCGGCCGCGCCCACGATCCCCGCCATGACCCATTCGGCGTCGCGTTCGGCGGCCTCGCACACCGCGGCGGCGCCGGCGCCGGTCGCGATACCGGTGCCGGCAAGACCGTCCTTCAGTTCCTGGTAGCGCGCGGCATCGGCGGTCGCCACGAATCGGGGGCGCAGCCGAAGCGCCTGCTCGATCAAGTCGCCGACCCGTGAATTGCCGGCCAGGGCCTCGACCCGATAGGCGCCGGGATGGCGCTCGATCAGATCGATGGTGCTGCGGCCGACGGAACCCGTCGAGCCCAGGATCGTCACGCTACGCGGATGATTGCCCGTCGCAGCTCCGTTCATTCGCCGTTCCGCCAGAGCCATGCCTCCCCGCCCGCGAGGGCGACCAGCAACGCCAAGGTCGGCGCCGCCAGGACCATACTATCAAGCCGATCCAGGACGCCACCATGTCCGGGGATGAGCTGGCCGCTGTCCTTGCGGTTGAAGCGGCGTTTGACGACGGACTCAAGCAGATCCCCGGCCTGCCCGAGGACGCTCACGAGGCCCGCGGCGACCAGAAACACCCAAGGTTGGGGGCTCATGCCCACGTCGATGAGGACGGCCGCGGCCGCCAAGGCCCCCACAAGACCGCCCACGGCCCCGGACCAGGTCTTCTTCGGACTCCAGATCGGGGCAAGGCGAAGGCCGCCAAGCGAACGACCGACGAAGAAGGCGCCGATATCGGTCGCCCAGACGACGGCGAACAGCCACAGAATGATCCAAGGGCTGGGGTGCAGTCCAAAGCGCAGCCAGAGGATGGCGATCATCGGCACGCCGATGTAGGCCGCGCTGGCGGCGAGCCAGCCCGGCCCGGGGTCGCCCCGAGCCAGGACATCGCGGCCGCCGTAGAGCCCGGCGACGATGGCCGCGAGAAGCAGCGCCGCGCCCCAGCCCGGCAGCGTCAACGCCGCCAACCAGACCAAGGCGACAGCGGCGAACAGGGGCCAGGACCTGGGTGTCCCGGTTACGCCCAGCCATTCCCAGGCCATGAGCATGGCGATGGCGAGGACGGTTATCGCGAAGAACCAGGTTCCGGCGATCGTGACCGACACGGCGGCGATCCCGAGCACCAGCGATGAGGCAATACGCGGCCAGATGGAGGGCGACGTTCCCGCGTCAGCCACTGGATGCGCCGTACCGCCGTTCGCGCTTCATGTATTCCGCGATTGCCTCCTCCAGATCACGCTTGCGAAAATCCGGCCAGAGGGTTGGCAGAAACACCAACTCGGCATAGGCCGCCTGCCACAGGAGAAAGTTGCTGAGACGCTGCTCGCCACTGGTGCGAATGACGAGGTCGGGGTCCGGCACGCCGGCGGTATCGAGGTAGCCGGAGAACAGATACTCCTCGACCGCCGCCGCGCCCAATCGGCCGGCAACCGCGTCTTCCGCGATGCGTCGCGCCGCGCGGACGATCTCCTGGCGGCCGCCGTAGTTGAGGGCGACCGTCAATGTCAGCGCCTTGTTCTCGCGGGTGGACGCCTCCGCCTGGTCGATGAGTTTGCGGATGTCGGTCGAAAGGCGGCCACGATCGCCGATGAAGCAAACTCGCACGCCACGCTGCGACAGCTCGGCGACTTCGTTCCGCAGGTAGAGGCCGAGCAGGCCCATCAGGTCGTCGATCTCGCGCTCGGGCCGCTTCCAGTTCTCCGACGAGAACGCGTAGATCGTCAGGTAATCCACACCCAGCTCGATACATGCGACGACCGCGCGTCGCACCGCCTCGGCTCCTTGGCGATGGCCGGCCACCCGCGGCAAGCCGCGGGCCTGAGCCCAGCGGCCGTTGCCATCCATGATGATCGCGATGTGGCGGGGCGAAGGTGGTGGCGTTGACGACTGCGAAGCTACCTTCATCGGCTCAGACCTGCGAGATCTCCGCCTGCTTGTGGGCCACGGACTCGTCGATCTTCTTGATATGCGAGTCGGTCATGGACTGAATTTCCTCGGACCACAGCTCGTGCTCGTCCTCCGACAGTTCGCTGTCGCGAACCATCCGTTTCAAATGCTCCATGCCGTCGCGCCGGACATTGCGAACCGCGACCCGGGCTTGTTCGCCGTAGCGGCCGGCCACCTTGGTGAGCTCGGCCCGGCGTTCGGCATCGAGCTGGGGAATGGGGATCCGGATCAGTTGGCCGTCGGACATCGGGTTGAGGCCGAGGCCAGCGCTGCGGATGGCACTTTCCACCGCCTTGACGTTGCCCTTGTCCCAGACCTGGACGGTGATCAGCCGCGCCTCCGGCACGTTCACGGTGCCGAGCTGCGCGATCGGCATCTCCGTCCCGTAGGCCAGCACGACCACGGGTTCCAGGAGGCTGGCCGAAGCCCGGCCCGTCCGCAGCCCCAGAAACTCCTTGCGCAGCGCCTCGAGGGCGCCATCCATACGGCGTGTGAATTCGCCTAGATCGGGGTCAGCCACCGCTCACATCCTCCGCGATCAGGGTAAAAATCCCGGCACCCTGCAGAACCCGCGCGAGCGATCCATGTTGCCGCAGCGAGAAGACGAGGATCGGAATCCGGTTCTCGCGGGCGAGTTGGATCGCTGCGGCATCCATGACATTAAGGTCCCGCGCCAGCACTTCCTTGTAATCGAGGCGATCATAGCGCACCGCTGACCGATCGCGCATCGGATCGGCGGAATAGACCCCATCGACCGTATGGGTGCCCTTGAGCAGGGCATCGCAGCCCATCTCCACGGCCCTGAGCGCCGCCGCCGTGTCGGTGGTGAAGAACGGATTGCCGGTGCCGGCCGCGAAGATGACCACCCGCCCCTTTTCCATGTGGCGAATCGCGCGCCGCCGGATGTATGGCTCGCACACCGACTGCATCGGGATCGCCGATAGGACCCGGGTCGCGACGTTGATCTTCTCCAAGGCGTTCTGCAGGGCGAGCGCGTTGATCACCGTTGCCAGCATGCCCATGTAGTCGGCGCTGGCCCGCTCCATGCCCACCGCGGCACCGGCGATGCCACGGAAGATGTTCCCGCCGCCGACCACGAGGCATATCTCGGCGCCGATGCCGTGGGCGCTGCCGACCTCCTGGGCGATGCGATCCACCGTCACGGGATCGAGGCCATAGGTGACATCGCCCATCAGAGCCTCGCCCGATACCTTCAGCAGGACGCGACGATACCTGACGCCGTCAGCCATGACTCCCCCGCCGCCAGTCGTCCCGGACGGCCGACACGATACACCATGGGTGGTCAGGCCGCACCGGGTCTGGCTCGTCTATCGCGTGAGCTGCGCGACCTCGGTGGCGAAGTCGGCCGTGCCCTTGTCGATGCCCTCGCCGAGCCCGAAGCGGACGAACCCCGCGACCTTGACCGCCTGTCCAAGCTGCTTCGCCAGACGTTCGACCACCTGGGACACGCGGCTTTCGCCGTCGATGACGAAGAGCTGCTCCATCAGCACGACGTCCTGGTAGTACTTGCGAAGCCGGCCCTCGACCATCTTGGCGATCACGTCGGCGGGTTTCTTGCTCTCCTGGGCCTGGTCGGTCAGCACCGCCCGTTCGCGGGCGACCAGGGACTGGTCCAGGTCCGCCACGGCAATCGATTCGGGCTTGGCCGCCGCGATGTGCATGGCGAGCTGTTTGCCGAGAGCCTGGAGCTGCCCCTGATCGCCCGCGGATTCGAGGGCGACGAGCACACCGATCTTGCCGAGGTTGGGCGCGACGGCGGCGTGGACGTAACCGGCGACGACACCCTGGACCACGCTGAGGCAGGCGGCCCGGCGCAGCGCGATGTTCTCGCCGATCTTGGCGATCAAGTTCGTGGCCTGTTCGGCGACGCCGCAGCCCGCACCGGGGTAGGCGGCGCCCTTGAGGGCATTCATGTCGCATCCGACCGCGATCGCGACCTGGGCGACGGTGCGCGCATAGTCCTGGAACGCCTCGTTGCGGGCGACGAAATCGGTTTCGGCGTTGACCTCGACGAGGGCACCCTTGCCGTCAGCCAGCGCCGCCGCGATCAGCCCATCCGCCGCCACGCGCCCGGCCTTCTTCGCCGCCGACGCCAGGCCCTTCTTGCGCAGCCAATCGATCGCGTCCTGCAGATTGGCGCCGGTTTCGTTGAGGGCCTTCTTGCAGTCCATCATGCCGGCGCCGGTCTTGTCGCGCAGTTCCTTGACCAGCGCGGCTGAGATCTCCGCCATCGTCTTCCTCCAACGATTGCTGTGGCCGGGCGATCAGGCCGGGGCGCCGTCGCCCGCGATCGGCAGGTCCGCGCCCGCCGTGGCCATCGCGTCGGCGGCGGGCAGGTCGCCGACCGGCGCCTGTTCCGAAGCCCCGACGTCCTCGCCGCGTGCCACCATTTCCTGCTGCAACCCATCGAGAATCGCCCCGGATACCAGGTCGCAATAAATCGCGATGGCGCGGATGGCGTCGTCATTGCCGGGGACCGGCAGGGTGATGCCGTCCGGATCGGAGTTGCTGTCGAGAATGGCCGTGACCGGGATACCCAACTTCCGCGCCTCGGCCACCGCGAGCTGCTCCTTGTTCGTGTCGATGACGAACAGGGCATCGGGCAGGCCGCCCATTTCCTTGATCCCCCCCAGCGCGCGATCGAGCTTCTCGCGCTCGCGGCTGAGCTGAAGGACTTCCTTCTTCGTCAGGCCGGTGGTGTCGCCGCCCAGGGTCTGGTCGAGTTCGCGAAGGCGGTTGATCGACTGCGACACGGTCTTCCAGTTGGTCAACATGCCGCCGAGCCAACGGTGGTTGACGTAGTATTGGCCGCAACGCTTGGCCGACGCGGCGACCGCCTCGGCCGCCTGGCGCTTCGTCCCCACGAACAGGACGCGCCCGCCGCTGGATACCACCTCGCGGATGCTTTCCAGCGCCCGCTGCAGCAACGGGACCGTCTGCTGCAGGTCGATGATGTGAATGTCGTTGCGGACGCCGAACAGGAACGGCGCCATTTTCGGATTCCAACGCCGGGTCTGGTGCCCGAAATGAACGCCAGCCTCGAGCAGCTGACGCATGGAAAAAGCAGGTACCGCCATCGTTTATTACCTTCTCCGGTTAAGCCTCCGCGGGTCGTGACCGAGGGTGTCCCCGGCACCGGAGCGGCCAGGTGGCCGCGGAACCCGCGTGCGAGTTGAAAACCGCGTACTTTTAGCCCCTTGGCGGGCTTCGGGCAAGCTTTACGTCAACCGGCCTCGACCGCCGCGATGCCCGGCGCCGCGGCGAGCCGTGCCCACAGAGACGGGGTCAGGGCATAGCCTCCGGGCAGCAGGATTTCGACGTCATCGGCACCCAAGGCCCGCACCACGACCCGCACCGTGCCGGACCCCTTTTCGCTGCCGAGCAGGGCCGAACGGAGTGCGTTCAGGCCCGCAGAAGCGTCGAGTACGACCCGCAGGGACTGGGTCGAGGCCGCTACCACCCGATCCAAAGCCTGCACCGTGCGCGCGGCGAGGCGGACGGTGTCTCCGTCGCGGCGGGCGTCGACCAAGAGCAGCAAGGGCGCGCCGGAGTCGAGCAGGTCGCGGCTGGCGGCGAGGATGTCATGGAACATGACGACTTCGTAGGTGCCGCTGACATCGCTCATCTGGACGAAGGCGAACCGGCGGCCATGGTTGCCGGTTCGCTCTCGCCGAGCGATCGGCACGCCGGCCAGGCGAAATTCGGCCTCGTCGACGTTGGCGAGCATGGCGGCGAGCGAACTCGATGACGGGACCCCAAGCTTGGCAAGCGCTGGCACATAGGCGGTCAGGGGGTGCGCGGACAGGTAGAATCCGAGCGCGTCGTGTTCCTGCCGCAGCCGTTCGACCGGCGCCCAATCGGGCACGTCGGGCAGCGGCAGGGGCACACGGATCGCCTCGCCGCCATCGAATAGGCCGACCTGGCCGCTGTCCCGGCTGCGGGCCGCGGCCCCGGCGCGGGCGATCATCGCGTCGATGCCCGCGAGAACCTGCGCGCGGTTCGGGTTCAGTCCGTCGCAGGCTCCGGCCCGCACCAGACCCTCGAGCTGCCGGCGGTTGATCGCTCGGGAATCGACCCGGTCGGCGAAGTCGGCCAGATCGGCGAAGGGACCGCCGCGCCGACGCTCCGCGACCACGGCCTCCATGGCCTGCAACCCGACCCCTTTGACGGCGGCGAGGCCGTAGCGAACGGCCCCCTCCTCCACCCCGAAGTTTGCCTCGGAGCGGTTGAGATCGGGCGCCAGAACCCGGACGCCAAGGTGCTCGGATTCCTCGCGGAAGACGTTGAGCCGGTCGGTGTTGGCGAGTTCGAAGCTCATCGACGCCGCGAGGAACTCGACCGGGTGGTGGGCCTTGAGGTAGGCGGTCTGATAGGCCACCAGGGCGTAAGCGGCGGCATGGCTCTTGTTGAAGCCGTAGTCCGCGAAACGAGCCAGGAGATCGAACACTTGAGTCGCCTGGGCTCGGCCGACCCCGTTCGCGAGGGCACCCGTGAGGAACGCGTCGCGCTGGGCCTCCATCTCCTTCTTGATCTTCTTGCCCATGGCGCGGCGCAGAAGATCGGCGGCGCCTAGGTTGAAACCGCCCAGGACCTGGGCGATCTGCATCACTTGTTCCTGGTAGACGATGACCCCGTAGGTCTCCCTGAGGATCGGCTCGAGCTGGGGCAGCATGTAGTCCGGCTGCTCCTCGCCGTGCTTGCAGGCGACGAAGCGCGGGATGTTGTCCATCGGGCCCGGGCGGTAGAGCGCGACCAGGGCGACGATGTCGCTGAAAGTGTCGGGCCTGAGCCGACGCACCACGTCGCGCACGCCCGCACCTTCAAGCTGGAAGATCCCGGCGGTGTCGCCCCGCGACAGCACCGCGTAGGTCGGGGCGTCGTCCAGGGGCAAGGTCGCCAAATCCAAGGTCACGCCCCGGTTCGCGAGAAGTTCGATCGCGCGGTGCAGGACCGACAGGGTCTTCAGCCCGAGAAAGTCGAACTTCACCAGACCGGCCTTCTCCACGTCCTTCATGTGGAACTGGGTCACCGGCATCGACGAGCGGGGATCGCGGTACAGCGGCACCAGTTCGTCGAGCGGCCGATCGCCGATCACGATGCCGGCGGCATGGGTCGAGGCGTGACGGTGCAGGCCCTCCAGCTTGAGCGCGATGTCGAGCAGGCGCTTGACCTGCAGGTCGCTGTCGCGCGCCTCCTGGAGCTGAGGCTCGCGCTCGATCGCTTCGGCGAGCTTGACAGGATGCGCCGGGTTGTAGGGCACCAGCTTGCACAAACGATCGACCTGGCCGTAGGCCATCTCGAGGACGCGGCCCACGTCGCGCAGCGCCGCCCGTGCCTGGAGGGTGCCGAAGGTGATGATCTGCGCCACCCGATCGGTGCCGTAGCGCCCCGCTACATAGCGGATCACCTCGTCGCGGCGTTCCTGGCAGAAGTCGATGTCGAAATCGGGCATCGACACCCGCTCCGGGTTCAAGAAGCGCTCGAACAGCAGGCCGTGCCGTAGCGGGTCCAGGTCGGTGATGGTGAGAGACCAGGCGGCGACCGATCCGGCGCCGGAGCCGCGGCCCGGACCCACCGGGATGCCCTGGCGCTTCGCCCACTGGATGAAATCGGCGACGATCAGGAAGTAGCCGGGGAACTTCATCGCTTCGATGACGCCCAACTCGAAATCGAGGCGCGCCCGGTACGGGGCGGCGGCGGCCGCGCGCGCCGCGGCGTCCATCCCGGGCGTGAAGACATGCGCATCGAGCCGCCGATCGAGCCCGACCTCCGCCTGCTGGCGCAGCAGGGCCGCCTCCCCGCCCGCGCCCGCGTCGGGAAACCGCGGCAGGATCGGCTCGCGCTTCGGCGCTTGCACGGCGCAACGGCGGGCGATGACGATGGTGTTGTCGATCGCTTCGGGGATGTCGGCGAACAGGCCGCGCATCTCGGCCGCCGACTTGAAGCGATGGTCCGGCGTGAGCCGCCGCCGCTCGGCGCGGCCGATCGTCTCGCCATCGGCGACGCAGAGGAGTGCGTCGTGGGCCTCGTACATCGAGGCATCGGCGAAATGCACGTCATTGGTGGCGACCAGTGGCAGGCCGCGGCGATACGCGAGGTCGAGAAGTGCTGCCTCGATCGCCGGAATCGTGCCGCCATGACGCTGCAACTCGACGTAGAGGCGACCCGGGAAGATGTCCCCGAGCTTGGCCAATGCGAGATCCGCGGCTTCGCCCTGCCCTGCCATGAGCAGGCGATCGACCGGGCCGGCGGGCCCACCGGTGAAGGCGATGAGCCCGTCGTTCAGGGCCTTGAGTTGGGTCCAGAGCACCTGGGGAATATCGCCGGGCGCGGTCTCAAGGAAGCTCGCGCTCACCAGCTTGACCAGGTGGCGGTAGCCGGTCTCGTTCCGGGCGAGGACGACGATGGGCGTCGGTTCCGGCCGCCGCACGCCTGGCTCGGGTGCCTCGCCAATGGCGAGGACGCAGCCGATGATCGGCTGCACCCCGGCGGCCGCGCAGGCGGCGGAGAATTCCATGGCCCCGAACAGGTTGCCGCGATCGGTCATGGCCACCGCCGGCATCGCATCGGCGACGCAGAGCTTCGCCAAGTCGACAATCCTGAGCGCCCCTTCCGACAACGAGAAGGACGTATGAACGCGCAGGTGGACGAAATCAGCGTGTGGCATGGAGGATGATCAGAGGTCGATGCGCGAGGGTCGCCGTCGATTGTCCCCTTCCCCGTCCCCACCCGCAAGGGGAGGCGTGTCGCGCGAGCCGGCCATGCGCGAGGAGTCTATTGGTCAATCGTCAATCCGCGACCACGATGCCGTCGCGCAAGGTCAGGGTGCGGTCCATGCGGCGGGCGAGGTCGGGGTTGTGGGTAGCGACCAGGGCGGCTAGGCCCGCGGCCTTGGCGATGCGCACCATGCTCTTGAAGACGACCTCGGCGGTGGCGGGGTCGAGGTTCCCGGTCGGTTCGTCCGCCAACAGCACCGAAGGGCCATTGGCGAGGGCGCGGGCGAAGGCGACCCGCTGCTGCTCGCCGCCGGAAAGCCGCGCCGGCCGGTAGCTTTCGCGTTCAGCGAGGCCGAGGCTCGCGAGCAATTCCCGCGCACGTGTCTTGGCATCGGCACGGGTACGGCCGGCGATCATCTGCGGCAGCATGACGTTCTCGATCGCCGAGAACTCGGGCAACAGGTGGTGGAACTGATAGACGAAGCCCAGGTGCCGGCGCCTCAGCGCCGTGCGTTCGCTGTCCGACATGCTGCCGCAGGCGAGCGGGCCGATGCTGACCTCGCCGGCGTCCGCCCGTTCCAGGAGTCCTGCGATGTGCAGAAGCGTGGACTTTCCGGCCCCCGACGGACCGACCAAGGCCACCAGCTCCCCGGGCGTCAGCCGCAGCGACGCACCGCGCAGCACCTCGATCCGGTTGCCGCCCTGGACGAAGACCCGCTTCAGTCCGTCGAGTGAAAGAGCCGGGTCACTCATACCGCAGCGCCTCGGCCGGATCGAGCCGGGCCGCCCGCCAGGACGGGTAGAGGGTGGCGAGGAACGACAGGACCAGGGACATGGCGACGACGGTCGCGACCTCGTGCCAGTCGATGCGGGCCGGTAGCTGGGTGAGAAAATAAATCTCGGCGGCGAACAGATCGGACCCCGTCAGGTGCTGCACCAGTTGGCGCAGCTCCTCGATGTTGAGGGCAAAGGCGACGCCAAGGGCGAAGCCCAGGAGCGTGCCGGTGATCCCGATGCTGGCCCCGGTCAGCAGGAAGATGCGCATCACCATGCCGCGGGTTGCCCCGACCGTGCGCAGGATGGCGATGTCCCGCCCCTTGTCCTTCACCAGCATGATGAGGCTGGAGATGATGTTGAAGGCGGCGACCAGGATGATCAGCATCAGGATGATGAACATCACGTTGCGCTCGACCTGGAGCGCCCCGAAGAATTGGGCGTTGGACTGCTGCCAATCCACGGTGCGGCCGCGATCGCCCACGGCGGCGGCGATCACATCCCGTGCCGCCGCCGGTTGTTCGGGTCGATCGACGAAGACCTCGATCGCCGTGGCGGCGTCGCGATAGCGGAAATAGACCTGGGCAACCCCCAGCGGCATGAGCACCACCCCGTTGTCGTACTCGTACATGCCGACCTCGAAGATCGCGATCACCGGGTAGCCGACCATGCGCGGGACGGTGCCGAGCGCCGTCGCGGTGCCGCGCGGCGAAATCAAGGTGATCGGATCGCCGACCCCGAGGCCGAGACGCGCCGCCAGCCGGCTGCCGATGACGACGCCTTCGTCGTGGCCGAAGTCGGCGATCGACCCCGACTGGATGCCGGCGACGATCAGGTCCCGGGCCTGAAGGTCGGCGGCCGCGATGCCCCGGACCAGAACTCCGGCATTGCGTCCGCCCCAGGCGGTCGCGAGGACTTGGCCCTCCACCACCGGGACGGCCGAGGCGACTCCGGGAAGGGCCGCGATCGCGGCCGCGAGTTCGGCGTATCCGGCGATCCCCTGGGCGTTGCCGATGACGGTCACGTGCCCGGCGAACCCAAGGATGCGGCCGATCAGCTCGTGGCGGAAGCCGTTCATCACCGCCATCACGATGATCAGCGCGGCGACGCCCAGCGCGATCCCCATGAGCGAGAAGCCGGCGATGACGGAGACGAAGCCTTCCTGCCGGCGCGCCCGGAGGTAGCGGAACGCCACCATCCGCTCGAAGGGCGAGATCATCGCGGCATCACCCGCACAGGCGGGCGAGCGCGGCGTCAATCGACAGTTCGTTGCGCTCGCCCCCGGCGCGGCGTTTCAGCTCCACGACGCCTCCCTTGAGGCCGCGTGGGCCGACCGTAAGCTGCCAGGGGAGCCCGATCAGGTCCATGTCGGCGAACTTGGCCCCGGCCCGTTCGTCGCGGTCGTCATAGAGGACGGGCACGCCGCTTCCCCGTAGACGGTCGTAGATGCCATCGGCCGCCGCCGTCGTCGCGGGGTCGTCGGCCTTGAGATTGATCAATCCGACCTTGAAGGGCGCCACGCTTTCGGGCCAGACGATGCCGGCATCGTCGTGGCCGGCCTCGATGATGGCGCCCACCAGGCGCGAGACGCCGATGCCATAGGAGCCGCCGTGGATCGGCACCTGGTTGCCGTCGGCATCGGTCACGGTAGCGCCCAGGGGTTCGGCGTACTTCGTGCCGAAATAGAAGATGTGGCCGACCTCGATGCCGCGGGCGGTGCCCAGGCGTTCGGGCGGCACCGGGCAGGTCTTCGGATCGTGCTTGTCGTCGGTCGCGGCATAGAGCGATTTCAGGCGATCGGCGTCGAGTTCGCCTTGTTCAATGAGTTCGACGAGGTCGGTGTCGTAGAACACCGCACTTTCACCGGTTTCCGCGACGATCTGAAACTCGTGGCTGAGGTCCCCCCCGATCGGGCCGGCATCGGCCCGCATGGGGATGGGCGTCAAGCCCATGCGGCGAAACGTCTTCAAATAGGCGACGAACATGGCGTCGTAGGATTTTCGCGCCGATTCGAAGTCCACATCGAAGGAATATCCATCCTTCATGAGGAATTCGCGGCCCCGCATGACCCCGAAACGCGGCCTGACCTCATCTCTGAACTTCCATTGAATATGGTAGAGATTTCGCGGGAGTTGACGGTAGGACCTCACCTCGGATCGGAAGATCTCGGTGATCAGCTCCTCGTTGGTCGGTCCGTACAGCATCTCGCGGTCGTGGCGATCGCGGATGCGCAGCATCTCCTTGCCGTAGTCGTTGTAGCGGCCGCTCTTGATCCACAGGTCCGCCGACTGGATCGTCGGCATCAAGACCTCGTGGCAGCCGGCCGCGTCCATCTCTTCGCGAACGATCTGCTCGATGCGCTTGAGGACCCGAAAGCCGAGGGGCAGCCAGGAGTAGATGCCCGCGCTCGCCTGGCGGACGAGGCCGGCGCGCAGCATCAGCCGGTGCGAGACAATCTGGGCCTCGGCCGGATTCTCCTTGAGCGTGGGGAGGAAATAGCGAGAAAGACGCATGGGATCACGCCGCCCGGGGGATGGGGCCGGCACCTTAGCGGACGGACCGAGGCCGTGCTACTCCCCTTCGACCACCAGGCAGCCGTCCCGAGGCTGCAGGGGCCGGCCGTTGAAGTGGACAACGCCGTCATCGAGGGTGACGGTCCCGACCTTCGCGGTGGCGTCGATGTCGTTGACCCTGCCGTCGTCGTCGACCGCCGCGTCCGCTTCCCGCAAAGGCACTTCGATGATGACATGGACCGACTGGGGATAGATGGCGAGGCTTCGACTCCGCCGCTCCTCGACCGGGACCAGGGTTCTGCCGCCCACATCAACGTCGGGTTCGTAGGCGACGCCCGGGTCCGGCGTGTAGGAGGCCAACGGTACGCAGGGCACGATCGGCCCGGCCGACGCGGGCGCGGCCAGAACCAGGATGACGAGGACCCAACGCATGCGGCCATGGTCGGACGCCGGCGTTAGGAACCGGTTAGCATCCAAGGAGGGTTCAGGGCGGTGATTCGCGCCAGGACCAGACAGTCGGGCCGGTGGGCGCCGGGGAGGTAGCCGGACGAGAGCAGGAATTCGTTGACGATCTCGCTGCCGGTGAAGCGGAACGTCCGCTTGAACAGCTTCATCCACTCGGCCAGGGGGCGTGGGTGGTGGGCGTCGAGCCAGGCCTTGAACGAACCATGGGACGCCTGCAAATCGAGGATGGCTCGCGCATTGGCGATCGCCGCCTCGACCTTCAGGCGGTTGCGGATGATTCGTGCGTCGGCCAGCAGCCGGGCGCGATCGCGGTCACCGTAGCGGGCAACCTTGGCAATGGCAAAACCGTGGTAGGCGGCCCGGAACCCTTCCTGTTTCTTGAGGATCGTGAGCCAAGAGAGGCCCGCCTGATTGATCTCGAGGATCAGGCGCTCGAACAGGCGGTCGTCGTCGGCAATCGGGAAGCCGTATTCGTGATCGTGGTAGGGGCCGTGGAACGGGTGCCCCCTGGCCGCATCGCAATAGCTGCTCATCTCAGGATCCGCCGGTGAAGAGGCTCCGGAAGTCGACCCAGCCATCATAGTCGGCGAACCAGATCAATCCGGTCAGCAGGATCGTCGCGATGGTGCAGACGGCGGATTTGACGCCCAGGCGCTGCCGGTTGGGCGATCCGGGGTCGTGGCCGGGTTTCGAGCGCTCCACGGGCTGCACGCCCACCGGTAACAGCATGAAGAACAAGCACCACCAGATGACGACGAAGACGATGAGCGTGCCGTACCAGGTCACTGGCGCCTCAGGCCTGTTCGAGCTCGATGAGGGTGCCGGCGAAGTCCTTGGGGTGGAGGAACAGGACCGGCTTCCCATGGGCGCCGATGCGCGGCTCGCCATCGCCGACGACCCGGGCGCCCGCCGCCGTCAGGCGATCGCGGGCGGCCTTGATGTCCGCCACCTCATAGCAGACGTGATGGATCCCGCCGGATGGGTGCTTGGCGAGGAAGCCGGCGATCGGCGAGGCGCCGCCAAGCACGCCCAGGAGCTCAATCTTGGTATTGGGCAGGACGACGAAGATTGTGGTGACGCCGTGCTCGGGTTGATCCACGGCGGCCGACACCTCGGCACCGAGGGTGTCGCGATAGACCTTCGCGGCGGCGGCGAGGTCAGGGACCGCGATCGCGACGTGGTTCAGGCGGCCAATCATGGGCCGTTCTGTAACGCACCCTTCGGGTCGCTGTCGAGGACCTTACCAGTCAGGCGGCGGATTGAAGGAGACCGGTGACGACTCGGTCGCGGCCTTCCCGCTTGGCCTGACGCAGGGCCTCGTCGGCCGCCTCGACGATCGAGTCCTCGCTCCCTTCCGTCGCATCCTGGCACGCCACGCCCAGGGAGACGGTGATCGAGCCGAACATCTCCCCCCGCACGGTGAAGGTGAGCTGCTTGATCCCGGTGCGAATGGCCTCGGCGCGCTTGGTTGCGCTCTCCAGATCCGCCCCCGGCAGGATCAACATGAACTCCTCGCCACCGTAGCGGCACGCGATGTCGCAGGAACGTATGTTCGCCCGCAAATGGCGGCCGACGGACGCGAGCACCGTATCACCGACGTCATGGCCAGACGTGTCGTTGAATTGCTTGAAGTGATCGACGTCGAGCATGACGACCGAAATCGGCTCCTTGGTCCGGGTACAGCGGGAGAACTCCCGGGATAGGGACTCCTCCATGTAGCGGCGGTTGAACAGCCCGGTCAACGGATCGCGGATCGACTGGTTCTGCAGCAGCTCGCGCAGCTTGAGGTTACCGACGGCCATGGCGATGTGCTCGGAAATCGCGCCCGCCAAGTCCTGCGCCTCCTTCGACATGGGCTCGACGGACTGGGGCGTCGCCGCGCCGTCGATCCAGAGTGGCGTCAGGGTGACGATGCCGAGAACCTCGCCTTGCGCCGCCATGGGGAGGCAAAGCGACCACGGCTGCGGGACCGTGAAGTGCTCGCACGTCACGTCGCCGTCGCCGTGCTTAACGCTGTGCGCGCGGCCCTGGCGCAAGGCCCAGCAATCGCTCGGCGCGATCCCGGAGGAAGACGTGCAGTCGTCGTTCCAGGCGGCGAGTTCGGTCAGGATATCGCGCGAGGAGCTGCAGACCTGCACGCGACCGCACAAATCGGGGAACAGAAGCGGGCCGGACCGCTTGATGATGTAGCCCAGCTCGTCCCGCGTCTTCGCGGCCTGGAACCGTTCGATCATCCGCGACAGGATCGTGATCGTCCGCGTCCGATCCTGAAGGGCCGAGGTCTGCCCCGCGAGCTCGAGGTTCACGAATTCGAGCTTGGTCAGCGCCGTTTCGCGATGTCTGGTCTCGACTTGCAGTCGCTCGGCCATGGCATTGAACACGATAGCGACCCAGTCGAGATCGGCATCTGGCATCGCCGGCAGGCGAAGCGCGAGATCGCCCTTGGCCATTTTCTCGAGTCCCGCGACGATCGTCCGGATCGGCCCGACGGTCGCCGCGACCAACCGCGATTTCAGGAAGATCAGGACGCAGATCGCGAACGGAACGACGAAAGTGATGATGGCCGTCATGCGCGCGTCCAGCTCCGCCGCTTCGGCTAAGACGGTACTGAGGCCGGCGTCTTCCTTGGCGAGAGTCGAGGAGATTTCGTCAATCACCGAATCGACGATCGCCTCGGCCCCGAGGTAGTCGGTCGAAGACTCCTGCGCGGCCCGGGTGAGTTTTTCGAGCATGGGGGCGAAATGTGCGCCCGTACCGGTGCGCCTTTACCGACGGGCTTCTCCGCCTCCATCGACCGGCGCACCATACCCAATCGGGTTTCGAAACGAACCAGGTCGCTCGGATCTTCCGACTCGAGATAACCCCGGAAAATGTCGCTCGCGACCGTCAGATCGATCGCCACCCGCGTATCGAGATACCGGGTCTCTTCAAGGCTCGCCAAGTCCTCGAGCATGTTTTGGATGCGGTTCATGGACACAACGGACAGAGCGCCGAACAGCGCCAGGGCCACGACGGCGATGGAGGCGTTGAGCCAGACACGGCTTGTGATCATCATGTCCGGAACATTCTTGTTTACGCGCACGCGACCGGATGACTGGACGCAGTCGCCGTGCGGTTCGAACGCGACGATTCTGGCCGAATTGTGTTAACCGCCCCCTACCGCCCCGTCATGGTTGCGGCTGAGGCCACACGTCGCTGCCAGGCCCACGGCGGCCAGGGCAAGACCGGCGCCCGCATAAACGGGGTTCGAGCGCACGGACGCGCCATACCCGCCGATGCCGCGAAGGCGGCGGCCGTCACACCCGGGTGACGGTGACCTCGATGATCGGGCGTTTGTCGCGGGCGGCGCGGAGCGAGCGGCGAACCGCTTGGCGGGCGGCCTCGCGGATCACGTCGTCGTCGCGTCGTTCCTTGGGGCGCAGGCCTTCGATCGCCCGGCGCACGCCGGCGCCGGCGGCGTCGAGGTGCTCGTCCGCTTCGCCGTCCTCGAACAGGCCGTAGGCGGAGATCGCGGGATCGGCCAGCAGGTCACCGTGACCGTCCACCACCAGGGCGACGAAGGCCGCGCCACCGCGCATCAACTTCCGGCGGTCGCGAACCACGGCCCCGTCGATGGCGATCGTCCGCGTGCCGTTCCAGGCGAGCCGCCCGGCCGGCACCCAGTCAACGATCTCGGCGGGGCCCGGCGCAAGCCGCAGCAGCGCACCGTTCTCGATCACCACGGCCTCGGGGACCTGGAGCCCACGGGCCAGGGTGGCGTGGGCCCGCATATGGCGCATCTCGCCGTGGACCGGCACGGCGATTCGCGGACGGACCCATTGGTACATCAGCGATAACTCGTCGCGGGCGGGATGGCCGGAGACGTGGACGAAGTGGTCCTCCTCGGTCAGCACGTCGACCTCGAGATCGAGCAGGCGGTTGATCAACCCGTAGATCGCCCGTTCGTTGCCGGGAATGATCTTCGACGAGAAGATCACGGTATCGCCGGCCCCGAGGGTCACGTACGGGTGGGAACCGCCGGCGATGCGGCTGAGCTGCGCGTTCGCCTCGCCCTGGCAGCCGGTGCAGGCGTACAGCACCTTGTCGGCCGGCAGGTCATTGGCCTCCTTGTCGGTCAGGAAGCGCACGCCCTTCGGAATGTAGCCCGTCTCGCGCGCGGCATCGTGGATGCGCCACAGCGAACGCCCGACCAGGGCGATGCTGCGGCCATTCGCCCTGGCCACATGATGCATGGTCAGCATGCGGGCGACGTTGCTCGCGAACGTGGTGACGGCGACCCGGCCCAGGCAGCCGCGCACCAACGCTTCGAGGCTCGCGCGCACCTCGGCCTCGGAGCCCGACGTTCCCGGTTTGAGGGCGTTGGTCGAATCGCAAACCATCGCCAGAACGCCTTCGTCGCCGAGGCGCCGCAGAGCCTCCTCGTCCGTCGTACCGCCCACCAGGGGATGGGGGTCGATCTTCCAGTCTCCGGTATGCACGACCACACCCGCGCCGGTTCGGATGATGACGGCGTTGGGCTCGGGGATGGAATGGGTGAGCGAGACCAGTTCGATCTCGAACGGTCCAATCTTGAACGTGCTGGACAGGGACACTTCGATCAGCTCGAGGTCCTCCAGCCCGTCGGCGGCATCGTCGGCGAGCTTGCGGCGCAGGAGGGCGGCGGCGAAGGGCGTGGCGTAGACCGGACAACGCAGGCGGGGCCACAGGTACTGGACCGCGCCCAGGTGATCCTCGTGCGCGTGGGTGAGCACGAGGCCGACCAGGGCCGAGCGCTGCTTTTCGATGAACGCGAGGTCCGGCATGATGATGTCGATGCCGGGCAGCGTGCCATCGGCGAAGGTGATGCCGAGGTCGACCATCAGCCACTTGCCGGCATAGCGGTAAAGGTTAGCGTTCATGCCGATCTCGCCCGATCCGCCGAGCGGCAGGAAATGGAGCTCGTCCTTGCGCGACTTGGCGGTCATGGATCAGGCGCCGGCGGCGCGGTTGCGACGGTGGATCTCGCGCAGGCCCTTGATGGTGAGGTCGGCATCGACGTGCTGGATGGCATCGGTCGCCGATTCGAACAGGGGTGCCAGCCCGCCCGTGGCTATGACCTTGATCGAGTGGGGCGAATCAAGCTCCCCCTTGATCCGTGCGACCAGGCCCTCGATCAGGCTCACGTAGCCCCAGAAGATGCCGGACTGCATGGCCGGAACCGTGGATTTGCCGATCACCGAGGGCGGGCGTTCGACCGCGATGCGGGGCAGGCTGGCGGCCGCCTGGTGCAGGGCCTCGAGCGCCAGATTGACGCCGGGCGCGATGATCCCGCCCCGGTAATTGCCATCCCGGTCGATCACGTCGAGGGTCGTGGCGGTCCCGAAATCGACGATGACGAGGGGACCGCCATAGGCGACATGGCCGGCGATGGCGTTGACCAGGCGATCGGCCCCCACCTCGGCCGGGCGATCGACCAGGACCTGGATCCCGAGCTTCACCCCTTGGCCCACGATCATCGGTTCGCAACTGAAGTAGTGGCGGGCCAGCATGCGCAACGCGAACAGGCCCGGGGGCACGACGGAGGAGATGATGACTTCGCGGATGTGGTCGGGCGTAAGGCCGGCCAGGCCCATGAGCTGAGCGATCATCGCGGCGTATTCGTCGGCGGTGCGATCCGTCCGGGTCGCCACGCGCCAGCGCCCGCGGATCGTGTCGCCCTCGAACACGGCGAACACCGTGTTAGTGTTGCCGGCGTCGATGGCGAGCAACCGATCGCCGTTCATGCGGCATTCGGAAAGAACACGTCACCGGCGGTGACGCGGCGCTGGCGGCCATTCGCCAGGGCCACCAGGAGCGCCCCGTCGGCGTCGAGGTCGGCAAAGCGCCCAACGAAGGATTCCCCGTCCAAATTGACCCGGACATCCTCGCCAACGCCGTGGGCGCGGGCGAGCCAGGCGTCGCGGACCACCGCGAACCCGTCGGCGAGCCAGCGATCGCGCCAGGTCAAGAGAGCCGTCACCAGATGATCGGCGGCGCGTTCTGGCGCGACGGCCCCGGCTCCCAGTGCCGCGAGAGACGTCGCCGGGTAGGCGACGCCGTTCGGGTGGCTGGCGATGTTCAATCCGGCGCCGGCGATCACCCAGGCCAGCCGGGCGCCAAGGGTCTCGGCCTCCAGGAGGATGCCGGCGATTTTGGCGCCGTTCGCGCGCACATCGTTCGGCCATTTCAGCGCGACGCGGGTGCCAGGGGGCGCGAAGGCGGCAACCGTCTCGGCGAGGGCGAGGGCGACCACGAACCCGAGCTGGCAGGCCTCGGCGGGCGTGCGTTCAGGCCGCAAGACGAGGGAGAGGTAGAGGTTGCCTGGTGGCGAGACGAAGGTCGTCCCGCGGCGACCCCGTCCGGCGGACTGGGCGGTGGCGAGAATCACCGTCCCATCGGGCGCGCCTTCACGCGCGCAGCGCGCCGCCTCGTCGTTGGTGCTGCCGACGACGCCGAGCCGGAGCCAGGTCGCGCGCGCGCCCGCCGTCACGGCATCAGAGCCGCGGCGGCCTGCTCGGCGCCCGCCAGTAGCGGCTCGGGCAACAGGAAGAAGAAGCCGACGAACAATCCGGTCAACAGCAGGAGGCCCGAAAGCTCGGCGCCCATTGGCCGATCGAACGCGGCCGCAGGCTCGTCGAAGTACATGATCTTGACGATCCGTAGGTAGTAGTAGGCCGCCACGCAACTCGACAGCACGCCGATCACCGTGAGCCAGACGAGGCCCGCCTCGATCGCCGGCAGGAAGACGTACAGCTTGCCGAAGAACCCCGCCAGCGGCGGAATGCCGGCCATGGAGAACATGAAGGCACCCAGCACCAGGGCCAGCAGGGGCCGGGTCCGCGAGAGGCCGGCGAGGTCGGTGATGGTTTCCACCATCCGCCCGTCGCGCCGCATGGCAAGGATGCAGGCGAACGTGCCGACGTTCATCGCGAGGTAGATCGCCATATAGAGGGCAACGCCGCGCACCCCGTCGGCCGTGCCGGCGGCGAGGCCGACCAGGGCATAGCCCACGTGGCTGATCGAGCTGTAGGCCATCAGCCGCTTGATGTTGTTCTGGCCGATGGCGGCAAACGCGCCCAGCAGCATGGAGGCGATGGCGATGAAGATCACGATCTGCTGCCAGTCGCCGACCAGTTCGCCGAAGGGCTGCAGCATGACCCGCAGGAACAGGGCCATGGCGGCGATCTTCGGCGCGACCGAGAAGAAGGCCGTCACCGGGGTGGGCGCACCCTCGTAGACGTCGGGGGTCCACATGTGGAACGGCACCGCCGAAACCTTGAAGGCGAGCCCGGCCATGACGAACACCAGGCCGATCACCAGCCCGAACGGCACCGCGACGTCACCCTCGAACAGGGTCGCGAGCGCCGTGAACCCGGTGGTGCCGCTGAACCCGTAGACCAGGGAAGCGCCGTACAGCAGCATCCCGGACGACAGGGCAGCGAGCACGAAGTACTTCAACCCCGCCTCGGTCGAGCGCAGCGAATCGCGTTGGAACGACGCCACGACGTAAAGCGAGAGGCTCTGCAACTCCAACCCGACATAAAGCGCGATGAGATCGTTGGCGGAGATCATCATCATCATGCCGAGGGTCGCGAAGACGATCAGCACCGCGTACTCCGGCCGGCCCATGCCCTCGCGCTTCATGTAGCCGAGGCCGGCGACGAGCGTCGCCATGCCGCCGATCAGCACGAGCTGCTTCATGAACATGGCGAAGCCGTCGCTCACGAACAGCCCGTCGAACGCCGCCACGGTCATCATCGGGCGGTCGGCCAGGATGACGAGCGCCACGGCGAGCACGCCGACGGCGAGCCACACGGATTCGCGCCAGCCGCGATCGCCACGGAAAGCGGCGTACATCAGCATCGCCATGCCGGCCAGGGCGAGCCAGATCTCCGGCGCCGCCAGGGAGAGATCGTTCGCGAACGCGCTCATGGCAGCTCCAGCTCGGCGGTGCTGACCGTGCCCGCGGTCTGGGTGATCAGGTGGGCGACCGTGGCATGCATCACCCGCAGGAATGGATCGGGGTAGATCCCGATCCATAGGACCACGAGGACCAGGGGCGCGAAGATTAGGATCTCGCGGCGCCCGAGGTCGACGATGGACTTCAGGTCTTCCCGTACCAGCTCGCCGAAGATCACCCGGCGGTAGAGCCAAAGCATGTAGGCGGCCCCGAGGACGATCCCGGTGGTGGCGAGGAAGGTCACCCAGGTGCTGACCTGGAACGCGCCGGTCAACACCAGGAATTCACCCACGAATCCCGAGGTTCCGGGCAGGCCGACCGAGGCAAGCATGAACACCATGAACACCCCGGCGTAGATCGGCATCCGGTGCACGAGGCCGCCGTAGCGCGCGATCAGGCGCGAATGCATGCGGTCGTAGACCACGCCGACGCAGAGGAAGAGCGCACCGGACACCACGCCGTGGCTCAGCATCTGGACCATGCCACCCTCGATGCCCTGGGTCGTCAGGGTGAAGATGCCGATGGTGACGAACCCCATATGGGCGACCGAGGAATAGGCGATCAGCTTCTTCATGTCCTCCTGCATCAGGGCGACCAGGGAGGTGTAGATGATCGCGACGACGCTGAGAGTGAAGACCAGCGGCGTGAAGTACGCGGTGGCGTCGGGCAGCATGGGAAGCGAAAACCGCAGAAAGCCGTAGCCGCCCATTTTCAGGAGAACGCCGGCGAGAATCACCGAGCCCGCGGTCGGCGCCTCGACGTGGGCGTCGGGCAGCCAGGTGTGGACGGGCCACATCGGCACCTTGACGGCGAACGACGCGAACAGCGCCAGCCACAGCCAACGCTGCAACTCGGGCGCGAACTCCGTCGCCATCAGGGTAGGGATGTCGGTGGTGCCCGCCTGGAAGTACATGGCGAGGAGCGCGAGCAGGAGGAGAACCGAGCCCACCAGGGTGAAGAGGAAGAACTTGAACGCGGCATACACCCGCCGCGGGCCGCCCCAGACCCCAATGATCAGGAACATCGGGATCAGCATCGCCTCGAAGAACAGATAGAAGAGGACGAAATCGAGGGCGCAGAACACGCCGATCATCAGGGCTTCGAGCATCAGGAACGCGATCATGTACTCGCGAACGCGGGTGGTGATCGAGTCCCAGCTGGCGATGATGCACAGCGGAATCAGGAAGGCCGACAGCACGATCAGCAGGACCGAGATGCCATCGACCCCGAGGTGATAGTTGATGCCATAGTCAGGGATCCAGGGTCGCCGCTCGACGAACTGGAAATCGGCGGTGGACGGATCGAAGCTGATCCACAGCAGGATCGACAATCCGAAGGTGATCAGCGACGTCCACAGGGCGATGTAGCGGACGTTGCGCGCGACCACCGCCGTGTCCCCGCGCACCACCAGCATGCACAGCGTGCCCGCGATCGGCAGGCCGATGAGAAGACTGAGGAGCGGTAGGCCGTCCATGACGGCTACATGACCCCGCGGACGAGGTACCAGGTCACCAACAGGGCGACCCCGATCAGCATCGCGAAGGCGTAGTGGTAGACGTAGCCGCTCTGCAGCCGGACGGCGCGGCGGGCGAGATTGAGGGTGGCGGCGGCGATCCCGTCGGGGCCGAGGCCATCGATCACGGCGCCGTCGCCGCCCTTCCACAGGGCATAGCCGATCGCCTTGGCGGGGCGCACCAGGACCGCATCGTACAGCTCGTCGAAGTACCACTTGTTGAGGAGGAAGAGGTAGAGCGGGCGCAGCGCCCCGGCGATCCGCGCCGGCCAGGCAGGCTTCAGGACGTAGAGCAGGTAGGCGACGGCAATGCCGGCGGCGGCCGCGACCGTGGGCAGAACCACCACCCAATCGGGCGCGTGGTGCGCCGCCTCGATGGCATGGAAGCCGCGCAGCGACTCACCCCAAAACGCCTCGCTCTCCACCATGGGAAGGCCAAAGTAACCGGCAAGAGCCGCCCCGGCCGCGAGGAAGAATAGCGGGATCAGCATGACCGGCGGCGATTCATGGGCATGGTCGAGCTTGTGATGGTCGCCCCGGAATGTGCCGTGGAATGTCATGAACAGCAGACGCCAGGAGTAGAACGCGGTCATCACCGCCGCGGCGATCCCCAGCCAGAACGCGTAGAGACCGATCGCGGTGTGGGCCCCGAAAGCCGCTTCGAGAATGATGTCCTTCGAATAGAAGCCGGCGAAGAAGGGTACGCCCGCGAGCGCCAGGCTGCCTACCCACATCAGGCCGTAGGTGATGGGGATCTTGCGCCAGAGGCCGCCCATGCGACGCATGTCCTGTTCGCCGTGCAGGGCGTGGATGACCGAGCCCGAACCCAGGAACAGCAGGGCCTTGAAGAAGGCGTGGGTGAACAGATGGAAGATGCCCGCGGCGTAGGCCGATACGCCGCAGGCGAAGAACATGTAGCCGAGCTGGCTGCAGGTGGAATAGGCCACCACCCGCTTGATGTCGTTTTGGCAGAGGCCGATGGTCGCGGCGAAGAACGCGGTGGAGGCGCCGACGAAGGCCACCACTTCGAGCGCCACCGGGGCCAGCTCGAACAGCGGCGAAAGGCGGGCGACCATGAAGACGCCGGCGGTCACCATCGTCGCCGCGTGAATCAACGCCGAGACCGGGGTCGGGCCCTCCATGGCGTCGGGCAGCCAGGTATGAAGCCCAAGCTGGGCCGACTTGCCCATCGCCCCCATGAACAGCAGCAGGCAAAGGGTCGTGAGGATGTCGACCTCGTAGCCGAGAAACACGAAGGTCGACCCCGCGACCCGCGGCGCCGATTCGAAGATCGTTTGCAGATCGATGGTGTTGAAGACGAGGAACACCCCGACGATCCCGAGGGCGAAACCGAAGTCGCCCACCCGGTTCACGAGGAACGCCTTGATCGCCGCGGCGTTCGCTTCCGGCTTCTTGTACCAGAAGCCGATCAGCAGGTAGGAACAGAGCCCAACCCCCTCCCAGCCGAAGAATAGCTGCAACAGGTTGTCCGCCGTCACCAGCATCAGCATGCTGAAGGTGAAGAGGCTGAGGTAGCTCATGAACCGGGGGATGCCGGGATCGCCGTGCATGTAGCCGACGGAATAGACGTGGACGAGGGCCGACACCGAGCCCACGACCGCGAGCATCACGCCCGTGAGCGCGTCGAACCGCAGGGACCAGGCGGCTTCGAATGCGCCGGAGTCGATCCAGGTGAAGATCTGGACCGTCTGATCCCCCTGCCCGCCGGCAAGCTGGAACAACGCGACCCAGCCGAGAATCGCGCTGATCGACACCGGAACGCAGGTGGCGATCTGCGACCCGCGGTCACCGAGCACCCGGCCGAACAGCCCGGCGAGCGCCGCACCCAGAAGCGGCAGGAAGACGATGGCCGAGTTCATCGCCGCCGCTCCCCTAGCCGCGCATCAGGTTGATGTCCTCGACCGCGATCGAGCCGCGGTTCCGGTAGTAGACGACGAGTATCGCCAGGCCGATCGCGGCCTCGGCAGCGGCGACGGTCAGGACCAGCATGGCGAAGACCTGGCCGACCAGATCCCCCAGCTCGACCGAGAAGGCGACCAAGTTGATGTTGACCGCGAGCAGCATCAGCTCGATCGACATCATGATGATGATGACGTTCTTGCGGTTCAGGAAGATGCCGAAGATCCCGAGGGTGAAGAGGATCGCCGCGACGGTGAGGTAGTGGCCGAGCCCGATATCCATCTCTAGACGCCCTCGCCCGACGCGACCTTGCGCAGCTCGACCGTTTGCTCGGGTCGGCGCGCGATCTGCGCTGCGATGCGCTGCCGGCGAACGCCCACCCGGCTGCGATGGGTGAGGACGATCGCGCCGATCATGGCGACCAGGAGGATCAGCCCCGCCGCCTGGAACAGGTAGACGTAGCGGGTGTAAAGCAGATTGCCGAGCGCCTGGGTGTTGTCGACGTCGAGCACCGACGGGGTTGGAGCCGCGGGCAGCACGCCGATGCTGGAACCAAGCGTCAGGCTGCCGATCACCAGCAGGAGTTCGAACAGCAGGATCGCCCCGACGATCAGGCCCACGGGCAGGTAGTTGAGGAACCCCTGGCGCAGTTCGGTGACGTTGATGTCGAGCATCATGACCACGAACAGGAACAACACGGCGACCGCGCCGACGTAGACGATCACCAGGATCATCGCCAGGAACTCTGCGCCCATCAGCACGAAAAGCCCGGCCGCATTGAAGAACGCGAGGATCAGGAACAGCACCGAGTGCACCGGATTCCGCGCGGTGACGACGGCGACCCCGGAGGCCACGGTGACGGACGCGAAGAGGTAGAAGGCCAGCGCCTGGATGGTCATGCCTATTTCAGCGATAGGGCGCGTCGGCGACGAGCCGGGCGGCGAGCTCCCGCTCCCACCGATCCCCGTTTGCGAGCAACTTCGCCTTGTCGTAGAACAGCTCCTCGCGAGTCTCGGTGGCGAACTCGAAGTTCGGCCCTTCGACGATCGCGTCCACCGGGCAGGCTTCTTCGCACAGACCGCAGTAGATGCACTTCGTCATGTCGATGTCGTAGCGGGTGGTGCGGCGGCTGCCGTCGTCCCTCGGCTCCGCCTCGATGGTGATAGCCTGGGCCGGGCAAATCGCCTCGCACAGTTTGCAGGCAATGCAGCGCTCCTCGCCGTTGGGATAGCGGCGCAGCGCATGTTCGCCCCGGAACCGGGGGCTCAGCGGGCCCTTCTCGAATGGATAGTTCAAGGTGACCTTGGGCTTGAACAGGTAGCGAAACGTCATCGCCATCCCCGAAACCAGTTCGATCAGGAGCAGGCCGCGCGCGGTCCGATCGAGGAACGACATCAGCGACTCCTCCCGACCCCAAGGTCGGGTTGCGGCTTAGCATGGCGGTGCGTCCGCAGCAACGTCGGGCCTAGGACGGCAGCCAGCCGAAGGCCATGAGCGCACCCGAATAGGCGACCACGGCGAACAGCGAAATCGGCAGGAAGACCTTCCAGCCCAGGCGCATGAGCTGGTCGTAACGGAAGCGCGGAAATGTCGCCCGCACCCACAGAAACACGAACAGGCAGGCGCAGATCTTGGCGATCAGCCAAAGGGGCCCCGGTATCCAGTTGAACGGCTCGATGTCGATCAGCGGCAGCCAGCCGCCGAGGAACAGCACCGATGTCATGGCGCACATCAGGATCATGTTGGCGTATTCGCCCAGGAAGAACAGGGCGAAGGTCATCGCCGAATATTCGACGTTGTAGCCGGCGACCAGCTCCGCCTCGGCCTCGGGCAGATCGAACGGCGCCCGGTTGGTCTCCGCCAGCCCCGAGATGAAGAAGATCACGAACATCGGGAACAGCGGGATGATGAACCACATGCCCTCGTCCTGGGCCCGCACGATGTCCGACAGATTGAGGGAGCCGACGCAGACCAGGACCGCGACCATCACGAAGCCGATCGAGACCTCGTAGGACACCATCTGCGCGGCGGAGCGCAAGGCGCCGAGGAACGCGTACTTCGAGTTGCTGGCCCAGCCGGCCATGATGATGCCGTAGACGCCGAGTGACGAGATGGCGAAGAGGTAGAGGATCCCTACGTTGATGTCGGCCAGCACGAGACCGTCCCCAAACGGGATCACCGCCCAGCCGACCAGGGCGAGGACGAACGTGAGCATCGGGGCCGCGATGAACACCACCTTGTTCGCGTTGGACGGAATGATGGTTTCCTTGAAGAACAGCTTGATCCCGTCGGCGATCGGCTGAAGCAGGCCGAACGGGCCGACCACGTTGGGCCCGCGCCGGATCTGCATGGCCGCGATCACCTTGCGCTCGGCGAGCGTGAGGTACGCGACGGCGCCCAGCAGCGGCACGATGATCGCCAGGATGCCGAGGACGGTCAGGGCCGTCGGCCACACATAGACGTCCCAGAAGGGATCAGCCATGGATGCCCGTCGCCTCCGGCCGAGGGAGCAGTTCAGCGGTACAGCGTGCCATGGTCGCCGAGGCGCGGCTGACGGGGTCGGTCATGTAGTAGTTCGCGACCGCCGAGGCGAAGGGGCGATCCTCCATGGGGCCGGTCGTGCCGAAGGCACCCCAGGGGGCCGGGGCGATCTCTCCGGTCCGCGCGAGGGCCGGTGCTACCCGTTCCATCCGCGACCTGAGGGCGGTGATCGAATCGAACGGCAGGGCGCGCCCCAGCGCGGCCGACAGGGCCCGCAGGATGGCCCAGTCCTCGCGCGCCTGACCGGGTGGGAAGACGGCCCGAACCGTGCGCTGCACCCGCCCCTCGGTGTTGACCCAGGTGGCGGATTTCTCGGTGTAGGCGGCGGCTGGCAGGATCACGTCGGCGCGGTGGGCGCCGCGATCCCCATGGTGGCCAATATAGATGACGAAGCAGGCGCCCAGGCGGCTGGTGTCGATCTCGTCGGCGCCGAGGAGGAACAGAACCTTGATCTCGCCCCTCTCGGCGCCCGCGATGATGCCCGCGGTGTCGCGCCCGCCCGGCCCAGGGACGAAGCCGACATCGAGGGCCCCGACCCGCCCGGCCGCCGTGTGCAGGACGTTGAAGCCGTTCCAGCCCTCCTTGACAAGGCCATTGGCCTCGGCGATCGCCCTGGCGGTGGCGAGGACCGCCGCGCCGTCGGACCGGACCAGCGCCCCCTGCCCCAGGATGAGCATCGGCGCCTTGGCATCCCTGAGGGCGGCGGCGAAGGGGTGGCGGCCCTCGGCGATCTCGGTCAGGGTGCGCGGCCCGGCGCCCAGGGATTCGACGCGGAAGGTGGGGGACGGCATGGCCCCGACGACCCCGACCTTGAACCCGCCGGCGAGCCAGCGCCCGCGCAACCGGGCGTTGATGATCGGGGCCTCGACCCGTGGATTGGTGCCGATCAGCAGGCAGGCGTCGGCCCGATCGATCCCGGCGATCCCGGTGTTGAACAGGTAGCCCGCGCGGCAGGCAGGATCCAGTTTCGCCCCGTCCTGGCGCCCATCGCGATGCGGCGATCCTAGTGCATCGAGCAGCTCGCGCAGGGCATGGATCGATTCCGCATCGGCAAGGTCGCCGGCGATGCCGGCGATTTTGGCGCCCTGCTCGCCGCCGACGCGGTCGGCGATGGCCCTGAAGGCAACGTCCCAGTCACAGGGCTGCAATCGCCCGTCGCTTCGGACCATGGGAACGTCGAGGCGCTGCCGTTTCAGGCCGTCCACGGCGAAGCGCGACTTGTCGCCCAGCCACTCCTCGTTGACGTCGTCGTTCAGCCGCGGCAGGACGCGCATCACCTCGGCCCCCCGGCTGTCGATCCGGATACTGCTGCCGACCGCGTCGAGCACGTCGATGCTCTCGGTCCGATTGAGCTCCCACGGCCGCGACGTGAAGGCGTAGGGCTTCGACGTCAAGGCCCCGACCGGGCACAGATCGATGATGTTGCCGCTGAGCTCGGAACTCAGGCCGCGCTGCACGTAGGTGCCGATCTCCATGGCCTCGCCGCGGCCCGTGGCGCCCAATTCCTCGACGCCCGCCACGTCGTCCAGGAATCGGATGCAGCGGGTACAGTGGATACAGCGGGTCATGTACGTCTTCACCAGCGGGCCGAAGTCCTTTTCCATGACGGCGCGCTTGTACTCCTCGAACCGGCTCATGCCCTTGCCATAGGCCATGGCCTGATCCTGCAGATCGCACTCGCCGCCCTGGTCGCAGATCGGGCAATCCAGCGGGTGATTGATCAGCAGGAATTCCATGACGCCGTGGCGGGCGCCCTTGACCATCGGGCTGTCGGTCTTCACGACCATCCCCTCGGCGATCGGCCAGGCGCAACTCGCCACCGGCTTCGGCGATTTCTCGACCTCGACTAGGCACATGCGGCAATTGCCGGCCACCGCCAGGCGTTCGTGGTAGCAGAATCGGGGAATCTCCTTGCCGGCGAGCTCGCACGCCTGCAACAGCGTGATGCCGGACGGAACCTCGATCTCCTGGCCGTCGATGGTGAGATTGACCATGGCCCCCCCTACTCCGCCGCCGCCCGCGCCTGGTGCGCGACGATGCGGCGCTCCAGCTCGGGCCGGAAGTGTCGGATCAGGCCCTGGATCGGCCATGCCGCCGCATCGCCGAGAGCGCAGATCGTGTGGCCCTCGATGCGCCGGCTCACGTCCTCGAGCATAGCGATCTCGCCGAGGGCGGCATCGCCCACCACCAGGCGATCCATGACCCGCATCATCCAGCCCGCGCCCTCGCGGCAGGGGGTGCACTGGCCGCAGCTCTCGTGCTTGTAGAAGCGGGCCAACCGGGCGATCGCCTTGACGATGTCGGTCGATTTATCCATGACGATCACGGCGGCCGTCCCGAGCCCCGAACGCACCTCGCGCAGGGAATCGAAATCCATCAGGACCGTGTCGCAGATGGACTTCGGGAGCAGCGGGACCGACGAGCCACCGGGAATGATGGCCAGCAGGTTGTCCCAGCCGCCGCGCACCCCGCCCGCGTACCGTTCGATCAGGTCCTTGAGGGGGATGCCCATCTCCTCCTCGACGTTGCACGGGGCGTTCACGTGGCCGGAGATGCAGAAGATCTTGGTACCGGTGTTCTTCGGCCGCCCAATGGCGGCGAACCAGGCCGCGCCGCGCCGCAAGATGGTCGGCACCACGGCCACGGTTTCGACGTTGGTCACGGTGGTGGGGCAGCCATACAGCCCGGCCGCCGCCGGAAATGGCGGCTTCAGCCGCGGCTGTCCCTTGCGGCCCTCCAGGCTTTCGAGCAGCCCTGTCTCCTCGCCGCAGATGTAGGCCCCGGCGCCGCGATGGACGTAGAGGTCGAAGTCGAACCCCGCGCCGCAGGCATTCTTGCCGATGAGCCCTGCCTGATAGGCCTCGGCGATCGCCGCGTCGAGGCGCTCGGCCTCGCGGTAGAACTCGCCGCGCACGTAGATGTAGCCGGTGTTGGCCCCCATGCCGACGCCGGCGATCAGGGCGCCCTCGACCAGTTTGTGCGGGTCATGGCGCAGAATGTCGCGGTCCTTGCAGGTCCCGGGCTCGCTCTCGTCGGCGTTGATCACCAGAAACGACGGACGCCCATCCGACTTTTTCGGCATGAACGACCACTTGAGGCCGGCCGGGAAACCGGCGCCGCCCCGGCCGCGGAGGTCCGAGGCCTTGACCTGATCGACGATCCAGTCGCGGCCCTTGAGCGCCAATTCCTTGGTGCAGTCCCAGTCTCCCCGGGACCGCGCGCCGGCCAGGCGCCAGTCGTGGACGCCATAGAGGTTGGTGAAGATGCGATCGCGATCGGCCAGCATCAGGCGTCCGCTCCGCCCTTGAGGGTGTTGGCCCCGGTAATGGGGGCCGAGGTCTGGCGCGCGACCTGCGGGCCGGGCTTCACCCCCTCGCCCCGACCCAGGGCGTCGAGCAGCCGTTCGGTCGAGTCGGCGTCCAGGTCCTCGAAATAGTCGTCATTGACCAGGATGACGGGGGCGTTGACGCAGGCCCCCAGGCATTCGACCTCGACCAGGGTGAATTGCCCGTCGACCGTGGTCTCGCCCACGTCGATTCCAAGTTTCGCGCGACAGGCGCCAAGCACCGCATCGCTTCCCTGGAGCCAGCACGGTGTCGTCGTGCAGACCTGGACCAGGTGGCGCCCCACCGGCTTGAGATTGAACATCGTGTAGAACGTCGCAACCTCGTAGACGCGGATCCGCGCCATTCCGAGCAGCTCGGCGACGTGGTCCATCGCCGCCTGGGGCAGCCAGCCGCCCGATTGACGCTGCGCCAAATCCAACAGTGCCAACACCGCGCTTTGTTGCCGCCCGGTCGGGAACTTGGCGATCCAGATCTTGACCCGTTCCTGGTTGGCGGCATCGAAGGCGAAGGTCGCCGGGGTCATCGGTCAATCTCGCCAAAGACGATGTCCGAGGCGCCGATGATCGCCACCACGTCCGCCAGCATGTGGCCCTTGGACATGAAATCGAGGCCCTGCAAATGGGCGAATCCCGGCGCGCGGATGCGACAGCGATAGGGCTTGTTGCTGCCGTCGCTGACCAGATAGACGCCGAACTCGCCCTTCGGCGCCTCGACCGCCGCGTAGGTCTCGCCCGCGGGCACGTGGTAGCCCTCGGTATAGAGCTTGAAGTGATGGATCAGGGCCTCCATCGAGCGCTTCATCTCGGCCCGAGGCGGCGGCGACACCTTACGGTCATCAGTCTTGATCGGCCCATCCGGCATCTTCGCCAGGCACTGCTCCATGATCCGCAGGCTCTGGCGCATCTCCGCCATGCGCACGAGGTAGCGGTCGAAGCAATCGCCGTGCTTGCCGATGGGTACGTCGAAATCCATCTCGGCGTAAACGTCATAGGGCTGCGCCTTGCGCAAGTCCCAGGGCACGCCAGAGGCGCGCAGCATCGGGCCGGTGAATCCCCAGTCGAACGCCTGTTCCACGGTGACGATGCCGATGTCCACGCTGCGCTGCTTAAAAATGCGGTTCTCGTTGAGCAGGCCCTCGACGTCGTCGACGAAGGCCGGGAACCTGGCGCTCCAGGCCGCTATATCCTCGGCGAGGCCCGCCGGCATGTCCTTGGCGACGCCGCCGGGACGGAAGTACGCGGCATGAAGCCGGGCGCCCGATACGCGCTCATAGAATTCCATCAGCTTCTCGCGCTCCTCGAAGCCCCACAGCAGCGGCGTCATCGCCCCGACGTCGAGCGCGAAGGAGGTGACATTGAGGAGATGGTTGAGGATCCGGGTAATCTCGGAGAACAGCACCCGAATGTACTGGGCCCGCGCCGGCACCGCGATGCCCAGCAGCCGCTCGACCGCGAGGGCGAAGGCGTGTTCCTGGCACATGGGGGACACGTAGTCGAGGCGGTCAAAGTAGGGCACCGCCTGCAAATACGTCTTGTACTCGATCAGCTTCTCGGTGCCGCGGTGGAGAAGTCCGATGTGCGGATCGGCGCGCTCGACGATCTCCCCGTCCATTTCGAGGACCAGACGCAACACCCCGTGGGCCGCCGGATGCTGCGGCCCGAAGTTCATGGTCAGGTTCTTGATCTCGACGTCAGCCACGGCCGGCCTTCTCGTCGCCCGGCAACAGGCCAGGGTCGCCTTCCCAGGGGCTCATGAAGTCGAAGTTGCGGAACGCCTGGGTAAGCTTCACCGGCTCGTAGACGACCCGCTTCTGTTCGTCGTCGTAGCGCAGTTCGACGTAGCCGGTCAGGGGAAAGTCCTTGCGCAGCGGGTGACCCTCGAACCCGTAGTCGGTCAGCAGCCGGCGCAGATCCGGGTTGTCGGCGAACAGCACGCCGTACATGTCCCAGACCTCGCGCTCGAACCAACCGGCGACGCTGTACACACCGACCACGGTCGGAACCGGGGTCGCGTCGTCGCTGGTGACCTTCACCCGGATCCGCCGGTTGTGCCGGAGGCTGAGGAGGTTGTAGACGATCTCGAAGCGCTCCGGCCGTGCCGGGTAATCGACGGCGGTCAGATCGATGAGCTGCTTGAACAGGCAGCCGGCGTCGTCGCGCAGGTGTCCGAGCACACGCACGATGGCTTCGCGCCGCGCGGTCATCGTCAACTCTCCCCGCGTGACGGAATGGCCAAGGATGTCGCCGGGCAATGCCGCGACGAGTGACTGACCAAGCTCTTCGAGGGGGGCGGTCATGCCGAGGACGATCGCCTAGCGCCGGATCGTTCCGGTGCGGCGGATCTTCTTCTGCAACTGCAGAATTCCGTAGACCAGCGCCTCTGCTGTGGGCGGACAACCGGGGACGTAGATGTCGACCGGCACGATCCGGTCGCAGCCGCGTACCACCGAGTAGGAGTAGTGATAGTAGCCGCCGCCGTTGGCGCAGCTCCCCATGGAGATGACCCAGCGCGGCTCGGCCATCTGGTCGTAAACCTTGCGCAAGGCCGGTGCCATCTTGTTGCACAGGGTGCCGGCGACGATCATGACATCCGACTGGCGCGGACTGGCCCGCGGCACCACGCCGAAACGGTCCAGGTCGTAGCGGCTGCAGTAGGCGTGGATCATCTCGACCGCGCAGCACGCGAGGCCGAACGTCATGGGCCAGAGGGATCCCGTCCGCGCCCACGTCACCAGCTTGTCGAGTTGCTCCACGACGAATCCGCGATCGTCCAGCTCCGCGTTGACCTCCTGGAAGAGGGCGACGTGACCTTCACGCGGGATCGGAGCCGCGATCGCCTCTACTCCCATTCCAGGGCTCCCTTGCGCCACTCGTAGATAAAGCCGATGGTGAGGACACCGAGGAACACGACCATCGACCAGAAGCCGAATGCACCGATCTCCCCGAGCGAGGTGGCCCAGGGAAACAGGAAGGCGACTTCCAGATCGAAGATGATGAACAGGATCGATACCAGGTAGAAGCGCACGTCGAACTGCCCGCGCGCATCGGAGAAGGCGTCGAAGCCGCATTCGTACGACGACAGTTTCTCGCCATCCGGACGCTGCGGCGCGATCAGGTACGAAGCACCCACGATCGCGCCTGCAAGCGCGACGGCGATCCCGAGGAAGATCAGGATGGGGAGATAGTCAGCGAGCAGATCGCTCATGGCCCGATTCTGGTTCCCCAATCGCCATCGTATACGCCCGAACGTGGCGGGAGCGACGGGACTCGAACCCGCGACCTCCGGCGTGACAGGCCGGCGCTCTAACCAACTGAGCTACGCCCCCGATACAACCCGCGGTCCGTGTACTTTACCGCGGTCTTGCAAGTCAAGCGATGCCCCCGATCGACCCGGCTTCCAGCGCATGTCCTGGCGAGGTGGGCACCCCTTCGCCGAGCGGACACGCGAAAGAACACTAACCTAAAGCGACTTCATGACGCGATTCACTGTAAAGCCGCCTTAGGCCCGGTGGTCGAGTTTCAGGGCCACGGAATTGATGCAGTAGCGCAAGCCCGTAGGGGCAGGACCGTCCTCAAACACGTGTCCAAGGTGTGAGTCGCACGTGGCGCAATGGACCTCGGTGCGTCGCATGAAGAAGCTGCGATCCTCATCGGAACCGACCGATTCGGGCGAGGCCGGCCCCGTGAAGCTCGGCCATCCCGTGCCCGAGTCGAACTTCGTCCGGGAATCGAAGACCACATCCCCACAGGCGACACAGCGGTATACGCCGTCGTCGTGGCAGTCGTTATACGCGCCCGTGAAGGCACGCTCGGTTCCCTTCCGCCGGCACACCCGATACTGCTCGGGCGTCAACAGGGCTCGCCATTCGGCATCGGTGCGTTCCAATTTGGTCATCGACACATTCCTACCGGCGCATACGACCGGTGGGCGATGACGGGATCGAACCGCCGACCTCCTCGGTGTAAACGAGATGCTCTACCAGCTGAGCTAATCGCCCGACCCAACCCGCTCGCGCGGGCCGGGTCAATTGTCAATTCCGGATTCGACGACCTACTTGTTGACGGCGTCCTTGAGAGCCTTGCCGGCGCGGAACTTCGGCTGCTTCGAAGCAGGTATCTTGATCGATGCACCGGTCCGGGGATTGCGTCCCTGGGACGCCGCGCGCCGCGTCACATGGAATGTCCCAAACCCGACCAGACGCACCTCCTTGCCCTTCGAGAGAGTTGCCTTGATCACATCGAACACACCGTCGACGGCCCGTGTGGCTTGAGCCTTCGTAATCCCCGCGTTGTCGGCGACCTTCGCAATCACATCATTCTTGTTCACTTCAGTACCCTTCCCTCGTGGCTGGACTGGTAACGCTGTAGCGTCGCTCTGCGCCGCTACAGCAAGACGCGAAGTCTAGATCGCGGACTCAGCCGTCGTCAACGACTGCTCCCACGCCCCGATCAGTGCGTCACGACGTCGGTGGCGGCGACGCTTGCCGGCGCCGGCGCGGGTGCGACGACATCATCCGCCGTCCACTCGATCGGCTGCGGCGCGGATGCGAGTGAGTGCCGAAGGACTTCATCGACCGTGGACACCGGAATGATCTCGAGTCCCTTCTTCACGTTGTCGGGAATCTCCTCGAGATCCTTTTCGTTCTCCTTCGGGATCAGCACAGTCTTCACTCCGCCGCGCAGAGAGGCCAGAAGCTTCTCCTTCAGCCCGCCGATCGGCAGGACGCGCCCCCGCAGCGTGATCTCTCCGGTCATCGCCACCGAGCACTTCACCGGAATTCCCGTGAGCGCCGAGACGATCGACACGCACATCGCGATGCCGGCCGAAGGCCCATCCTTCGGCGTGGCGCCCTCGGGTACGTGGATGTGGATGTCCTTGCGTTCGAACACCGGCGGGATGATGCCGAGCGATATCGAGCGCGAACGCACCCAACTCTTCGCCGCCTGCACCGACTCCTGCATGACGTCGCCGAGTTTGCCGGTGATGGTCATCTTGCCCTTGCCTGGGAGCACGAGGGCCTCGATCGACAGCAACTCGCCGCCGACTTCGGTCCACGCGAGCCCGGTCGTCACGCCCACGAGGTTCTCGAGCTCCGCCTCGCCGTAACGGTGGCGCCGCACGCCGGCATAGCGGGGCAGGCTGCGCTGCGTGACCGCGATGCGCTTTTTCTTCTTGGCGACGATCTCCTTCACCGCCTTGCGCTGCAGGTTGCCGATCTCCCGCTCCAGGCTGCGGACGCCGGCTTCGCGCGTGTAGTAGCGGATGAGATCGCGCAGCGCGCCATCGGTGATCGTCCACTCGGATGGGCGCAATCCGTTGGTCTTGCGCTGTTTGCTGATCAGGTGGCGCTCGGCGATCTTGACCTTCTCGTCCTCGGTATAGCCCGACAGGCGAATGAGCTCCATCCGATCGAGCAGAGCTGGCGGGATGCGCGTCGTGTTGGCCGTGGTGACGAACATCACGTCGCTGAGGTCGTAGTCGACCTCGAGGTAATGGTCGTTGAACGCCTGGTTCTGCTCCGGGTCGAGAACCTCGAGGAGGGCCGACGCCGGATCGCCCCGCCAGTCGGCACCCATCTTGTCGACCTCGTCGAGCAGGAAGAGCGGATTCGACGACTTCGCCTTCTTCATGCCCTGGACGACCTTGCCCGGCATCGAACCGATGTAGGTGCGCCGGTGGCCGCGGATTTCAGCCTCGTCCCGGACCCCGCCGAGCGACATGCGCACGAAGTTGCGCCCGGTGGCCCGAGCGATCGACTTGCCGAGCGAGGTCTTGCCGACGCCCGGCGCCCCGACCAGGCAGAGGATCGGCCCCCGCGATTTCGGGTTGCGCTGCTGGACCGCCAAGTACTCGAGAATCCGCTCCTTGACCTTCTCCAGGCCGTAGTGGTCCTCGTCGAGGATCCTGGCCGCGTTCTTGATGTCACGCTTCAGGCGGGTGCGATCCGACCAGGGGATCGACAGCATCCAATCCAGGTAGTTGCGGACGACGGTCGCCTCCGCCGACATCGGGCTCATGTTCTTGAGTTTCTTGAGTTCGGCCAGCGCCTTCTCGCGTGCTTCCTTGGTGAGCTTGACCTTGTTGATGCGATCCTCGAGTTCGCGGGCCTCATCCCGCGATTCCTCGCCGTCGCCAAGCTCCTTCTGAATCGCCTTGAGTTGCTCGTTCAAATAGTACTCGCGCTGGGTCTTCTCCATCTGGCGTTTGACCCGGCCGCGAATCCGCTTCTCGACCTGCAGCACGCCGATCTCGTTCTCGATCAGGCTGAAGATCCGTTCCAGCCGATCGACGACACTGCCCATCTCCAGCAGCTCCTGCTTCCCGGCGAGTTTGACCGCCAGATGCGAGCAGATCGTGTCGGCGAGCTTGCTCGCGTCCTCGATCTGGTTGAGCGACACCAGAACCTCGGGCGGCACCTTTCTGTTGAGCTTGACGTATTCCTCGAACTGGCTGATCACCGCCCGGCTCAGGGCTTCGATCTCCTTGGGATCCAAGGGCTTGTCGGACATGTCCTCGGCGATCGCCTCGAAGAAGTCGGCGTTGTCGGTGAACCGCACCACCCGGGCCCGCCGGCCACCTTCGACCAGGACCTTCACGGTCCCATCGGGCAGCTTGAGCAGCTGCAGAACCGTCGAGATCGTCCCAATCGCGTGGATGTCTTCCATCCCTGGGTCGTCCTGCGCGCCGTTCTTCTGGGCGACGAGAAGGATCTGCTTGTCAGCCTTCATCACGTCCTCGAGCGCGCGCACCGATTTCTCGCGGCCGACGAACAGCGGCACGATCATGTGGGGGAAGACGACGATGTCCCGCAAAGGCAGGACTGGATAGATGGCACCGCGAGCGAGTTCCACGCTAGATCCTCATTGTTCTTGGGGTTTTGGCACCGGGTCGCAAGCGGGTACCCACCCTAGTTGTTCCGCTGGAGCATCGCGCAGGGGCTCCCGTCACCAGGGCTACTTGGTTCCGAAGGTCGCAAAATCAAGACCCGCGCGAGGCCGTCGCCCCGGCGCCTTCCGCCCGATCGGCGTAGATCAACAACGGCTGTGCCCGCTGATCGACGACCTCGCGATTGATCACGACCTCCTCCACGCCGTTGAAGCCCGGGAGGTCGAACATGGTATCAAGCAGGATGCCTTCAAGGATGGAGCGAAGGCCACGTGCCCCCGTCTTGCGGGCAATGGCGCGTTTGGACACCTCGCGCAAGGCATCCTCGGTGAACTTGAGCCTGACGTCCTCCATCTCGAACAGCTTCTGGTACTGCTTCACCAAAGCGTTCTTCGGCTTGGTCAGGATGTCGATGAGGGCCGGTTCGTCGAGATCCTCGAGCGTCGCCAGCACCGGCAGGCGCCCGACGAACTCGGGGATCATGCCGAACTTCAGCAGGTCCTGGGGTTCGATGTCGCGCAGGACTTCCCCGGTGCGCCGATCGTCGGGCGAACGCACGGTCGCCCCGAAGCCGATCGACGTGCCCTGGCTGCGGTTGGTGATGATCTTCTCGAGGCCGGAGAAGGCGCCGCCGCAGATGAACAGGATGTTGGTGGTGTCGACCTGCAGGAACTCCTGCTGCGGGTGCTTGCGCCCACCCTGGGGCGGCACCGAGGCGATCGTCCCCTCCATGATCTTGAGGAGCGCCTGCTGCACCCCCTCGCCCGAAACGTCGCGGGTGATGGAGGGGTTGTCCGACTTGCGGGCGATCTTGTCGACCTCGTCGATGAACACGATGCCACGCTGTGCCCGTTCGACATTGTAGTCGGCGGCCTGGACCAGCTTGAGGATGATGTTCTCGACATCCTCGCCGACGTAACCGGCTTCGGTCAGCGTCGTCGCATCGGCCATGGTAAAGGGCACGTCAAGGATGCGCGCGAGCGTCTGCGCGAGCAGAGTCTTGCCGCAGCCGGTCGGGCCGATCAGGAGAATGTTCGATTTCGCGAGCTCCACCTCGCTGGAGCGAGCGCCGTTATTGAGGCGTTTGTAGTGATTGTGCACGGCGACCGACAGCACGCGCTTCGCGTACGCCTGGCCGACGACATAGTCGTCGAGCACCTTGCAGATATCCCGTGGCGACGGCACCCCATCGCGCGATTTCACCAGCGAGCTCTTGTGCTCCTCGCGGATGATGTCCATGCACAGCTCGACGCATTCATCGCAGATGAACACCGTCGGCCCGGCAATCAGCTTGCGGACCTCATGCTGGCTCTTGCCGCAGAACGAGCAGTAGAGCGTGCTCTTCGAGTCAGTGCTGCTGGACTTGGTCATCGCGACTCCGCTCCAGGATTCCTTCCTCGACGTGGCATGTTAGCCACATCTGCTGCGGCTCGACAACAGTCGAAACTGCTGCGCCCCGACCGATCGCCATGGTGACCGGACCCGCTCAACAAGCAGTTAAGTAGACCGCGCGTTTGCCACTCCTGCTGTGACGGCCGTCACACCGGGGTATCGGCCGGGAGGTCCGGACGCCGGGTTATGACCTCGTCAATCAAACCGAAGACCTTCGCCTCTTCGGCCGACATGAACGTGTCGCGTTCGACCTTTTGCTCGATGACCGCGACGTCCTGACCGGTGTGTTTGACGTAGATTCCGTTCAGGCGCTTGCGCATCTCGAGGATCTCGCGGGCCTGAATCTCGATGTCGGTGGCCTGGCCCTGCACGCCGCCGGACGGCTGGTGGATCATGATCCGCGCGTGCGGCAGGGCGAAACGCGAACCCTTGGCGCCGGCGCACAGCAGAAGCGACCCCATCGACGCCGCCTGACCGAGGCACAGGGTGGACACCTTCGGCCGGATGTACTGCATGGTGTCGTAGATGGCGAGACCGGCCGTCACCACCCCGCCCGGCGAGTTGATGTAGACGGATATGTCCTTCGACGGATTCTCGGATTCGAGGAACAGGAGCTGTGCGGCGACAAGGCTCGCGACGTAGTCGTTCACCACCCCGTTCAGGAAGATGATCCGCTCCTTGAGGAGTCGGGAATAGATGTCATAGGCTCGCTCCCCGCGGGCGGTCTGCTCGACCACCATCGGCACCAGCGTATTCATCTGTGTCTCGAGTCGATCGCTCATCATCTCACTCACTGGGGTCGCGACGCGCTCAGCCCTCGGTCGCCGTGGGTTTCTTCGCGCGGCTGCTTGCGCGCTTCTTCTTCTCTGGCTTCTCTGGCGCCGGCGCGGCTTCCTCGGCCTTCACTTCTGGCGCCTCGGCCTTGGCGCCGTCGTCCGCGGGCGGCGCGTCGTCAGGTTCGCGCAGCAGCTCGGGTATCGACACCGTCCGGTCGGTGATCCGTGCCAGCGACAGGATGTGGTCAACCACCTTGTCCTCGAACAGGGGGGCCCGGATCTCCTGCATCGCCGTCGGGTTCTTCGTGTAGTACTCGAAGACCTTGCGCTCCTGGCCCGGAAAACCCCGTGCCCGAGCAAGCAACGCCTTGCTGATCTCGTCATTGGCGACATCGATATTGTTGCGCCGCCCGACTTCCGCGAGCAGAAGCCCGAGACGCACCCGCCGCTCCGCGATCCCGCGGTACTCAAGCTGGAGTTTCGTCCCTTCCTCGCTCTGGGGTGCGGGTTCAGCGTGATGCTCATGGTCATGGTCATGATCATAAGCATGGTCGTGATGGTGCTCGTGGCCATGATCATGATCATGGTCGCGATCATGCTGGTGCTCGTGGTCGTGCTCATGATCGTGGGCATGGCCGGTGGGCTCGGCGGTCTTCGCGCTATCAAGCTCGCCCTTCACCTGACGCCAGATGGCCGCGAACTCCATATCGACCATTCCGCCAGGCACCACGAAGCTGTGGCGTTCCGCGAGCGCGTCGAGAAGCTGCCGCTTGACCCGCGCACGGCTGATGCGCCCATAGTCATCGGACAGGCGCTTGCGCAGGTCTTCTCTGAATGCGCCGAGGTCGGCGAGGCCGAGCCGCTTGGCGAAGTCATCATCGACCGTCACGGGCTCGCGAACCTTGTGATCCTTGACCGTGATCGCGAAGTGCGCGGTCCTGCCCTTGAGATGCGCGGCGGCGTAGTCCGCCGGAAACGATACGTCGGCCTCGAACTTGTCGCCGGTCCGCCGCCCGGTCAACGCGTTCTCCATGTCGGGCAGCATCATGCCGGCGCCGATCTCGACCGTCTGGTCCGTACCCTTGCCGCCCGCGAACTCGGATCCTTCAAGAGAACCGACGAAGTCGATGACTATCTGATCACCGGGTGCCGAGAGTTGCCCTTCCGGCGCCGGCTTGAAGCGCTTGTTGCTGTCGGCGATCCGCTGCAGTGCCTCGTCGATGTCCGCCTCGCCGACCTCGACGACCGGGCGACTCAACACCAGATCCCCGAACTCGCCCGGCACGATCTCCGGCATCACCTCGAGCGAAAGCTCGTACTCGAGGTCCGCGCCTTCGGCGAAGTTGGTCACCTTGATCTGCGGCCGCATGGCGGGACGCAGGCCCTTGTCCTGCACCGCCTTCTGCGACGTTTCGCTCAGGGTCTCCTGCAGCACCTCGCCCATCACCTGCTGGCCAAACCGCTGTTTGATCAGGTTGGCGGGGACCTTGCCCGGCCGGAAGCCAGGCAGCTTCACAGTGCGCCCGAGTTCCGCCAAGCGCCCAGCGACACGGCCCGCGATGTCGTGCGCGCCGACAACGACCTTAAGCTCGTGCTTCAGTCCCTCGGTGAGTGTTTCGGTGACCTGCATCGCTTCGTCAATCCAGATACGCTCGGAGCCATGGGCTCGGAGCTTAGGGATGGCCCGACGTAAAGGCTTTCGCGGCCACGGTCAAGCCGAGCGGCCGACCGTAGGAAACCCAGAGCCTGACGGAATCCCGATCCTCGGGTGGACCCTTGCTCCCGTCAGGCGATCCCCGGCACCGGGAAGCGCAGGGCCAGCTCCTCGACCTCCTTCCGGATGCGGGGCAGCTCGTCGTTGGAACCGGCCCGGATCGCCCGGACGATGAAGTCGGCGACCTGGCGCATCTCGGCTTCCTTCATGCCGCGGGTGGTCAGCGCCGGTGTGCCGAGCCGGATCCCGGACGGGCTCATCGCCGGCCGCTTGTCGTCGGCGATCATGTTCTTGTTCAGGGTGATGCCGACCTCGTCGAGGATCGTCTGGGCCTCGCCGCCGTGGCAGCCGAAGCTCGCCACCGCGTCGGCCAGCATGAGATGGTTGTCGGTACCGTTGGTGATGAGCTTGACTCCCTGTTCCATCAACCGCTCCGCCAACGCCTTGGCGTTCACCACGATCTGCCGGGCATAGACCTTGAACTCCGGTTGCAGCGCTTCCCTGAAGGCGACGGCCTTGGCCGCGATCATCTGCATGATGGGGCCGCCCTGGAAGCCCGGGAACACCGCCTTGTCGATCTTCTTCCCGAGCTCCGGCGTGGCGGTCAGGATCATGCCGCCTCGCGGCCCGCGCAGGCTCTTGTGGGTCGTCGTCAGGATGACGTCGAATCCGTCGTCGAACGGGTTGCGCGCGGCACCCCCGGCGATCAGTCCGGCGATGTGGGCCATGTCGGCCACGGCGTACGCCCCCACCTCGGTGGCGATCGCGCGCATCGCCTTGTAGTTCAGCTCGCGCGGATAGGCGGAAAACCCCGCCAGCACGATCTTCGGTTTCTCGGCGATGGCGACCCGGCGCATCTCGTCGTAGTCGATCTCGCCGGTCTCGACGCTCTTCATCTTGTAGCGGACGAAGCGGAACACCTTGGCGATGTGGGTCACCGGATGGCCGTGGGTCAGGTGCCCGCCGTGGCTGAGGTCCATGCCCAGGATCGTGGCTCCCGGTTCGCACAACCCGAAATAGGTGGCGATGTTCGCCGGGGCGCCCGCATGGGGCTGGACGTTGGCGTGGGCCGCCCGGAATAGCGTCTTCGCCCGCGCGATCGCCTCGGACTCGATCTTGTCCATGACCTCGTTGCCGCCGTAGTAACGCGCGCCGGGATAGCCCTCGCTGTACTTGTTGTTGAGGACGCTCGACATCGCCTCCATCACGGCGGCGCTGACGTAGTTCTCGCTACAGATGAGCTCGAGCCCGTGCTTCTGGCGCCTTTCCTCCTCCTTGATCAGATCGTGGATAAGGTGATCGACCTTGCCGAGATAGCGGTAGTCCATGGCTGTCCTCTGTTCCTGGGCTCGGCGATTCGTGGTGCGGGCGGGGAGACTCGAACTCCCAATCCTTGTGGGAACCAGATCCTAAGTCTGAAATTGGTTGTATCGCTCCATTACGTCCGCTTGCGCCGAATGGCGCTGTAATCCAATCTTTGAGCCATTTTTCGAGATGTTACGACGACATTCATTGCGTTCGATAGCGACTTGTGTAAGCGCCGGAGAGAAAATCCCTCAGTGAAGCGGGCGGATTGTCTGGTTGCGCCGGAGCAAAATGCCTCGGCGGATAGCTCTTTGCATGGCGTGCAGAGGGCGGTGGGATGAAGGGCGTGGAACTTTACGGGCAGGTTCCGCCATT